>DATHZE010000193.1:0-12113 GCA_035458765.1 Longimicrobiales bacterium
CAACAAAGCCCCGGCCGTCACCTCGCCCCCGGTTTCCAGACGGGCCATGGCGTCTCGCCATACCGCAGGCACGAAGCGGGAGCGGGTCAGCTCTCGGGCGCGGACGGCGCCAATGACGGGGGCGTCCGCCGGCAGGCCCGCGAGAAGCACACGGAGGTCGCCCACGGTCAGATCCGTCCGCTCCTCCAGGGCCCGCAGGGCGCCACTCCGGGCACCGAGACCCACCTGCGCTCCCCGTAGACCGGGAGCGCCCGCCACTTGCGCGTCGACCAGGCGTCGCTGTTGGTCCAGTACCTGCTCCGTGAGGTCCTGGGCACGGCGTTCGACCCGGCTCAGCTCCCGCAGCGCCAGGCCGTTGGCGAGGAGCAGCGCGACGGTCGCGGCCGCAAGCAGTGGCACGACCCGGCCGACTCGGCGCCGGACCACCGCCGGCCGCACCCCCAGGGCCCCCTGGACTCCGCTCCACATGGAGTCCACGTAGGCGTCCGGCACCATCCCCTCCAGTTCCGCCAACGACGGCTTCACCAGGTGCTCCCGCATGCGGAGCAGAGTGGCACAGTCGGCACACACCGAGGCGTGCCCCCGCAGATGCGTGACGCCCGTCTCGGGGAGTTCTCCCCGGAGCAGCGAATCGAGTTGATCCTCGAACACCGCGCAGTCCACTCGGTCCATCACGTCCCCTCCTCCAAAGCGTTCAAGGCCTCCGCCACCTTCCGGCGTGCGAAGTGAAGTGTCGTCCTCAGCGTGCCCGGGCGGATGCCCAGGTCCCTGGCCACCTGCGTCTGCTCCCCCTGCTCGAGATCCACGCGAACGAAGACCTGGCGCTGGCTCTCGCTGAGGCCGGCGGCGGCCTGGAGCACCTGCTCGTGGAATTCCCGGCGCTCCACGTCCCGGGCCGGGTCCTCGGGGGCCTCGCCGCCCAGGCGGGCCAGGGCGTCGGCGCCATAGGGGGATTCCCGGCGCGTCCATGCCCGCCGTGCGTGGTCCAGGCACCCGTTCCGGTGCACCGTGTGCAGCCAGGTGACGAAGGAACGCGTGGAATCGTACCGGTGGATCTGCTGGTGCACGCGGATCCACGTCTCCTGGGTCAGGTCCCGGGCCCACTCCCAGTCGCCCGTATAGCGGTACGCCATGGCGATGAGGGTGCGGGTGAGGGCGTCCACGAGCCTCCTGAAGCTCCGCTCGTCACCGTCCCGGAACCGGGTGGCCCATGCGGTAATGACTTGCTCGTCCACGACACTCCCGGCGCGACCGGCTCCCGTGCTCTCCATGACCGTAATACGGGGCAGGGTCCCGGGATGTTAACGACCTCGGTGTCAGCGAGACGTCCGGCGCGCCCTACCTCGCGAAAGGATACCCCCCGGCCGACACCTTCGCCTCGAAGTCTCGCAGCGCCAACTCCAGCGACACCTGAAGGTCGGCTTTCCGGTTCTCTCCCCTGAAGGCGACGCACGCATCTCCCTGGTAGCCCCCCGCCCCCGGCGAGCACCCATCCGTGGCCACCAGAGCCGCGAAGTCTGTCCACAGGCTCTCACCCTCCACGAAGGCGTACTCCAGTGAGTTCCGCGCCATGGCCTTGAGGGTTCGGTAGTCCACGCCCTGCTCCTCGACGGCCTTCCGGTATTCCAACGTCATGGACGAGCGCGACACGCCTTCGTCGTCGGTGGAGAGCGCCACCGGCACACCGTAGGCCAGGTAGGTCCGCAGGGGGTGCCGGGCACCGGTCACACCCAGGATCACGTCGTTGCTGGTGAGGTTGATCTCCACCATGACGCGGCGAGCGGCCATGGCGCGCAAAAGCCCATCGGGGTCGCGCTCCATGAGGACGTCGACGCCGTGGCCGATGCGCTTCGCCCCGGCCACTTCGACGGCGTCGCGGATGTGGAAGCGGAGCCCCTCGGGCGGCACGAGTCCGTGGGTGAGTTCACCCGCATGAAGGGACACGGGAACCTCGGGGTAGAACTGCCGCAGGAACCCGATGATGCGCATATGAAGCGCATAGTCGTCCATGGCGACCCTGTCGTCTTCGGGCTGCACAAGGTTGAAGCCTACGAAGCGCGGATCGGACCGGGTCAACTCGAAGCCCCCCAGGATCTGCGCGAAGACCTGCTCCCGGGGAAACGCGCGGAGCACCTGGTAGAGATACCGCTGGGTCACCGCGCACCCGGCGTCCGGAGCGTCGGTCCCACAACGCAGCGCAGCGTCGCGGCGAGCCTCGTCCCCGTCCATCTCTCGCGAGATGGACACGAGGGTATCCCGGAGCCCGGCCGCGAGGAGGCGCTCCCGGAGCCCTCCCCAGTCGTCGCTCCACCCTGCGGCGGCACCCAAGGCGTTCACCTTGAGTCCTCCGGCCGTGTGCATGATCTCCACGTAGCGCACCGCCCCCGAAGCCGCGCGGGAAGCCACCTCGGCCAGCATGTCCCCGACGTGCGTCGCGGACACCAGACCGAACCGGTCGAACGTGGTGAAGAAGCGCTCGTGGCCATTCTCCACCGCGGGCTTGTAGTTCCTTGTGGAGAACGCGTCGATGAGGCGGTCGCGAAGCCCTCCCGGCAGGGCCGCAGACGGCAGGCGGCCAGCCGCGGCGTCGCACGGCGACGACACGATGGCCAGCCTCGCCGTATCCACGCACAAACCGTCTTCCGCCGCCCAGCGCAGGAAGCTCTCGGCGTAGATCGCGCCGGACAGGTGGGTGTGGAGGTCTCCCCCCTTGGGCATGGCCCTCAGGAACACCTCCAGCCGGGCGGAATCTCCGCGAAGGGCGCCGAAGACCTGTTCGGTCAAGGCTTCGTCGCTGGCCCTCGCGGGGGCGGGGAGGAGGGGCGCCGTCGGCGCGCAGGCCGACAAGGACGCGAGGGCCGACGCCAGCACGGCCCCGGAGACGGAAGAAAAGTGAGAACGCATGGAGACAATCGCTCGTCGTGGTGGCTCGGATCGGTCCAATGCGATAGCGAAGCGAGGGCCCGGACGCAACGGGGGCCCGGCGTCCCCTTTCCAGGGGGCCCACCTTCCCGCATCGTTTCCATGGATCTCTCCAGCACGAGACGCGAAGCCGTGGCCCACATCCCCCCCTTCCAGCCCGACCGCCGACTCTTCCCCTTCGAGTCCAAGTGGTTCGCGTGCCCCGAAGGCCCCGTGCACTACGTGGACGAAGGAGCGGGAGCACCCATCCTGTTCCTGCACGGGAATCCCACCTGGAGCTTCTTGTACCGAGGGATCATCATCCGGCTGCGCAAGCGCTTCCGGTGCATCGCGTTGGACTACCCGGGCTTCGGACTCTCGGCCCGACCCGAGAACTACGGGTACACGCCCCAGGAGCACGCCGAGGTGGTGGGCGCTCTGATTCGCCACCTGGACCTGAAGAACCTCACCATCATGGGCCAGGACTGGGGCGGTCCCATCGGCATGCGCGTCGCATTGGACGCGCTGCCCCGCCTCAGGGCGCTGGTCATGGGCAATACCTGGTATTGGCCCCTGGAAACCTGGCAGATGAAGGCCTTCGCCTACGTCATGAGTTCGGCGCCCCTCCAGAACCAGATCCTGCGGCGAAACCTGTTCGTGGAGAAGATCGTGCCGCTGGGGGTGAAGTATCCCCTCGCCGAGGAGGTGCTGCATCACTACCGCGAGCCATTCCCGACATCCAAGAGCCGCATCGGCGTGGCCGAATTGCCACGGCAGCTCATGGAGGCCTCCGAATGGCTGGCGGATCTGGCGGACGAAGTCCAGGAGCAGATGGCCAACGTGCCGCTCCTCCTCACGTGGGGCATCGAGGACGTCGCCTTCCCCCGCCAGTTCATGGAGCGCTTCCGGGAGGACTTCAGCCTGGTGACGGTGCACCGTCTGGACGCCAAGCACTTCATCCAGGAAGACCAGCCCGGTGAGATCGCCTCGGCCATCGAGGCGTTTCTCTCCCGGCCCGGACTCCCCGCGTGAGCATGCTGCTCGCGGTAGCCTCGGGCGGCGCCGTGGGGGCCGTGGCCCGCTACCTGGCCTCGGGATGGGTTCAACACCTCGCCGGAGGCTTCTTTCCGTGGGGCACCTTCGCGGTGAACGCCACGGGCTCGTTGCTGTTGGGGTTCTCCCTGGTGTGGCTCCAAGGCACGGTGGCATCACCCGAAACGCGCCAGTTCATCACCATCGGGTTTCTGGGGTCGTTCACCACGTTCAGCACGTTCAGCTTCGAGGCTACCGCCATGCTCCGGGACGGCGAATGGTGGCGGGCCGGCGGGTACACGTTGGGGAGCGTCGCGTTGGGTATCGCGGCCGTGGTCGTGGGGGGGGTTCTGGCGTCCAGCATCCTTCAAGGGAGGAGCTGACATGGCCGCACGGTTCGAAGGAGAGCGCACCCTCATGAGGATCTTCCTGGGGGAGAGCGATCACTGCGCCGCCGGACCCCACAAGGGAAGACCCCTCTGGGAGGCCATCCTGCTCACCCTGCGCGACGAGGGATGCGCGGGAGCCACCGTGGTCCGGGCCATCGCGGGCTTCGGAGCCAGTGCGCGGCTGCACACGAGCACGGTACTGCGCCTTTCGGACGATCTTCCCATCATCGTGGAGGTCGTGGAGGACGAGGCCATCCTCCAAGGCATTCTTCCCCACCTGGATGCGCTCATGGGCGGGGGACTCATCACCCTGGAACGGGCTCACGTCGTCATGTACCGAGGAGCAGAAGAATGATCGTCGCGCTGGTCATGATCCGCTGCGAACGAGACCAGATCCCCGAAGCGGCCCGAAGCATCGTGGACTTTCCCGGTGTGGACGAAGTCTACTCCGTGACCGGTGACTGGGACCTCATCGCAAAGGTCAAGGTGCTTCACTGGGAGCAGGTGGCCGAGGTGGTGACGGAGCAGATCGCCAAGGTGAAGGGTATCCAGCGGACCGACACCCACATGGCCTTCCGCGTCCTTTCCAAGGACGACATGAAAGCCACCTACGAGGGCTTCGAATAGCCACGAGGAGGACACGGTGATCGAGACCCTTCACGCCCAGACCCGAGGCAAGGGACTCCACGAAATCACCACGGAGGTGCAGTCTGTGGTCCGGGCGTCCGGTGTCGAGGAGGGCCTGTGCACGATCCTGATCCAGCACACCTCGGCCAGCCTCACCATCCAGGAGAACGCCGACCCATCGGCCCGGCACGATCTCGAGGAATGGCTGGACCGCCACGTCCCCGAGGGGAATCCGCATTTCACCCACACGGCGGAAGGCCCGGACGACATGCCGTCGCACATCAAGGCGGCGCTGACCTCCACGACCCTGTCCATTCCGGTGGTGGCGGGACGCCTCGCCCTGGGGACGTGGCAGGGCATCTACGTTTGGGAGCATCGGCGCCGGGGTCACATGCGAACATGCGTGGTGCACGTGGGGACGTAGGCCTCCCCGGAAGCTTTCGGTCCCCTATGCCGCACACCCCCAACGCCAGGGTCGCAGCAGACGCTGACCACCGGCGAGGCCAGCCACGAAGGCGCGGGTATAGACCCGTACCGAGACGTCGCTGCTCCGATCGAAACCCTCGTAGACCTCGACGAGGTATAGGTCGGCGGGCTGCAGCCTCTCCAGATCGGCGGGCACGTCGTAGGAGGTCCGGTCGTCGGCACAGACGGCTACGGGCTTCAACCCCCCCGGCGCTTGTCTGCAGATCTGTCGACTGTCGAGCGGGCAGGGACGGGCGCCGGTGACCAGTCGCGCGACGACCTGGTAGGTATCGCCGTATGCCTGCGCGAGTCGCTCGGCTCCCACCACCCGAACCGTCCGGGACGCTTGCCGCCGGCGTTGTGCGAAACGATCCACCGTAACCTCGATCCCTTTGAGCTCCAGGGGCGCCGCCGTCAGGGATAGTTCCGAGAATTCGATGGGTGCGGTCGAGGGCAGCACCAACAGGGACGTCTCGTACCCCAACTGCTCGACACGAAGCGGATACCGACCGTCGGGAGGGAGCATCAGCAGGAACGCACCGGCCGAGTCCGTGACCGTGACCGCCGGACTCGTAAGGTGCCGGACCACGGCCCCCGGCACGGGTTGGGCGGTGACGGCATCCGCGACCCGTCCGCGAATGGGGACCGGTGCGAACTGCTGCCCCGAGCCGGGCGCAGGAGCCGCCGCCAGCGCCACGGCAAGGAGCAGGGCCGTCGCGGGGGGGGCGCGAAGGTGTCAAAAGGGGAGGGTCCTGGATGGAGACACGGGCAGGCACGGTTGGACTTCCCCAACCTACGATGCGGCCCTCATGCGCGCATGGGGACGTGAAATCGCCAGCGGGCCTTCGCCGTACGGGAAGACATGATCGACCAACCCATGCAGTCCCGACGTACCTTCGTGCGGGTGGCGCTGGGCGCGCTCATGGCGCCCGGCTTCCTGGGCTGCGCCCCGGCGGTCATCGAACCCGTGGTGGGCCCACGCCTCACGGCACGGCCCGGCTCGCCGACACGCACGCCCATCAAGGGGGCCGTGACGGCCCTGGGCCTCGACCCCTTCCGGGACGGATACCTCTACGTTCCCGAGAGTTACTCCGCCGATAGGCCCATGCCCTTGTTCGTGGCGTTGCACGGCGCAGGAGGCGAGGGTCGCTCGTGGGCCAGCTATCCCGACCGCGCAGAAGCGCACGGCTTCATCGTGCTCGCACCCGACTCGCGCAGCGCCACATGGGACCTGGTGCGCGGAGAGTTCGGCCCCGACGTCGAGTTCCTGAACCGCGCGCTCAGGCACACGTTCGAGCAGTGCCGTGTCGACAGCTCCCGTATCGCGCTTGGGGGCTTCTCCGACGGGGCGTCGTACGCGCTCTCGCTGGGCGTCGCCAACGGGGACCTCTTCACCCACCTGGTCGGATACTCCCCCGGGTTCTTCGAAGCGGGGGAGCCCATCACCGGACGGCCGCGGATCTTCCTGTCACACGGAAACCAGGACCGGGTCCTGCCGTACGCGTTCACGAACGAGGTGCTGGCTCCGACGCTTCGTGACGCGGGTTACGACGTCACGTTCGTGCCCTTCGACGGTGACCACGGCGTGCCGGGTGAAATCTCCGAGGCCGCGCTGGACTGGTTCCTGAGCTGAACCGGCGGCAAGAGGCGGGCCCTTCGCGCCTCCGGGCCCGGAGCGCCCGGCGTGTGCCCCGCTCGTCCGTGCGGACCATTGCCCCCCGGGGACCCCCCACGTAGTCTGCCCGCTCCCCAAACGGTCCCCAGCCACGGAGTCTTTCGTGATCGCGCTTCGCGCCACCCGTCCCGCGTCCGCTCTGGCTCCCTTACTCACGGCGCTGACAAGCGTCACCGCGTTGACGTTCGCCGCCATGCCGGCCATGGCCCAGGAGGGCGCGCCCATCACCGCGTCGGAGTTGGCCACCTTCCGGCCCCGCTCCATCGGCCCCGCCGTGACCGGCGGCCGCGTCACCGACATCGAGATCCACCCCGAGCGCCCGTCCACCATCTACGTAGCCACGGCCTCGGGAGGCGCGTGGAAAAGCACGAACCGCGGACATCGGTGGACACCCATCTTCGACGACCAGGCAACCAGCGCCTTCGGTGACGTGGCCATCGCGCCGTCCAACCCCGACGTGCTCTACGCCGGAACCGGCGAGCAGAACAACCGCCAGTCGACGTCGTGGGGGAATGGCGTGTACCGCTCCGATGACGGCGGCGCCACCTGGCGACACCTGGGCCTGGAAGGAACGCGGCACATAGGTCGGATCCTGGTGCATCCCGCCAATCCCGACGTGGCCTGGGTGGCAGGCCTGGGAAACCTGTGGGCCGAAAACGACGAGCGTGGCGTATTCCGCACTCGTGACGGCGGACACAGCTGGGAGAAGGTTCTCTACGTCAACGCCCTCACCGGCGCAGTGGACCTGGCCATGGACGTCGGCAACCCCGACGTGCTTTACGCCGCAACCTATCAGCGACTCAGGAAAGCGTGGGGCTTCAACGGCGGCGGACCCGGGAGCGGCATCTGGAAGTCCACCGACGGCGGCGCCACGTGGACCGAACTGACCGAAGGCCTGCCGGAAGGCGACATGGGACGCATCGGAATCGCGGTGTCGCGCTCCAACCCCAACGTGGTCATGGCGCTGGTGGAGGCGCCGAACAGACCCTCCGGAGAGCGCCCCCAGCGCGGCCCTGGAGGATTCGGGCGCCGCGACCCCGGGGAATCGGGGACATACCGCTCCGAGGACGGCGGCGCCACGTGGCGGAAGATGAGCGACCGGAACGACCGCCCCATGTACTACTCGCACATCTTCATCGACCCCAATGATCCCGAACTCGTATACAGCGCGTCCACCAACTCGGGGAAGAGCGAAGACGGCGGCGCCACGTGGACGGAAATCAACGCCCAGCCATCCTACGACGTGGGCGTGCACCTGGACATGCACGCCATGTGGTTGGATCCCATGGACCGAAACCACTTCTACCTCGCCGGGGACGGCGGCCTCCACGAGACCTTCGACGGAGGCATGAGCTACCGCAAGATCAACAACTTCGCCATCGGCCAGTTCTACGGCATCGGCGTGGACATGCGCGACCCGTACTGGGTATACGGCGGCATGCAGGACAACCACTCGTGGATGGGACCTTCGGAAACGCGACGCTACGACGGCATCCTGAACGACGACTGGTCACAGATCGGTTTCAGCGACGGCATGTATCAGCAGGTGGACAAGGCCGGGCCCCGGTACGTCTACAGTTCGGCGACCCAGGGGAGCTACAACCGCGTGGACGTCCTGTCCGGCACCAAGCGTCCCATCGGGCCCGTGCCCCCGGAGGGTGAGGACTACCGGTTCGATTGGACATCGCCGGGCATGGCCTCCATGCACCAGGAGGGACTGTTCTACATGGGAGGGAACCGCCTCTTCATCTCCCGGGACTTCGGCGAGACCTGGGAACGGACGCAGGAGCTGGACAGGGGGATCGACGTGGCGGCGCGATCCATGATGGGGGTACCCACGGGCGAGGTGTACATCTCGGCCAACGACGGCGTGGGAGGATTCGGGGTCATCACCACGCTCTCCGAGTCGCCCCTGGACCTGAACGTGCTGTGGATCGGCACCGATGACGGGAACGTCCAGGTGTCCCGTGACCAGGGGAAGACGTGGACCGAGGTGTCGAAGAACGTCCCCGGCGTGGCGCCGGAGACGTACGTGAGCCGCGTGGAGGCGTCGGCCCATGCCCTCGGCACGGCGTACGTCACGTTCGACGCGCACCGCAACGGCGACTTCGCGCCCTACGTGTTCAAGACCACCGACTTCGGCGCCCGATGGATTCCGCTCCACGCCGGCCTCCCCGAGGGATCGGTGAACGTCATCACCGAACACCCCGACAATCCCAACGTGCTCTTTCTGGGGACGGAGAACGCGCCCTGGGTCAGCGCCGACGGCGGCGCCTCCTGGACGCTCATCCCCAACCTCCCGCCCACGGCGTACGACGACATGGTGATCCATCCAAGGGAGAAGGACCTCGTCATGGGAACCCACGGGCGGAGCGTGTGGATCCTGGACGACACGCGCTTCCTGGGCGAGTGGAACGCCACGACCCGAAGCGAGGCGGCCCACCTGTTCTCCCCGGACGACGGCACGCTGCTTCGGTATCGGAAGGACAACTCGTACCGGGCCCAGGCCGACTTCGCCGGCGTGAACCCACCCGATGGCGTGGAACTCACCTACCGCCTCGGGGCGGGCGCGGGTGACGCCATCCTCCAGATCGCCCGCACCGACGGCGCCGTGGTGCGCCGCATGAAGGTCCCTGCCACGGAGGGGGTGCACCGGGTGAACTGGAACCTACGCCACGGCGCCACCGATCAGCCCGACACCTGGGCCCGGTGGGACGACCCGGACTACCCACGACCGCCGCGGACGCAGGACGGTCCCTTCGTGTCACCGGGAACGTACACCGTGACCATTCAGGCCCGCGGAACCACGTCCAGCGCCACCCTGCGCGTCGGCGGCGATCCCCTCCTGGACATCACCGATGCGGAGTACCGGGCGTCGGAGTCGTTCCTGCTCCGTGTGGCCGAGCTGGACGCGAAGGTACGCGAAGCGCTGCGAGCCGCGGGGAGCGAGGGGGCCGAAGCGACGCGACTGCGCGCTCTCTCCCGGGACATTCTGACCTTCGCTCGACCGTTCGGAGACGCCGGGCGTTTCTATGACGGCAACTTCGACGCCCCCAGCGACGAGGACCTGGCGCGGTTGGAGGAGTTGGAGGGGATGGTGGGGGGGGCGTAGCCGCTTCCCGACCACGGCGACCTGAAGGGCGCGGAGAAGGGCACGCGGGAGCGGGAAGTGTACGGTGTCCACCCGAGGGCGGCGGCGAAGACGCTGAGGGGCATCGGCGGGCACCTGAGGCTGGACGGTCCCCGGGCCACGGCGTACAATGGACGGGTCGGCAAACCCCAGCCAAGAACCCGAAAGGGCACCCCGGTCGCGAGGCCGGTCCGCAAAGCCCAGGGCCTTCACCTGCCCAGAGGTCGCCCGGCTGCCGAAGTGGGGGTGGCGCATACCCACATCCCCCCATTCCCATGGCCAGAGCGTCTCGCGTAGTACTTGCCGGGACCGCACTGCTCGTGTGCGTGGCATGCGAGAGCGGACCCATCCAACCCCCCGATCCCGATCCGACCTTCGCGATCTCGGACGGGAGTCAGGGAGGCAACGACCACTTCTTCTGGCTGCCGCCGATCGCCCCCGGCCGCAGCTATGGCGGTACCTTCGTCGGCACCCTCTCACCCGTGGTCCGCATCTGCGATTGGACCGACACGTGCGGAGCCACGGTGCTCGAGTTCGGCCGGACCTATGGCCCAGCGGCCCACCGGGTCGGCGTCGACGTCAAAGGTCAGCACTATCACCTCAACCTGGACGTTGGCGCCTTCCCCGAGCTGGCACCTGGGACGACGTACCGCATCAGCGTCCTTCTGGGCGTCGAGGAACTGGGCTTCGCCGACGTCCAACTGGCGGAAAACGGACAGGCGTTCAAGGACCTGAAGACCCAGGAGATCATCGGCCTGACCGACGGTCGCACGTTCCCCATCAAGTTCCGGATCGAGGAGGAGCTCATCGACTTCGACGCGTTCTCCATCGCCTTCCACACGCAGCGCGACGGGAACTACGAGGTCTACCTGAGCGACGCCTCGGGCAATCTCCTCATCAACATCTCCGACAACCCGGCGCTGGACGGAACCCCCACCTGGTCGCCCGACGGGCAGAGGATTGCGTTCATGAGCGACCGGCATGACCCGGGCGGCACCCCCGACATCTACGTCATGAACGTGGACGGGACCGAGGTGCAGCGCGTGACGTACCTGGGAGGCTGGAAGCCCGCCTGGTCACCCGACGGGAGCGTGATCGCATTCCAGCGCGGCTGGCCCCCCTCCAGCAGGAGCCAGGACATCTGGCTGGTCGACCCGGAAGAGGGTTCCGAGACCCAGGTGACCGACGTTGGATGTGACCCCGATCACTGGGAGGATATCGATCCCACATGGGGCCCGGGCATCGGGGGGCCTCCGGCATTGGTCTTTGCGAGAGGGGACAACGAGACCGGCAATGGCGAATGCGGGAACCCCATTCTTCCCATCCCCTCCTTCCCGCCTGTCGTCCCCACCTCCTTTGACCTCGTGATCTGGCCAGCTCCCGAGTTCCCGGGCCTCGTGAACATCACCCGGAATCAGACCCACGATCAGATGTCGCCTGCCGTGCACCGCGAGGGTGGACGGTTCGTCTTCGCGCAGCGAACGGGAGACGAAACCTCGGACCTGTGGATCCAGGACGCACCCAGCAGCACCCCGAGACAACTGAACCCTTCAGGTTGGATCAACCAGGAGCCCGACTGGGCCCACGGTGCGTCCAACATCCTCTTCACCAGGGGACCGACCGAGCAGGACCTCGGTCTCTGGGTCATGACCTTGGATGGGACCTACTCCTTCGTGAGCATGACCCAGCTGATCCCCGACGCAGGCTGGGGTCGGTACCGCCCGCCAGGCGGACCATGGTCCCGGCGGCGAGTCCGAAACGTGAAAAGCCCTTGGGCCCCAACCGCTCCCCGGACAGTGCCGGAACCAGTCGGGGGCCCAAGGGCCGTCCATCGGACCCGAAGGTCCATGGTCGCTGCAGGACTCGAACCTGCGACATCCACGATGTGAACGTG
>DATHZE010000194.1:0-4353 GCA_035458765.1 Longimicrobiales bacterium
GTCCATCACCGCCACCACGGCGGCCCATGTCGCCGGCGCCGCGTCGGTGGTGGTGACGAACCCGGACGGCCAGAGCAGCACGCTGGCGAACGGGTTCACCTATCTGGCGGGTCCGACGGTGACGGGCGTAACGCCCAACAGCGGCAGCACGGCAGGCGGCGTGCAGGTGACCATCACGGGGACCGGCTTCACGGCGGTGCCCACGGTCACGTTCGGGGGGAGCGCCGCGACGGGTGTCGCCTTTATCAACAACACACAGATCCTCGCGACGGTCCCGGCCCACGCGGCGGGCGCGGTGGCGGTGATCGTGAGCAACCCCGACGGGCAGAGCGCGGTGCTCGGCAGCGCCTTCACGTACTTGGCGCCGGCGGGGCTCACCGTGGCCAGCGTCAGCGACACCCTGGGTATCGCCGCCGGCGGGTACACGGTGACGATCACGGGGACCGGGTTCGTGGCGAACCCCACCGTGACGTTCGGTGGAACGGCCTCGGCCACGGTGGCGTTCGCGAGTTCCACCTCTATTACGGCTGCGGTTCCGGCCTATACGGGTGGGTTCGGGTATCGCGTCGCGGGGGACGACGGGAACGCCTCTCCTTGGGTGGGCGTGGTGCCCGTGGTCGTGACCAATCCGAACGGCCAGAGCGCAACGCTCGCCGACTCGTTCACGTACGTCGCGCCTCCGACCCTCACGAGCGTCACCCCCAACACGTTGGGCCTCTTAGGTGGGCAGATCGGCATGTCTGGGACGGGACTCTGGGATGGGAAGGACGCGCCGGAGCCGAAGCCGTTCCTCGCGACCGTCGGCGGGTCCCCGGTCGGAGCACTTGTCGGATCGGGGATGGCCGGGCAACTCTTCATCCCGCCGCAGGCCGCCGGGACCTATGACGTCACGGTGACCAATCCGGACGGGCAGTCCAGCACGCTGACGAACGCCCTGACCTTCCTCGCGCCCACGCGGCTCGAGAAGGTGGATGCCACCGGCGGCGGCATCTGGCAGGTCGACTACGCGCTCAGCGGCGGAGGGACGTACCGTCACTACGCGAGGATCGTTCAGGACGCCCTGGGCACTCTTTCGGGTGAGACCCTCGACACCGGCACCAGCGACAAGTACATCGTGACCACCGGGGAGACGACGGGAGCCGACATCGTGGTGGGGTTCGAGATCTCGTATAACGGCGTTCCTCAGGGGTTTGTGACGTGCACGGGCACGATCTACAAGGCGTTCGGCCAACCCCAGGAGATCCGCGGCACCTTCACGGCGACCGATCTCGCTGCGGTCGGAAGCCTGGGCGGCACCGCCACCGACACGTGCGTTCTTCGTTGACGATCTGAAGTAATGCGGGGGCGTGGGTCGGACGATTGCGTCCGGCCCACGCCCGTCCGCGTCTGGCCGGGGGGGAGGTGCTGGCGCTACCGGCCGCCGGCCGGGGCCTCCCGGAGCCCCCGTTTCACGGCCTCGGCGTCCACGTCGGCCGACCAGGCGTCCAGGAGGGGCAGAAGCCGCCCTGCGACGTCCTGTCGGTATTTGGCCAGGTCGTCACGCTCGCTCGGGTCTGTCCGGACGTTGAACACGAAGGTGGCGATTCCGTCCATGACCACCTTCCAGTCACCCCTGCGCACGGCCCTCTGGCGTTGTCCCCCCACGTCCGTGCGCCAGAAGAGGGTTCGCTCGACGCCGGGTGCCCTGCGGGACAGGATGGGCATGAGATCGATGCCCTCCAGGTCGTCGGGCCTCCGGGACCCGGTCGCCGCGAGGATCGTCGCCGTCAGGTCCATGGTGATCCCGACCTGATCCGACACCTGTCCGGCGGGGATGTGCCCCGGCCACCGCATGAGCGTCGGCACCCGGATGCCACCCTCCCATACGGTCCACTTCCGATGGAACAGCGGGTCGTTGCGCGCGAGCCACTCGCCCCCGTTGTCGTTGGTGAAGATCACCAGGGTGTTGTCGGAAAGGCCGAGACGCTCCAGCGTCGCCAGGATCTCGCCCACGCCCTGGTCCACCCGCTCGATCATGGCCAGGTAGTCGGCCCGGGTGCTCGTGTCGTCGGTGTAGGGCTGCAGATGTGCCGCGTTGTTGCGGGCCACGGACGGGCGATCCGGAACCTGATAGGGCCAGTGCGGCGCGTTGTACGCCACGTCGATGAAGAAGGGGCGGTCCCGGTTCCTCTGGATGAAGCGGATCGACCGCTCGGTGATGAGGTCGGTCATGTAGCCGTCGACCTTCACGGGCACGTCGTTCTCCCACAGGTCCATCTGCCTCGGACCGCGGTCGTGCTGGTAGTAGTCGATGTAGCCCGCCTTGAACCCGAAGAACTCGTCGAACCCATGGGCGCCGGGGCTGTGCTCCTTTCTGCTCCCCAGGTGCCATTTGCCCATGAGGCCGGTGGCGTACCCGTGGTCCTTCAGGAGCTGGGGCAGGGAGTTGCCGGTCACCACGAGGCCGGACGTGTTCGGGCCCCCGCCCAACGCGGTCAGGATGCCATACCGGTGCTGGTAGCGTCCGGTGATCAGGCCCGCCCGGGTCGGGCTGCAGAGGACGCCGTTGGCGTAGAAGTCGGTCATCCGAACGCCCTCGGCACCGATGGCGTCGATGTTCGGCGTGCGGAGATCGGGGGATCCGTAGCTGCTCAGGTCCCCCCACCCCATGTCGTCGGTCATGATGAGGACGACGTTGGGCGGTCCCGCCGCGGCCTGTCCGGACAGGCCTGCTTGCGGGCTCAGGCAGAGCGCGGCCAGAAAGGACGCGAGGGTCGTCTTGCAGCGCATGGGACACTCCCTGGGCTTCCTGGTTGGCAGAAGAAGCCGTCAAGGTCGCACCGTGCCCCGTGGGATGCCAAGGCGCATCTCCGGGTGGGATGGGCCCGCGGCGGGAGGCTCGCCGCGCGCCCACCCCTGGGCTGGCGTTCAGTTGACCGTCAGGGTCCCGATGGGGATGAGCATCGTCGCCTGGAGATTGCCCGCCCACACGGACGCGTACTGGTCCAGGCCCGCCTGGATGCCTCCGTTGGCGTCGGCGGTCGAAGCCGTGACCAGCATGGCGTAGATGGTGCCTCCGGTGGCAGGCACGGTGATCGGAACCGTGAGGCCCTGCTCCGACTGACCCGGATGGATGCCTGGTTGACCGAAGCGATACACCGCGAGCGGCGCGGCGTCCACACCGATGGCCAAGGCGGTGCTGCACAGGGCACCTCCGTCCCGACACCAGGTGCGGTAGTCCACCACGAGGTCGAGGGACGAGCCGGGTGACGCCTGGAGTGACCCGAGCGTGGTGCCGAGCATGTCCAGGTGATAGCCACGCTTCACGTTGAGATCGAGTCTGGTCGAGTCGCCGGCCAGGACCCCTGCGGTGTCGCCGGGCGTGGAGACCCATCGGGATCCCAGGACACCCACGGTGAAGGCCGCGTAGACTCCGGCGTCCGTCTCGAACCGGTACCCGCCTGCGGGGACTGGTCCAGGGGCCTGTCGGCCCGTCCTCGTTCGGTAGGTCGTGGACCCTGCGGGCGCGTTCACCAGGCCCATGGTCAGGTTGACGCTATCGAGGGCCGTGGTCCCGTCCACGTCGTAGAGGACACCGTAGATGATCCCCGGCTCGGGGCCGGGCTGGGCCACGGTGAGGGTGACGGGACCGCTCTCCTTGGTGCCCGCGGTGGCACGCAGCGTGGTGGTCCCGGGCGCCAGCCCGGTGACCGTGGCGGTATTGGACCCTGTCTGGGCCGTGACGGACGCCACCGCCCCGTCCCCCAAAGACCACGTGGTGGATACGCTCACGGGGCCTCCCGTGCTGATGGTGGCATCGGCCGTGACCGACACCGACTCCCCGACCTGGATCGCCAGCGGGGACGGGGTCACCTGGATGTTGTCCACGGGTCGCACCTTCACGTAGACCCTGCCCACCGGCGCGGATCGGCCGCGGATCCGGACCGTGACCTGGTTCCATCCCGTAGTGCCGCCATCCACCCACTCCTGAAGGCCCTGCACCCTGACCTCCTGACCCGACGGCTCGACCTCGACGTACTGAGCGTGGGCCGAGGACCACTCGAAGCTCGCGCCCGCCGTGACGTTGGCGTTGTTCTCGTCGAAGGCCTGCACGGAAACTAACCGGGACTGGCCAACTTCCAGCTCCACCGAGTCCGGAGTCACCTTCAGACTGTCCGGTTCCGGGTTCAGGAGATCCGGTGCTCCGGGTTCCGTCGATGAAGGGCACGCCACCGAAGCCCACCAGAGGAGGGTGCCACTGAGGGTGAGGAGTGCCTTCCTGCCCACGCTGCGGGGGGGAGTGCGGTATTGGCCGGCCACGGTGTCCTCCAGGGCGCGGGAGCTCATCACGAGCGATGCGCGGCTTCGGGGGGC
>DATHZE010000195.1:0-2734 GCA_035458765.1 Longimicrobiales bacterium
ATACCGTAGGCCGTCTGAACGCTGCCCTGGAAGGGCGATACCGGATTGAGAGCACCCTCGGCGAGGGGGGCATGGCCGTCGTGTATCTCGCCGACGACCTCCGCCACGAGCGCAAGGTGGCGCTCAAAGTGCTCAAACCCGAGCTGGCGGCCGTGGTGGGCGCCGAGCGCTTTCTCTCCGAGATCAAGACCACGGCGAACCTCCAGCATCCCCACATCCTCCCGCTGTACGACTCGGGGGAAGCCGACTCGTTCCTTTTCTACGTCATGCCGCACGTGGAGGGAGAGACCCTGCGGGAGCGGCTGGACCGTGAGAAGCAGCTGCCCGTGGACGACGCGGTGCGGATCGCGGTGGCCGTGGCAGGCGCCCTGGACTACGCCCACCGCCACGGCATCGTCCACCGGGACATCAAGCCCGGGAACATCCTCATGCAGGACGACCAGCCGGTGGTCGGCGACTTCGGCATCGCCCTGGCCGTGGGTTCGGCGGGCGGCGCGCGCCTCACCGAGACCGGACTCAGCGTGGGCACGCCGTACTACATGAGCCCGGAGCAGGCCACCGGCGACATGCAGGTGGGTCCGGCCAGCGACATCTACGCGGTGGGCGCCGTGCTCTACGAGCTCCTTACCGGTGAGCCGCCCTACACGGGGAATACCGCCCAGGCCGTGCTGGGCCGCATCATCCAGGGAAGCCCCGTGTCGGCCACGGCGCTCCGCCGGGCGGTGCCGGCCCATGTGGACGCGGCGCTCCGCAAGGCGCTGGAGAAGCTCCCCGCGGATCGCTTCACCGGAGCCCAGGATTTCGCCAAGGCCCTCCAGGACCCGGCGTTCCGCCATGGAGAGGCCAGGGCAGGGCTCGCCGCAGGGAACGCGGGGCCATGGCGTTGGGTGGCCGCGGCCATGGCCGCCACCACGCTGGGGTTCGGCGCCCTCTGGATGCGCGCAGCCGACCGGCCGGAGTCGCCGAAGCCCATGGAACGGTTCGCCATGCCGTTCCTGCCGGGGGACGAGCTCCAGTTCTTCGGCAACGCCGGATACGCCCTGTCCCCCGACGGGACGATGCTGGTGTACCGCCACGTCATGGACGGACGGCAGGTTCTCGTGGTGCGCCGGTGGGACGAGCTGGCCGCCACGCCCATCCGGGACACCAACGGAGCCACGAATCCCGCCGTATCCCGGGACGGTCTCGAGGTGGCCTTCATGCAGGGAGGCGACGTCCGGGCGCTGGCCTTCGCCGGGGGGCCTGTGCGCACGCTGGGAACGGGGTTCGCGCCCCAGTGGGGTCCCGACGGGTACGTCTATTTCGTCGCCACCACCGGTGAGACCGTCCGTGCGTCCGGAGCGGGTGGAGCGGTGGATACGCTCACCGCCCGCCCCGAGTCCGGGCACTTCAACGCCGTGGGAGACGTCCTCGACGGCGGACGCAGGCTTCTCCTCGTCGATTTTGTGCCCAGCAGCGGCGAAGGGGAGATCTTCGTGTACGACGTGGATTCAGGCGAGCGTACGGACCTCGTCCCGGGCCTCGCACCCCGGTACCTCCCCTCGGGCCATCTTGTCTTCGTGGACGTGGACGGCACCACCATGATGGCGGCGCCCTTCGACCCCAAATCCGCGCAGCTCCTGGCGCCTGCGGTGCCGATGATGGACGGGCTCGCCGCATTTTCGCTGGCGGACGACGGAAAGCTCTTCTACACCCTGGGAAGCAGCGGACCCGTCAACGCGCTCCAGATGATCTGGGTGGACAGGAAGGGCGAGGCTACGCCGGTGGACCCGAACTGGACGTTTCTGAGCGCCGGCGTGGACCATGCCTGGTCCCTCTCGCCCGACGGCTCGCGGCTGGCGTTGCGGGAAGGCACGGCGAACGGCCCCGACATCTTCATCAAGCAGTTGGACGCCGGCCCCCGCTCACGTCTCACCGACGACGACGCCGACGAGCGTTGGCCCGTCTGGAGGCCCGGTACCGACGAGGTGACGTACGTGTCCACCCGCGGCGGGGGCCTCGACGTCTGGACACGACGTGCCGACGCCACTGCCCCGGCCGAGCTCCTGGTGGACCCGCAGCAGGCCATCGTGACCATCGCGTGGAGCCCCGACGGGGAGTGGCTCATCCTGCGCACCACGGGCCTGCGGGGGGAGGAGGGGGGACGGGACATCCTGGCCATCCGGCCCGGCGTGGACAGCGTTGCGATTCCCCTGATCGCGGAGCCGGGATATGACGAGATGTACCCGGAAATCTCGCCCGACGGCCGCTTCATCGCGTACGAGTCCACCGAGACCGACCGCTGGGAGGTCTACGTTCGCCCCTTCCCCGACGTGACCTCCGCCAAGTGGCAGGTCTCGGTCAACGGCGGCCGCCAGCCCCGTTGGTCGCCACGGGGGGACGAGCTCTTCTTCCAGGGACCGGACGACGAGATGATGCGGGTGGCCGTCAGGACGGACGCCACCTTCCAGGGAGGCACGCCGGAGAAGCTCTTCGACGGGCAGGGCGATTGGGTCAGCGGCGACATCAGCGGCAACCTATACGCGGTGGCGCCCGACGCCCAGCGCTTTCTCATGGCGCGCAGCCCTCCCGCAGCGCCGGCTGCCAGCGAAGGATCCGGCCCCGTCCGCGCCGTCCTGGTGAACAACTTCATGGAAGAGCTGAAGGCGCGGGTGCCGATCCCCTGAGGTGCGGCGCCGCCGCTGGGCCCCGGGCACACCCCCCGAGGCCGACGTCCGCCTCCTCTCCGATCAGG
>DATHZE010000196.1:0-23288 GCA_035458765.1 Longimicrobiales bacterium
CACGGTGACGCGGTGGCGGCCGGCATGGTGCTGGAGTCGCGCCTGGGGGAATCGCTGGGAGTGACGGAAGAGGGGACGTCTTCGCGCCTCCATCGCGCGCTCGCCGCATTCGGCCTGGGCGACGTGCCCGAGGTTGCCGGAGGCGCCGGCGCCGTCGTGCCTTTTCTGGCTGCGGACAAGAAGTCCCGACGGGGGCGGCCACGATTCGTTCTTCTCGAGGGAGCGGGGAAGGTGGCCGCCGAAGCCGGCTGGAGCCGGGAGGTGCCTGAACTCGCCGCCGAGTCATTGTTGGCGCAGGCGATGGGATAGGTGTGGCGACGTACCGTAACGCGTTGTAATAAGGATAGTTACGAGAGCATGAACGGAGTTTGACGGGCCTTCGTGCCCACTCTATACTTACGGCCACCCGAACCCGTGGTTGGAGGTGCCATGGCGCTCATCGAGCGCTCGCAGGGATTCAACGTCGCGTCCTGCCTCGCCTTCCGGGCGACGTCCGAACCCGGTCGTAGTTTTCTCCTGACAGAGTTGGGCCCACTGAGCTATGCCGAGGTCGATGGCCGCTCAGACGCCCTGGCTGCTGCCTTGGCGAATCTGGGAGTGGAGCGGGGAGACAGGGTGGCGCTGGTGCTGCCCTCCTGTGCCGAATTCGTGGTGTCCCTGTTCGCGGTCGCAAAGCTCGGGGCCGTGGTGGTCCCGTTCAATCCGCGCCTCCCGCCGGCGGAGCTGCAATACATGCTTCGGCATTCCGGGGCGGTTTGTGCCATCACCATCGAGCGGGCGTATGGCATCGACTACCTGCAGGTCTTCGAGGATCTGCTCGTGCGCCTCCCGGAGCTTCACTATCTGGTGACGGTGGGTGAGGAAGACCTCTGGTATGATGACAGGATCTTCCAGTATGAGGATCTGATTTCGGCCGGGGTCGGGCGGGACTATCCGGCGCAGGTCATCGACGCCGGAGACCTCTTCGCCATTCTCTACACCTCGGGTACCACGGGAAAGCCCAAGGGAGTGGAGCTCAGCCACCGCAATCTGGTTTCCGTCGCCGCCGGGACGGCAGACGCCCTCGGACTGGTCCCCGACGACCGCGTCGTAGGGGTGAACGCCCTGTTCCATGTGTTCGGACTTGGCCCGGGCCTCCTTTCGACGCTCCTGGCCGGGGCTTCGTTCGTCGTCGCGGACGAGCCCGATGCAGGCCAGACGTTGGATCTGATTCATGCGCATGGGGCGACGGTTCACTATGGCGTTCCGACGCACTTCGTCGCGGAGCTCATCGAGCAGAAAGCTTCTCCTCGGGACGTGTCTACGCTCCGCATCGCCATGCCGGCCGGGGCGCCCGTCTCCGACGATCTGATTCGGCGAATCAGTACCGAGCTCGTGCCCATGGTATTGGTGGGGTACTCCATGACCGAGGCATCCTCCACTGTGTGCGTGAGCAGTCCCTGGGACCCCGAGGACAAGAGGGTTCAGTCGGTGGGTCGGCCGATGCCGGGAACCGAGGTGAGGATCCTGGAGCGGGACGGTGAGCCTCTGCCCGTGGAGAGCGTGGGCGAGATCGCACTGAAGGGTCCGGGGGTCATGTTGGGCTACCACAGACAGCCTGGCGAGACCGCCGCGGCGTTCGACCCCCAAGGATACCTCCTCACCGGAGACCTTGGGATGGTGGACGAAGAGGGGTATCTCCATTTGGTGGGACGCTGGAAAGAAGTTATTATACGTGCTGGCTTCAACGTGTACCCCCGGGAAGTCGAGTCTCGACTTGAGGCGCACCCGGCGGTTCGAGAGGCGGCGTTGGTCGGGATTCCCGACCTGCTCCTCGGTGAAGCCAGCTGCGCCTGTATCGTCCCGGTTGAGGGGGCGATCGTGACGAACCAGGAGATCCTGGATTGGTGCCGCGCGACGCTCGCGGACGGCAAGGTCCCTGATCAGGTTCGATTCTTCGACGCCTTCCCTCGCACCGGGACGGGTAAGACCCGCCGAGTCGAGATCTCGCGACTGCTTCAGTCCGAAGCTCGCCCGGCTTAGGCCTGCCGCAGCGTCCGGTTGGACGTTCAAAAGGCTTCCCCGACCCCGTCCGCGCTCCTCAGGACGTTGGCGAGGTGGGGAGGTCTCGCGGCCCAAAAAACATTCTGGTCAGCGAGAAACAAATGCGTAACCCGTATGCAAGTGCACCCCACCAAGGGGGTGCAGCGGCGGCTGGTGCACCCCACGCAGCGCTCCTCATCGACTTCGACAACGTCACGATGGGAATGCGCAGCGATCTCTCCAAAGAGCTGAAGACGCTCCTGGCGTCCGACGTCATCAAGGGGAAGGTCAGCGTCCAGCGGGCCTATGCCGACTGGCGCAGGTACCCCCAGTACATCGTTCCCCTGTCCGAAGCGTCGGTGGATCTCATCTTCGCGCCCGCCTACGGGAGCAACAAGAAGAACGCCACCGACATTCGCATGGCCATCGACGCCCTCGAACTGGTGTTCATCCGGCCCGAGATCGGCACGTTCATCCTCCTCACCGGGGACTCGGATTTCTCGAGTCTCGTGCTGAAGCTCAAAGAGTACGGCAAGTACGTCATCGGCGTCGGGATCCAGGAGTCCACGTCGGACATCCTCGTCCAGAACTGCGATGAGTACTACTCGTACACCACGCTCACCGGCCTCCGGAAGACCACCGAAGCGGACCAGCGAGCCGAGGATCCGTGGGTTCTCGTCAAGGGAGCGCTCAAGCAGATGGTCGACCGCAGCGACGTCATGCGATCGGATCGTCTCAAGCAGGTGATGCAGGAGATCGACCCGACGTTCGACGAGAGCGGGCATGGCTTCTCCAAATTCTCCAAGTTTCTGGCCGAGGCTGCCTCTCGCGGACTGGTGAAGCTCCAGAAGCTCGACAACGGCCAATACGAAGTCTCTCCGGCCCGTGGCCGTTCCGTTCGGAAGGAAGAGGGCGAGGGACGCAGGGAGCGGGGGCGTGGCCGCGGTGAGCGCCGGGACCGCGAGCCGCGGTCCGCTGCACAGGCGGAGACGGCGGCACCCAGGGCGGAGACGGCCGTGGAGTCATCCGAGGTCAGCGCCCAGGATCCACTTCAGGGTGCATACGCGCTCATGACGAAGTCTCTGGAGCAGTTGAGGGAGGCGGGGCGGGATCCGGTGCGGGATTCAGACGTCAAGCGGAAGATGCTGGAGATCGACGGCAGCTTCGACGAGACCGAACTGGGGTTCCCGAAATTCAGCAAGTTCCTCTCCCAGGCCGAGGAGCACGGAGTCGTGCGCCTCTCGCGCAACGAGGCGGGGAACTTCGAGGTGGGCCTTGCCTCCGGCGACCCTGCCCCGGCGGTGAAGCGGGGGAGGGGCGGACGCAAGCCAACCGGGGGACCGGTCGCCGCGGAATCCGCACCGGAGCTTTCGCCCGCGCCCGCGCCGGAGCCGGAGCGGGTGGAGGTACCCCGGGAGGAGGTGGCGCCCGAGCCCACGGTGGTGGAGTTCTCGCCGTCCGATTTCAAGGGCGAGGGTCTTCGCCTGGGGCCGCGCCGCGGCTCCACGCGTCGTCGTGACGAGGATGATGGCCCGGTCCTGCTGCCTGGCCAGGGGGTGCCCGCCCATCAGACCGATGTCTTCGAACGGCCGGCCTCCGAGGAGCGATCCGCCGTCGAGGCCCCTCCTTCGCCTTCCGCAGGTAGTGCGGACGGCGCGTTCGACCCCGCGGAGTTGGGCCTCCCCACGGATCCGGATGCCATCGTGCGATACCTGACGCACCGGTATCGGGGTGTGGGAGAGAAGACGGCTGAAGTGTTGGTGGAGCGCTTCGGTTCGCGCCTCTTCGGGGTGCTGCGCGACGATCCCGCAGCCATCAACGATGCCGTGACGCCCAAGCGGGCCGAGCAGGTTCTGGAGGCTTGGCAGATCGACTACGAGCGCCGGCGCGCGCGCCGTGCGGGCGGCGCGGGGCAGGGCGACAGCGGTGAGGGGCGCTCCTCGGAGCGTGGCGGCCGTCGCGGCAGTCGCCGTCGGGGTCCTCGGGGGCGGTCGGAGTCCTGAGTCAGGGCACGCCCCCGACCTCCGGAGGGCCCTCCCCCACGTGGGGGGACGCTCCATCCCACGCGGGAGGCTTTGCACCCGAATTCTTCCGCAGGCCGGTTGGGGAGGTTGCGCGGGGACTCCTCGGCGCGCGCCTCGTGTCCACCATCGGCGGCACGCGCACGTCGGGCGTGATCGTTGAGACCGAGGCCTACGGAGGGAAGGACGATGCGGCGTCCCACGCCGCCACCCTGAGGGGCCCCACCGAACGCAACCGGGCGATGTATGGCCCGTCCGGGCGGGTCTATGTCTACCGCATCTACGGTGTGCACTGGTGCGTGAACGTCGTCACGGGACGTGAGGGCGAAGCGCAGGCCGTGTTGATCAGGGGCCTCGAGCCCCTGGAGGGCCTCGAAGTCATGGCCCGACGCAGGTCCAACCGCCGGCCCCTGACCGCGGGCCCCGGGCGTCTCTGCGAGGCCCTGGGCATCACCGGAGATCTCTATGGGCACGACTTCTGCGATCCTCCGCTGGAACTGAAACCAGGCTGGTCGGTACCCGATCACTTCGTGGGGGTATCCGGCCGAATCGGCGTGCGCGCTGCGGCGGACGAGCCGTTTCGGTTCTATGTTCTCGGCTCCCTCGGTGTCTCCCGAGGTCCATAGACGGGCAACGTTAGGATGGAGTGTGCATGAGCGACCCCACCTGGATTTCAGTACTTCCGCCGGTCCTGGCCATCGTGGTAGCCATCTGGAGTCGACAGGTGTACCTGTCTCTCGCCGGCGGGCTGTGGCTCGGGTGGACCATCCTGTCCGGCGGGAATCCCTTGGCGGGGATGGGCGGTGCGATCCAGGGAACGGTGGCCGTCTTCCAGGATGAAGGGAATACCCGCGCGATCCTCTTCACCATCGTCATCGGCGCACTCATCGCGACGGTGGAGGCGTCGGGCGGGGTCCGGGGCTTCGTGGACTATCTAGAGAGGACCGAGTGGGTGACGTCGTCCCGGGGGGCCCAACTCCTGGCGTTCATCACCGGGAGCGTGATCTTCATCGAGTCGAACATCACGGTGCTCGTCTCGGGTGCGGTGGCCCGCCCCCTGTGCGATCGATACAAGTGCTCACGGGAGAAACTGGCGTACATCATCGACTCCACCTCGGCTCCCATCTGCATCTTGATCCCAATGAATGCCTGGGGGGCGTACAACCTCCAGATCCTCACCGGGTTGGGAGTGGAAGAGCCGCTGAAGGTCTTCCTCGAGTCGATTCTGGTGAATTTCTACGCGATCGCCGCCGTGTTGCTGACGCTGTTCGTGATCCTCCGCGGTTTCGACATCGGTCCGATGAAGAAGGCCGAGGCTCGCACCAAGGCCGGGGAGCTGTTGTGGGCGAACGCCACGCCCCTGATCGATGAAGAAGTGCTCTCGCCGAAGAGTTCCTCCAAGATCCCGCCGCGAGCCTTCAACATGATCGCGCCCATCGCCGTGATGGTCCTTTCGATGCCGGTCGGGCTGTATGTGACCGGCGGTGGCGACATTCTGGCGGGGTCGGGCTCCACGTCGGTACTCTGGGCCGTCCTCGCGGGGCTGGGCACGGCCTGGGTCCTGCTCATCGTCCAGGGTGCACTCACACAGGACGAATTGGTCAAGATCGGCCTGAAAGGGGCGGGGGGTCTGGTGCCCTTGGCCTTGATTCTCCTCCTCGCCATCGCGTTGGGCAACGTGACCAAGGAGTTGGGGACCGGCATCTATGTCGCGCAGGTGACGTCGGGGCTGCTGCCCCCATTCCTGTTTCTTCCCCTGGTCTTCCTCGTGGCAGCGGCCATCGCGTTCTCCACTGGGACGAGCTGGGGCACGTTCGCCATCATGCTGCCCATAGCGGTTCCGGCGGCGGTCACCTTGGGCCTGCCCGTGGCGCCCTTCGTTGCGGCCTCCCTCTCCGGCGGTGTCTTCGGAGACCACTGCTCTCCGATTTCTGACACGACCATCATCGCGTCCATGGCGGCCGCCACTGACCATATCGACCACGTCCGCACGCAGCTGCCCTATGCGCTGATCGGTGGGGGCATCGCGGCCCTGTCTTTCTCGATTCTAGGAGCGATGTTATAAGGTCCGAGCAGACTCGGGCTCGGTCGTCCCGGGGGAAACCCGAGGGGCGCCAGGGGGTAAGCTCGGCCGTACCCTCCTGCAGTACAATCCGCCAATGACTTGAGGCGCCCCTCGGGGAGCCTGGACCATGGACTGGGAGTCGCACAGTTGGACGTCATCGTTTGCGTGAAGCGGGTGCCCGACACCGAGACTCGAATCAGGATCGGTGACGGCGGGACCGCCATCGACCCCGCGGGGGTCAAGTTCATCATGAGCCCCTACGACGAGTTCGCCGTCGAAGCTGCGCTTCGCACCAAGGAATCCGTGGGTGCGGGTGAAGTGACGCTCGTCACCCTGGGCGGAGACAGTGGCCAAGAAACCCTGCGTGCCGGTCTGGCCATGGGCGCGGACAAGGCCGTGCTCCTCACCGGGGAGGTCGGCATGGACGGCCTCGCCACGGCGAAGGCGCTGGCGGCTGAGCTGGGGGAGTCGTCGGCGCCTCTCATCCTCTTCGGCGTGAAGGCAGCGGACGACGACCAACAGCAGGTCGGGCCCATGACCGCCACGCTGCTGGGCCGGGCCTGCGTCACCGGCGTCACGTCGTTCGAATTGCAGGAGGGCAAGGTCATCTGCCACCGCGAGGTGGAGGGGGGCGTCGAAGTCGTGGAGGCCACGCTGCCGGCGGTGGTCACGATCACCAAGGGGACCTACGAGCCTCGCTATGCCTCGCTCAAGGGGATCATGGCGGCCAAGAAGAAGCCTCTGGAGCAGAAGGCGTCCGCCGCCGCAGAGAGTCGGGTCAACATCCAGAAGCTGGTGTACCCCCCTGAGCGCGCCGCAGGGAAGATCGTGGGCGAAGGAGCCGATGCGGCACCCGAGCTCGCGCGGTTGCTCAGGGAAGAAGCCAACGTCCTTTAACATCGGAGAGATACGAATGGCGGACGTACTCGCCTTCGCGGAGCAGCGGGACGGAGAGATCAGGGGTCCGGCCAGGGAGGCCGTGAGCGCCGCGTCTCGTGTGGCGGCGGGCCTCGGAGGCCAGGTGACGGCTTTGGTGCTCGGTGCCCCCGGAATCGCATCGGCAGCGGGTGATCTGGGACGCTTCGGCGCTGCCGCGGTCGAGGTCTGCGAGCACGAAGCCCTGGCGGAGTACAACCCGGAAGGATACGCCGCGGTGGTCGCCGACCGCATCAGGGCAGGGAAGTATGCCGCGGTCGTGTTCTCGGCCTCCACGCTGGGCAAGGACCTGGCGCCCCGAGTCGCGGCCCTCCTGGACGTGCCTTTGGCCAGCGACGTGACGGGCCTGGAGGTGGAGAATGGGGCGTTGACGGCCATCCGGCCTGTCTACGCGGGCAAGGCCTTCGCGCACCTGGGCTTCGCGGCGTCGCCGGCTCTGGTCACGATCCGTCCCAATGTGTTCCAACCCGTCGAGAACCAGGCCGCGGGTGCGGTGGAGAGCGTCGCGCCGGCCGTGGACCAGGCGAGTTGGAAGACCCGCGTGGTGGAACGAAGAGCTGCCGGCGATGGGGCACTCGACGTCGCGGAAGCCCTCATGGTGGTGTCCGGGGGCCGGGGCATGAAGGACCCGTCCAACTGGCCGATCCTGGAGGGACTTCGCGACGCCCTGGGTGACGGGGCCGCGCTGGGAGCTTCACGAGCGGTGGTGGACGCCGGCTGGCGTCCGCACGGCGAGCAGGTGGGTCAGACGGGCAAGACCGTGGCGCCCAAGCTCTACGTGGCCGTGGGGATATCCGGTGCGATCCAGCACCTGGCGGGCATGCGCACGTCGGGAACGATCGTGGCCATCAACAAAGACCCCGACGCCCCCATCTTCAACGTTGCCGACTACGGTATCGTGGGTGACCTCTTCGAGGTGGTGCCCAGGCTCACCGACGAGATCAAGGCTCTCAAGGCCGGTTCGTAGATCAGGACCGGGGACGACCGCCAAGGAGGGGCACGGGGTCCACCTCACGGCCCCAGCGCCATATCTCGAAGTGGAGGTGAGCCCCCCGGGCTTCGCCGCTGCTGCCACTCAGGCCGAGGACCGCGCGCCCTTTGACTTCGTCTCCGGTCCGTACGCGGATCGTGGACAGGTGGGCATAGACCGTGATGACCTGCCCACCGTGGTCCACCCACACGACGTTCCCGAACCCCTGCTGAACGCCCGCGAACCGGACCCGTCCCGGCGCCATGGCCCGGACCTCCGTCCCCTCGGGAACCGCCAGATCCACTCCACGGTGGATTTCGGGTCGAATGCCACGGAGCCGGAATCCGAAGGAAGAGGTCATGGGGGCGTCGACCGGCCAGCGAGGGATGGCACACCCGGCCACGCCGACGCCGAGGAGCAGGGACAGCGCGACGCGCCGGAGCGTCACGTGGCGATGCCCTCCAATGGTGACTCCCTCGTCGCCGCGGCATCGTGGTCCAGCAGGAGGACTTCCACGTCGTTGCCGGGCGCCACCGTGGCCCTGGACGGAATCACGGCGAGCCCCTGGGCGGAGGCGAGGCCCCGGACCAGGCCCGACCCCTGAGGTCCCGCCACGTGGACCAATGGGGGGGACTCCGCGGGGTCCAGAGTGACCCGCACGAAAAGCGTCCGCTCGCCTCCCCGGAACTCCTGGGCAGCGCGTCCACGGACCCGGAGCCGGTGCACGTTCCGATGGCCGGCGAGGATACGCAGGAAAGGGCGCACGAAGAGCTCGAACGTGACGAATGCCGATACGGGATTGCCGGGCAACCCGAATACCGGCTGGCGGAGGCCGCCCGTTGGCAGCCACCCGAACCCGAAGGGACTCCCGGGCCGCATGTTCACCCTCCAGAAGTCCGGCTCGTACCCTTTCCCGTCCAGCACCCGCTTCACCAGGTCCGCATCACCCATGGAAGCCCCACCCACCGTGACGAGAATGTCGGCGTCGGCTGCCGCTTCGACGGCTTCGAGAAGGGCGCCCGGTTCATCGGGTACGATCCCCGACGGGAGAGGAATGGCCCCGTTGGCCATCACCGCAGCGGAGAGCATGGCTCCGTTGGACTCCGGCACCCCGGCGCCCGTGCGGACGTCCTCGTATCGGTCTGCGCTTCGAAGCTCGTCCCCCGTGGTCAGAATGGCGACGCGGGGGGCGCGGTGGACGAACACGCGTTCACTGCCCAGCGCGGCCAGGACCGCAACAGTTCCAGGCTGCACGGAGGTCCCCCGAGTGAGGACGGTGTCGCCCGGCTTCATGTCCTGTCCCCCCGGCCGCACGTGCCGGCCGAGGTCCCGGTCCCGGAGAACCCGCACCAAGCCGGGCTCCGACTCGGCGTCCGTATCCTCCACGCGCACCACCGTGTCCGCGCCGCGCGGCAGGGGGGCTCCCGTCATGATGCGCACGGCGTGGCCCTGAGCGACAGTGAGGCTCGGCGTGCCCCCTGCTCTGAGGACGCCGGACACCCGCAGCGTCACCGGCGACGCCTGGGACGCGCCTTCCACGTCCTCGCCTCGGACGGCGTACCCGTCCATGGCGGCGTTGTCCCATGGGGGAAGGGTAGCCGTCGCCACGACATCTCGAGCGAGAGCCCGGCCCACGGTCGCGACCAGGGGCACCCACTCTCCGGGCAGTGAGGTGGCGCGGTCCAACACCCTGCGCTGAGCTTCGGTCACGGAGAGCCAATCTGCCGACCGCGCCTCGAAACCGGGGCCAGAGCTCATGGCTCCGTCGCCCTCAGAAACGGATCATCGTCGCCACGGTGAGGTGCAGGCCGCTCACCCATTCGCTCTGCTCCACCGAGGTGAACCCACGATCCGCCGACGAGAAGCCCGGCGGCGTGTCGATCTTCCAGAGCGAGAAGACGGCATCCCCACGGAGCGCCACCCGGTCGCTGACGAAAAACCGGGCTCCCCCGCCCATGGTGCCGAAGAAGCTGGTGCCGAAATCGAACCGGTCGTCAACGAGCAGCTCTTCATCGATGGCCTGAGCCTTGCTCATGTCGAAGGCGATCCCCCCGCCCGCAACGATGAACGGAGCCAACCGATGCCAGGTGCGATCGCCGGTCAGGGTGAAACGTAGGCGTCCGTCGAGCGTGCCCATGCGGACGTCGGCTTCCCCGATGCGGCGGTCGCCAACCACCTGGGCGGGGTTCACCACGTCACGGGTGCCCGAAAGAAGTCCCGCCACCGCTTCAAAGCCCAGGGGGCCGGACAAGTCGATGCCCCACCGAGCTCCGAATTCGGTCGTTGCGGCGGGTCCGAAGCCGAAGCGACCCTTGGCCATGGACGCACGCCCGACGAAAAAGCCCACTTCCTGACGGGTCTCCACGAAGCGGAACGCGGACGGTATGGATTGGCCGCGTACGGCGCCGGGAATCAGGACGAGCAGAGCGGCGGCCATGAGGCCCCGCGAGATTGTGCGAACGCGCATGGGGGGGTGGAACTCCTCTCCCAGGTCGGAATCCGATTGACGCCTTCCCACGCCCCGGGCAGATTCAGACCGAGTGCCGGCCCAGCCCAAGGCAAGGGTGCTTCCCTTGTTACTCTCTCCGACTACGATCGTTTCAGCCATCATGAATCAGCCCGGACGTCTCTGGTCAGCCCTACCCGCCGGGGCTCTCGCCTGGGCGCTCCTGGCGTCCCCGCTTCCCGCCCAGTCGGTGGCCCGGGTGCGGATGGCCGAGAACGTCCGTCGAGAGCCCAACGGAGAGGTGCTCGCACGGGTGGAGCCCAGCGCCGTGCTTCCCGTGGTCGGACGGCAAGATCGCTGGCTTCAGGTGGACATGGAAGGGTGGGTTTGGTCTCGGTCCCTTCAGGTGACCGATCAGGAGGGCTTCGATCTCACCGTTTCGGAAGCGCAGGGCGAGAACCTCCGCGAGGCGCCGTCGGGCCCGATCCTGGGTCGCCTGGGTCGGGGAACCCTTCTGCGTGAAATCGAGCGCAGGCCGGGCTGGATCAAGGTTCGCCGGCGCGCGTGGATCTGGTCCGCATCGGTGGTGGAGACGTCGGTTTCGCCTGATGCTCCGGAGGAAGCCGGTTCCTCCTCGGATCCTGGACCCCGGTCGGCTCCCTCGGCGCGGCGCCCTGGTGGCTTCACCGCAGCCAACGCACAAGTGACCGCGCTCCTGTCGGCGCCGGGAGGTGATACGCTGGCGCGCACGGCGCCGGGTACCGAGATGGAGATTCTGGGTCGCGAAGGCAGCTGGGCCCGCGTTCGTCTCGAGGGATGGGTATGGGTGCCCCCGACCGAGGCGGGTGTGGCGGCGGAGGAAGACGCTGGAGAAGGGGCGCTCACGCCCGCGGACCTGAGCGCGAATCCATCAGGATACCGTGGACGCGTGGTTTCCTGGGAGCTTCAGTTCATCTCCCTGGAGCGCGCCGAAAAGGTCCGCACCGACTTTTTCGAAGGCGAGCCGTTTCTGCTCACGCGTTTCGGCGGCGGGGACGGGCCGTTCGTCTACGTGGCGCTGTCCCCTGATCGGGTCCAGGAAGGTGAGGGGCTCCTGCCCCTGGAGCGACTTTCGGTGACGGGACGGGTCCGTACCGGTGCATCGTCCCTCACGGGGACGCCCATCATCGATCTGGTTGCTTTGGAGCACGTCCGGGAAGATCCGTGACACGGCACCGCTGGGCGACGATCGCCGCCCTGATCCTGGCTGGCTTCGGCTTCCACGGGTGCGGGGACAGTCCGGTCGAGCCCGGTCTCCCTGAGTTGGAGATGGTCGTCGCGGGGGGCGACGGCCAATATGGCACGCCCGGACAACGGCTCCCTTCGCCCCTGCAGGTGCTGGTACGCCGCGTCGACACGGGCGCGCATCAAGCCGGGCTGACGGTCGAGTGGACCGTGGAGTCGGGGGATGCGTCCCTGGTCACGACGGCGGTGGGCACCACGGATGCCGACGGGTACGCCCAGGCCATCGTGCTCCTGGGGACCGAGCCGGGGGTGGTCCGCATCCGCGCCGCCCTCCGGCAGCGCGACGGCGTGACCGTGGTGCTCGAGGCACACGTGGTGCAGCGGCCGGAACTCTTGAGCCTGTCGCCACAGCAGGTGCGCGGCGGGACCTCCGTCACGCTGGGGGGCTCGGGCTTCAGCTCCAATCCCGAGCAGAACGTGGTCCTCTTCTCCGGCGTGCGGGGCCGGGTGGTGGAGGCCGCTTCCACGTCTCTGCGGGTGGAGGTCCCACGATGCCTGCCCGCCAGGGACGTCGCGGTGACCGCCCAGTTGGGAACGCTGGTGAGCAACGCTCTGCAGCTGACCGTATCCGATGACGTGGGTGACGTCCTGGATCTCGTACCCGGGGTCCCCATGGACGTGCAGGACGATGGGGGGTTCACCTGCCTTCGGCTCCCAGGGGGAGGGGATCCCTACCTGGTCCTGGTGGAGTCCACCGGGACGGTGGGGGCCGCCAGGTACGGGTATGTGCTCACCGGACTGGCCGTCGATGGAACCGCCGGGGCGCCGGCGCCGGTGGCCCCGCGGCCCCCGAGGGTCGTCGACGCCACGGTGGGCTTCGGAGAGGCATTCGAGGCAAAGCTCCGTGGCTCGGAGGCTGCCCTGGTCCGTGAGGGGACCGGCGAGCGACCTGCCGCGGTGGCGCAGGCGGCCTCCCGGGTTCCCGCGGTGGGAGACGTTCGGTCCTTCAAGGTCCTGAACGCTGCGGGAAAGTTCGACGACGTCACGGCCGTGGCTCGACTGGTCAGTGCCGAGGCGGTGCTCTATGTCGACCAGAAGGCTCCGGCTGGAGGTTTCCAGGACCAGGACCTGAGCCGGTTCGCCGCCGATTTCGACGAGGTGATCTTCCCCACGGACACGGCTGCGTTCGGAGCGCCGTCGGACCTGGACGGCAACGAACGGGTGGCCGTCCTCTTCACGCCCACGGTGAACAGCCTCACCCCCAAGGGATCCCCTGGATTCGTGGGTGGTTTCTTCTATGGCCTCGACCTGCTGAATCGCGAGGGGAGCAACCGCGCTGAAGTTCTCTACGGCATGGTGCCCGATCCCGCCGGCCAGTATTCCGATCCTCGCACCCGTGAGCAGGTTCTGGCCGTGATGCCAGCCATTCTGGCGCACGAATTCCAGCACATGATCCACTTCAACCAGCGTGTGCTGGTGTCGGAGGCGGACGGCACCGAGGCCCTGTGGCTGTCCGAAGGGTTGGCCCAGATGGCAGAGGAATTGGTGGCTCGGGCCTATCTCAAGCGCGGGGATACGCAGACCGCCGACGAGTACAGAGAGGGGAACAGGAAGCGGGCCAGATATTATCTGGCCGATCCGTCCGCAGTGAGCCTCATCGTGTCCACGGGGCAGGGTTCTCTCGAGGAGCGGGGTGGAGGGTGGCTTCTCACGCTGTACCTCTGGGATCGAGGCGGGGGTGCCCCGGTGCTGCGCAGCCTCACGAGGAGCACGGCGACCGGCACCGCCAACGTGGCGGCCGTCATGGGATCGTCGTGGCCCGACGTGTTCTCGGACTGGGCGGCATCCCTCTACCTGGATGGTACTGGCCCCCGACCCTACCCGTTCGAGTATCCTTCCGTGCAGCTTCGTGATCTTCTCCGGACTGCCAACGGGTATCCGCTCTCTCCGGAGGTCCTGGGGTCCCAGGACTTCTCGCGGACCGGGCTGCTATGGTCCTCCTCCGTGCAGCAGTACATTGTGATACCGCCGGCATCGGGCTCAGTGGCGCTCCGACTCGGCGGGGAGGCCGGCGGCAACGCCCCGGCCGATGCGGCATTTCGGTTCAGGATCGTCCGACGCTATTGAGATTCCGGCGCGGCCGACCCTGAATCTTCTAGGGGGACACCCCGTAGGGTGGGGTATCTCAACGAGCGAACCTCCGTCAGACTGAGCGCATGCGCTGCTCCACCTGTGGCGAGACCCTTCAGCCTGGGGCCGTCCAGTGCCCCACCTGTGGCACGGGAACCCCCGTCGGCATGGTGCTGACGAGGCCGGCGGGCGTGCGTAGGTGCCCCCGTTGTTCCTATCAGGGCGAGGGGATCCCGTATTTCCGGAAGGGCGGTCACGTCGGCCTGCTCGTGGGCGTCAGCCTCTTCACCTACGGGTTCGGCGGGTTGATCTATTGGCTCGCGCGGCGGAAACACCTGATCTGTCCCCGTTGTGGGCTGGGTTGGGAGAACGCCTCACGGGCTCTGGCGGGTTTCGGTCCGGAGCCCGAGCGCCGGATGCTGGAATCGCCGGAAGCAGACGAACCCCTTCCCAGCAGCGGCGTGAAGCGACGCGTGCTCGGGGTCATGATGGTCCTCTTGGCGAGTCTCATGGTGCTCGTCGGCTTCGTGGAGTGGGAGATGGTCGCGGTGGCGGCAGGAAGCGTCTTCGGCGCAGCGGGCTCGCTCAGCTTCTTCTGGGGCTGGAAGGGCCTGGAGTCGCGGAGAAAGGCGGTGATGCAGGGCCTGCAGCGCAAGATCCTGCGCCTGGCCACGGTCACGGGCGGGACCCTCACCGTGACGGAGGTGGCCGCGGAGCTCAACCTGTCGCTCCCCGCAGCGGAGAAGATCCTCACGTCCATGGACGACGGGTTCCGGGTCCGATCCGAGATCTCTCCCGAGGGGGTACTCTACTACGAGTTCCCCGAAGTGCGTCATCGACCGGCCCTGGGCTCCGGCGGCTGAAGCGTCTTCCGCCGCCGGGCAAGATAGATGCCCGACAGGATGATGCCGGCGCCCCCGGCCTGGAGTAGCGTCGGGACCTCGCCGAGCCAAAGCCACGCCGTCAGGAGTGCGATGACGGGGACCAGATTCGAGTAGACGGCGGTCCTCGAGTTGCCCAGCCGTTGCACCCCGCGATACCAGAGCAGATAGGCGACGGCCACGGAGAACACCCCGGCGTATACGACGGCTCCCCACACCCAGGTCGGCGTCCCGGCCCAGTCGGTGGACCAGAGGGCAGGTCCTCCCAGGGCCACCAGGAACGGGGTTCCGATCCAGAGTGTCCAGGCGGTGACTCTGACCGGACCGTATTTTCGGATGTAGCGGCTGGATCCTACGGTATACGTGGCCCAAAGGAGGGCACCGAGGATCATGAGGCCGTCGCCGACCAGCGTCTCGTGGCCCAACGAGAGAGCTTTCCCCCCACCGATCACCACCAGCGCCATCCCGCCGAGGGTCAGGGTGGATCCGGCGTACACGAGGGCGGTGGGTCGCTCGTGTCCGACGGCGGCCGACAGGAGAACGGTCCAAACGGGCGAGGTCGCGAGGAGCAGGCTGGCGTTTCCGGCCAGCGTCGCATCGATCCCGAGGATGAAACACATCTGGTAGGCGACGTTGCCCACGATGCCGAGAACAACCAGACCGAGGAAGTCCCGCGGATCGGCAGGCGGGCCGGACCGACGCTGGACCATTACCCACAGAACCAGCCCCGCCAAAGGAAATCGGAGGGCGTTCAGGGCCAGTGGGTCCAGGAAGCCCAGTGCGGCCTTCACCACCGAAAAATTCACACCCCAGATGACGGTCAGCGCCAACAGCCCCAGGTCCGTGCGGAGGTCTCGGTGGGATGGGGTCATGAGGTCCGGGCGGGGATGTCGAAGGGTCGGGAAGTACCTGAGTGCTTCCGACAAACCCCCTGGAGACACTTTGGTTCAGGAAGGCGGACCCTATCCCACGGCTTTCGCGTCGCGGAGCCTTCCCGGGGGAGGCCACCCCGACAGAGGCACACAAGCTCTGGTAACCCTCGTTGCCAGCGCCTATCTTCTGCGGCGAGTCCTCCGGGCATCCCCGCTGCGGCGGAGGTGTGCGGAGAAGCCGGGAGACGGGTCAAGTTGCCCTGGTTCGGCCTCAACGAAGTCCCTGGGAGACATCAAGGTCATGCGAGAGTTCACCGACCAGAGCGGCAACGCGTGGATCGCCTCCGTCTCGTCGACGGACGGCCCGGACTACAAAGGTCGCTTCTACTTCGTCATGCGGCCCAAGGACGGCGGTGACGAGGTCGCCCTGGTCGATGTGCGCTGGAACAGCGAGCGTACCGCCGACCGAACCCTGACGACCATGTCCGTGGCGGAGCTTCGGCGTCGTCTGCGCTCTGCGGTGGGACGCCGGGCGGCTCCCGCGGCCGACTGAACCGCCTCGTTGAACGAGGACGTGGTCGCCCGGGTTCGTGCCCGGGAATACCCCCGGCCTGACCCCGGCACCTTCTTCAACGCTGCGTCCTGGGGTCTGGTTCCCATCAGCGCCGCCCAGGAGGTTGCGGACCTCACCCTCCGCCGCAACCGGACGCGGGGCTTCGAGGAAGAGGAGTTGGGACGGATCCAGCGTCGGTGCCGGGCCGCGGCGGCCTCCCTGCTCGGGGTGGATGCCGACGAGGTCGCGCTGGCTCCGAACACCTCGTTCGGGGTGAATCTGGCTGCGGCCCTCGTCTCGGCGGGACCACCGGGCGCGATTCTCGTTGCGCAGGGGGAGTTCCCAGCCAACGTGTTCCCTTGGAAGGCACTCGAGGCAAGGGGTTTCCGGGTGCATGTCGTCCCGGCAGACGAATGGGGGAGACCCAGGGAGGAGGAGCTTCTTCGCCGACTCGATGATCCGGGGGTCCGGGCCTTGGCGCTGTCGGCCGTGCAGTTCGCCTCCGGACATCGAGCTGACCTTCGTATGTTCGGTGAGGCGTGCCGCCGGAGGGGCATTCTGTTCTGCGTGGATGCCATCCAGGCCTTGGGGGCCGTGCCTCTTCATCCCAGGGACGCCTTCGTGGACGTGTTGGCTTCCGGCGGCCAGAAATGGCTGTGTGCCCCCTGGGGGTCCGGCTTCGCCTACGTGCGCCGGGAGCTTCTGGAGCGGTGCGACCCGCCCATGGTGAGTTGGCTGGCGGTTGAGGGCGCAACGCGGTTCGACGACATGCTCCACTACCGAATGAAGTTCCTCCCGAATGCCCGCAGGTTCGAACTGGCCACGCTGGGTATCCAGGACTACCTCGGGCTGGCCCGGTCCGTGGAGATCTTCCTGGAGATGGGTGTGGCAGCCGTCGAGCGTCATCTGCGATCGGTCCAGGAGCCACTCGTGGAGTGGATCCTGTCCAGGGACGACGTGACTGCCGTCACTCCCCTGGAGCCGGAAAGGCGGGCCGGCATCATGTCGTTCTCCCTGGCCGACAACGGGCCCGCGGTTGCAGCCCTGGAGAAAGCCGGCGTGACGTTCGCCGTCCGGGAGAGGGCGATCCGGTTTTCACCGCATTTCTACAACACACGCCTCGAGATGGAGGAGGTCGTGGCCCTGCTGGAGCGGGCCACGGGTGGACGGCGCGGCTAGGTGCCGCCCCCGCCGTTCCCGGAGGGGATGGCGATCCAGGTTCCCACCCGAAGCCTCCGGGGCTGGATGTTGGGGTTGGCCCGCATGAGTTCCTCGAGGGTGAGGCCGAATCGTCGGGCGATCACGTCGAAGGACTCGCCCCTCTCCACCCGGTGACGGGCGGGTCCGCCGGAGTCCGTGGGAATGGGCGGGGGCGGGAGTTGGGTGATGCGCGTGGGGGGGAGTGCGGCGTCACCTCGTGTGAACGAGGCGAGGCGGACCCCGATTTCGTTCTCGACCGTCTTCGCTCTGCTGGTCGATGGCGTACCGTTCACGAGAATGGAGAAAGCCAGACGCTCACCGTCCCGCGACTGTACCACGCCGCTCAGGGCCGACACCCCCTCGATGGTGCCCGTCTTGGCTCTGAGGTTCCCGGCTGCGGGCGTGCGGTACATGCGAGCCAACTCTCTCCGGTTCCCCGCTTCGGGGAGCGTGGCCCACATCTCACCCCAGATGTCCGAATCCGCTACGCGACCCAGGAGGCTCACGAAGGTCGATGCCCGGACGCGATTGGCACCCGAGAGTCCCGACCCATCGGCCTGCACCACGCCGGTGGTGTCAACGCCGAGAGTCACCAGAGCGGAGGCCACGGCCCGGGCCGACGCCTCCGGTGATCCCACACCCTCCCGGGTTCGCCCCATGGTTCGGAACACCAGCTCCGTGAAAAGGTTGTTGCTCTTCTTGTTCACCACCGCGAGGTAGTCGCGTAGCGGAGGCGAGACGTGTCTCGCCAGAATCCGCGTCCGGGGGCGGACCGCCGCAGGCGCCGTGATGCTGACACCGCCGACCATGGAGGATTCTCTCGCCTCGGTGACACGGTCGTCTCCCAGGACCGTGATCCCTTTGTCAGAAAGGACCGCTCGGAACACCGACACCGCGAAAGCCGCGGGATCGGACACCGTGAGTTCCCGCCATACGTCACGGCCGCCCCGCTGGATGTTCCCCCGAACGAGGATCGGCGCCAACGGGTCGTCCCTTCCGATGAAGACGCGGCCACGTCCCTCGACGGTGACAGCCTCGTTGAGGATGTCCACCCCCGCGTGGTCGGGAAGCGAGTGCACGGTGGGCGCCCGTCCAGCCAGCCCCGCGGCCTCCACGCGGAGGGACACGACGTTCTCGTTGAAGGACAGTGCCGAGACTGCGGCCGCAAAGTGGTCGTTGAGGTCTTCAGGGTCCCACCCATCGGGACGGAGGGGCCCCGTCAGGAAGGATCGATCCCCAACCAGGTCTCCACGCACCGTGGTGATTCCCGCTTCCCGCAGCTGGTCGGCGAGGGCCTCGAGGACGGTGGTCTTCGAGCGATAGAACCGATCCGAGATGCCCGGATCCCCTGTTCCGTAGAGCACCAGGTCTCCGTCCAGCACGCCGCCTGCGGCCGTGCCCTGCGTCACGACGTAGGTTCGGTAGCGGTATTCGGGGCCCAGCTCCTGGAGCGCTGCCGCGCTGGTGAGGAGCTTCATGTTCGACGCGGGCACCCGGGAGGAGTCGGGATCCAGCGCGAACAACGTGTCTCCCTGATCCAGGGACACGACGAGGACGCTCCAGTGTGCGTTGCGCCAGCGGTAGGAGGACAACGCCGTGAAGAGGTCGTCTCCGAGGTTCTCGACCGCCACCGAGAGACTCGTGACGGGCGCAGCCGCACCAAGGGTCAACAGGGCGGCACAGACTCCGAGGGTGCTGGTCCGCCGGCTCAACGCACCCTCCGCAGAGGCGGGAGTCCCTCGGGTGGATCCTGTCCGGGGAGCGGCACCACGGCACCGGGGCCGAAGACGCCACGCGGGTCGACGGCGTGCTTCACGGGCCCGAAGGCCCTACGCATCGCTTCGCCGAAGATCCGGGGACGGAAGGTCCCCCCCGGGCGTCCGTCGCCGGGTTCGCCCGAGGACGCCCCGTTCAGGCCCACGACCAAATCCACGCTCCGCTCCTCCTCCAGGATGACGTCAAGCCCAGCAAGATACTCAGGGGGGCGGTCCGCCGTCACTACCGAGTCTCCGATGAACCGCATGGATGCCGGCCCCCGGCCCGCCCGCGCGGCGAGGATCGGGCTCGATGTTCGGCGAACCGCCCACAGGTGGTCGCTCTCTTGCGTCGGAACCTCCCCATCCAGCAGGAGCTGCCGGCACGGGCCCGCGGCCACAACGATGCGGGCCAGAGTATGGGTGTCAAAAAATCCGCCCCGGAACCGCGATGGCGGATCCGGGGCAAGTTTCGCCACGGGGGGTGGACGAAGCCTCCGGAATCAGGCCGTGACCATGTCAGCCGGAGTGCAATCGGCACAGTACCCCGACAACTCCAGGCGATATCCCGTCACGGTGAAGCCCTTCGCCCGCTCGCGGAGTGAGGCAAGCTCCCGGTCGGGGATGCTGCCCCTGATGTCCGCGACCCTGCCGCACGAGACGCAGCGCGCGTGATGATGGGGGTCCGTTCTCCCGTCGTAGCGTGCGGAGCCGTCGCTATACGTGAGCTTGACGGCCAGCCTGCACCCCACGAGGGTCTCCAAGCTCTTGTACACGGTAGCGAGGGAAATGCCGGGGAGCTTCTTGCGCACGGCGAGAAACACCTCGTCCGCCGAGGGGTGGCTCTCCGTGGAGGCGAGGAACCGGAAGACGGCGACTCGCTGCTCGGTGAAGCGCTGTCCGCTCGCCTCGAGAGCTTCCCTCAGAACCTGCTCGTCGATCTCGGGGTGGAGTTCCATTTTGCCCGAATCCTCTGTACCCCTTGGTACACGGCAGTGAGCGGAGAATGCTGGAAATTACAGGATGTCGTCGATGGGTGTCAACTTGTTTCTGTTACAGGTAGAATCTGTTTTTCGTGCCACGGCAGGAGGATTCGCATGAGCGCCTCACCTAGGCCCCTCCTGACGCTTGAGCCTCTCATCGAGGCGGTTCGGAGCGGAGTGGAGGAGGGGGGCTGGACGCTTTCCGGGCTTCAGAAGACCACGAGCCATCAGTTCGAAGGACGCTGGGCCGGGGATTCGACCCGCAGCGCGTATCTCTTCTTTCACCGAGCCGAGGGGGCCGATTGGGCCAGCGTTGAGGCGTTTCTGGACGAGACCTCGCGGGGCCTCACGGGAAACCTGGCCTTGGTGGTGGATGCCATCGAACTCGGTGGCTTGGGCGAAATCCCACGAGCGTTGTCGGACCTGGCCGGCCTCAGCGCTCAGGTGATGCCCCCGTCCGCCCGGGCGCCGCTAACCCTTCGCCTTCACCTCCCCTCCACCCTCACGCCGGTCGACAACGCCGAGACTGAAATCCGGTTCAAGCTCAAACTTCCCGGTGCCTCCCTTTCAGCCGGCGCAGCCGGGGTCACGGTCCTCGTGGCAGACACCGTCCGTCGCTTCAACACCCTGTTGCAGGAGCAGGGCCTGAGGCCCTTCCTGGACACCTGAGGGGTTGCCGTCACGTTCCCCGGAACCGCAGCAGGCGGAGTCCGTTGAAGACCACGATGACGGTGCTCCCCTCATGCCCGATGACGCCGGTGGTCAGCCCGATCCTGCCGGCGAGGGCCAAGGCCACCAACACCACCATCACCGAGACGGCGAACACCAGGTTCTGGCGGACGATGCTTCTGGCCCTGCGGGAGAGTTGCACCGCGTGGGCCAGTTCCCCGAGTTCCTCCCCCATGACGACGACGTCGGCGGTCTCGAGTGCCACGTCCGTACCCGCGGCCCCCAGGGCCACACCGACATCGGCACCGGCCAGGGCAGGAGCGTCATTGACTCCGTCTCCCACCATGGCCACGGGTCCGTACTGCCTCCGCAGTTCCTCCATGACCCGGCCCTTGTCCTCAGGGAGGAGTTCTGCCCGTACGTCCTCGATGCCGAGTTGCCGGGCCACCGCATTGGCGGTCTTGGTGTCATCTCCCGTCAGCATGACCAGGTGCTCGAGACCCGCGGCCCTGAGGGCGTTCAGCGCCTCCCGGGCTCGGGGGCGCGGACGGTCGGCGATGGCCAGGGCCCCGGCATGAACCCGGTCCACCGCTACATGAACGGGTGTCGCCGCGATGCGCTCCTCCTGATCGGTCCACTTGGACAGGGTGTCCGGCGCCGGGGCACCCACCCGCTCTTCGACCCAACGGCGGCGTCCCACGGTCACGAGAACCCCGTCCACCATGCCCTCCACGCCGAGGCCAGCCTCGGAGCGAAATCCCTCCACCTGTCCCCGGGGAAGGCCCGACCTGTCGGCGGCCCGCAGGATCGCGTCGGCGAGGGGGTGCTCCGACAGCGCCTCGACGGCGGCGGTGAGGCGCATGAGTTCGGATTCGCACTCATCATCCCGCCTTCCGAGGGCATGCGCCGGGCTGGCGGAAGCCGGGGCGGGGAACGCTTCGGGGAGGGCCAGGACCCCCACGACTTCCGGGCGCCCGAGGGTGAGCGTCCCCGTCTTGTCGAAGGCCATCACGCGTACCGAGGCGAGGGCGTCCAGATGCGCGCCACCCTTGAAGAGGACACCGCGTCTGGCTCCGTTGGAGACCGCGGAGACGATGGTCGCGGGGATGGAGATCACCAGCGCGCACGGGGAGGCGACGACGAGGAGGGTCATGGCGCGCGAGAACGCTTCATCGAAAGACCAGCCCAGACCGAGCCATGGCAGGAGAATCGCGAGAATCGAGGCCAGTATGACCCCCAGCGCATATCGGCTTTCCACCGCTTCGATCCAACTCTGCGTGGGCGCCTTGGCCTCTCGAGCCTGCTCGACGAGCCGGATCACGCGGGCCAGGGCGGTGTCGTCGGCGGATCGTGTTACGAGGATGTCGAGGGAACCGGAGCCGTTGAGCGTTCCGGCGAAGACCGCTGCATCCACGCGCTTGGCCACCGGAAGCGGTTCGCCCGTCAGGGTGGACTCGTCCACCCGTGACGACCCAGCCACCACGGTGCCGTCCACGGGAATCCGGTCGCCTGGGCGCACCCGCACCACCTGCCCGGGAAGGAGTTCCGCCACGGGGACGTCGCGCTCCGCTCCGTCCACCACCACCGAGGCATCGTCCGGCCGGAGCTCCATCAGGGCTCGAATCGATCGGCGCGTGCGCCCGAACGCGAACGTCTCCAGGGTGTTGCCGGTGGAGAAGAGAAAGAGCAGGATCGCTCCCTCCACCCAATGTCCTACCGCGGCGGCTCCTGCGGCCGCCAGCAGCATGAGGAGGTCGACGTCCAGGGTACGTCGGGCCAGGGCCCCTGCGGTTCGGCGAAGTGAGTCCCACCCACCCGCGACGTAAGCCCCCACGAGGAGCCCCTGGGACGCCAGGGGGTGTCCCAGCCGACCCGAAATCCACCCGGCGGTGAGCAACAGAGCGCATCCGGCCGCCGATGCGGCCTCGATCCTCCAGATATCATGCTCGGGTTGGTTGTTCGCCACGGAGCTTCCTTGGTGTCAATGACCATACTCGACGGGCCGACGACGACGTTTCGGGGTGCCCTGAGTGGAGTCGGGCGCGTATGCGCTTGCCCTCCTCGGACAACCCTGCAAATTCCCTGGTGTGGGACAACATCGCCGCCTGCCTCCCCTCGCCGGCGTCCCCACCTGAATCTCCTCGAAAAAGGACGCTGCCATGAGTGGCGAAACCGGGGCGCTTTCCGCACTCCTCATCGAAGAGCGCCGATTCCCCCCCCCAGAAGACTTCAGGGTCTCCTCCGTCGTCAGCGATGCCGGGATCTACGAACGTGCCGCGGCCGACCGCGAGGCCTACTGGGCTGAATGGGCCAGTGAGCTTCATTGGTTCGAGCCTTGGAACAAGGTACTGGATTGGAATCCGCCGTTCGCCAAGTGGTTCGTAGGCGGCAAGCTCAATGTCTCATACAACTGCCTCGACCGGCACCTCGAAGGGCCCCTGAAGAACAAGGTCGCTCTGGTCTGGGAGGGTGAGCCGGGCGACGAACGAAGCTACACCTACGCCGAGCTTCACCGCGAGGTCTCGAAGTTCTCCAATGCACTGAAGGGGCTCGGGGTCACGA
>DATHZE010000197.1:0-2785 GCA_035458765.1 Longimicrobiales bacterium
CAACATGATCACCGGCTCCACCACGGTGGGGGTGATCACCGCGGCCGCCATTGCCGCGCCCATGATGGACACCCTGGGTCTGAGCCCCGAAGCCACCATGCTGGCCGGCGCATCGGGCTCCATCATCGTGAAGTACGTGAACTCGAGCTACTTCTGGGTGTGCACGTCGCTGTCGCGGATGTCCCTGAGGTCCGCCCTCATCTCATTCGGGGGCGTCACGCTGGTGAACGGCATCCTTGCCATGGCTACCGTCTACGCCATGTGGGCGGCGGGGTGGATCTAGGAGAGGCTTGCCGACATGCGAACAGAGCCCCGTTTGAGGCCCCATCCCCGCTTCACCCATCTCGTCACCAAGGAAGAAACGGTGCTCTTGGTGGGTGACGGAGAACCCCTCGTCCTGGAGAACGCGCTCGCCCGCGACGTGGTGCGGCTCCTTGACGGGAGCCGAACGGCGGTGGAGATCGCAGGAATCCTCGGGGAGCGACATCGACCGGAGGCTGTACACTACTTTCTCCTCCGTCTCCTCGACGCCGGGACGGCCGTGGAGACGGGTGAAGCCGATGGCGCAGGGGGAGGTCCCAATCGGGGACCGGAGGCGAGAGACGGTCTCGCCGCGGCGCTCCGGGAGGCCTGGGATCGGGAGGCAGGAGGCCGGTCCATAGACGTGCCGACTGAACTCTGGCAGGGCCCGGGTGGAATCCGCCTGCGCCTCATCGACGATTATCTGCGACCCGAACTGGCCCTGCCGTCGAAGGGGGATGGCCCGAATGGAGAGGGGCACCGACTCGTGGCCGGCCTCGGTGCCCGACGTCTGTGGCTCGGGCCCATCCTCGGCTCAGGGAGCAGCTGCCCGGCGTGCCTTCAGGACCGACTGCGGCTGAACCTCACCGGGCGTGCCCTGGTGCACCGCGACGGCGATGACGACCCCGACGGAGTCCGGGTTGTCCCGCTTCCCGTCCTCCTGCCTCCGTCGATCTGGGACGTCCTGGAGGCAGCCCTTCCGGCGACGTCGGGTGAGGTCGAGGTGCTGCGTCACGGCCTCCAGGTGCTTCCGGTCCCCGCCGGATACCCGACGGAGCACCACCCCGTCCCCCGGCTCCCCCACTGTCCCGTCTGCGGCGATCCTTCCCGCACCATCCGTGGAGACAAGGTCGAGATCCGTTCCCGCCCCCGCTCCGGGCGCTCCGGAGGCGGCTACCGGGTGGTCGACTCCGTTGAGACGCTGGCCCGCTACGGCCACCTCATGAGCCCCATCACCGGCGTCGTCCGCCGGATCCGCAAGGTCCCGGTGGAGGGGACGGAACTCCTCCACGTGTACACGGCCAGCCACGCCCATCACTACGGCTTCGGCACCGTCCGGTCGGTGAAGGACGACCTTCGGGACCACAGCGGCGGGAAGGGTCGCACGGACGACGACGCCCGCGCCAGCGCCCTGTGCGAGTCCCTGGAGCGCTTCTCGTCGGTCCACCGCGGGGACGAGCCCCACCGGTTGGCTCGTCGCTCCGAGCTGGGGGACGAGGCTTTGGCACCCAATGACCTCATGTGCTTCAGCCCCCGCCAGTTCACCCAGCGGGAGGCGTGGAACCGAGACCAGCGGGGCGGCTTCCAACGGATACCCCGGCCCTACCACGACGAGGTCATCGCGTGGTCTCCGGTGCGGAGCCTCGCCACCGGCAGGATGCGCCTCGTGCCCTCAGGGGCCCTCTACTATGGGTTCCGGGGCGAAGGCCGCGCTTTTTGCGACGGTGACTCCAACGGACTCGCAGCGGGGAACTGCCTGGAGGAAGCCATCCTCCAGGGCTTCCTGGAGGTGGTGGAGCGGGACGCCGTCGCCCTCTGGTGGTACAACCGGGCGCAACGCCCCGGGGTGTCCCTGGCCTCCGCCGGAGACATATGGATCGACGGCGTGGTGGACTTCTACGACGGCTTGGGACGCGAGGTGTGGGCCCTGGACCTCACCACCGACGCGGGAATCCCGACCTTCGCGGCGCTCTCCGCCCTCCGCCAGGAAACGGAACAGGACATCATCTTCGGCTTCGGAGCTCACCTGGACGCCGGCTTGGCGCTGAGTCGGGCATTCACCGAGTTGAACCAGATGCTGCCTACGGTTCTCCAGTCCCGCGAAGAGCGCCGGATCCGCCTCCTGCCGGACTTCACGGAGGCGGTGCGGTGGTGGGACGAGGCCACGGTGGCATCGGAGCCGCACCTCCTCCCGGCGAACGCCCTCCCCCCTGAGCATCTCCCGGGAGACCGGGGTTCCGATGTGGGAGATCTCCGGGACGACATCGGACGCTGCATCGAGGCCGCCACGTCAGTGGGGTGCGATCTCCTGGTCCACGACATGACCCGCCCGGACGTGGGCTTCCCGGTGGCCAAGGTCGTCGTGCCCGGCATGCGCCTTGTCTGGCGCCGGCTGGGGCCGGGCAGGCTCTACGACGTCCCTGTGGCCTTGGGATGGCTCCCCCATCGTCTGGCTGAGGAAGATCTCAACCCAGTCTCCATGTTCGTCTGAGGGGTCCGATTTTCATTGTAAGCCGCGGACCGCACCCCTATCTTGGGCCCACCCCTCCCTGGATGGCGCGATCACGGGATCCCGAATCCCGCGATCACGCCACGCCCGTCTGAAAGCGGGCTGCGAGATTTTTCGACGCGGCACCCCGCAACCCTTCCTGCGGCGTCCGCGGCCGGATTCCCCCGGGGTGAGGAGGAGAGGGGCTCGTGCAACCGGACGTGCGCAGTGATCAGGGCGTCGCCTCGGTCTGGATCGTCGAGGACAGCGCCGAAT
>DATHZE010000198.1:0-6514 GCA_035458765.1 Longimicrobiales bacterium
ATCATCAACGACCTGTCGAACAAGCCTCGTGGACTCGTACTCGTGACCGGCCCCACCGGTGCGGGCAAGTCGACGACGTTGGCCGCGATGGTGGACAAGGTGAACCGCGAGCGCAGCGGTCACATCATCACGATCGAGGATCCGATCGAGTTCATCCATCGTCATCAGCAGTGCATGATCAACCAGCGCGAGGTGGGCGCCGACACGCAGAGCTTCGGTGCCGCGCTCAAATACGCGCTGCGCCAGGATCCCGACGTCATCCTTATCGGCGAGATGCGGGACCTGGAGACCATCGGGGCGGCGCTCACGATCGCCGAGACGGGACACCTCGTCTTCGCGACGCTGCACACGAACTCGGCTGCGGAGTCCATCAACCGCATCATCGATGCCTTCCCGGCCCACCAGCAGGGACAGGTGCGAGCTCAGCTCGCGTTCGTGCTGGAGGGAGTCGTCACGCAGACGCTGCTTCCCAAGGCCAAGGGCAAGGGGCGCGTGGCCGCCACGGAGATCATGATCTGCACCCCCGCCATCCGGGCCGTGATCCGGGACGAGAAGATCCACCAGATCTACTCGCTCATGCAGGCGGGCAAGAAGCACGGCATGCAGACGATGAATGACGCTTTGCAGATGCTTTACATGCGGGGAGATGTTACGCTGGAGGAGGCCCTGAAGCGTTCGGGGGATCCTGCCGAACTGCTCAGGGCGGTCGGTGAGCCGGCCCCTTCCGGCGCTCAGGGATGACGATGCTCACGCTGCCCAAGCGGTAGGAGACCATGCCCACTTTCGCGTATTCCGCGAGGCCCGCCTCCGGCGGGGATATCCAGACGGGCGAAATCGACGTCGCCTCGAAGGACGACGTCCTCGCGTATCTGCACAGGCAGAAGATGATTCCCGTCTCCGTGCGGGAGAAGTCGAAGCAGCTGAACCTCACGTTCGGTACCGGGGTCCGTACCCGGGACATCGTGATCTTCACCCGTCAGTTCGCCACCATGATCAATTCGGGCCTGCCCCTCGTGCAGAGCTTGGACATCCTGGCTGAACAGACGGAAAACCCGGGGCTTCGGAAGACCATCCAGGATGTCTTGTACGACGTGGAGTCGGGGCACACGTTGGCCGACGCCATGGGCAAGCATCCGAAGATCTTCACGGAGTTGTTCGTGAACATGGTGGCGGCCGGTGAGGCCGGCGGTATCCTGGACACGATCCTGCTCCGCCTGGCCACGTTCCTGGAAAAGAACGACGCCCTTGTCCGGAAGATCAAAGGGGCCATGGTCTACCCCGCCGTGATCTTCTCGGTGGCCGGTGCCGCCATCGTCATTCTGCTGATCTTCGTGATTCCCACCTTCCAGACCATGTTCGCGTCGGCCGGTATCCCGCTTCCGCTCCCGACGCGGATCGTCATCGGAATGTCGGCGTTCCTCCAGGGGTACTGGTGGGCCTGCGGCGCCGCCATCGCCGGCTTGCTGGTGGTGATCAGGCAGTTTTACGCGACGTCCGCCGGCGAGTTGTTCATAGACAAGCTGCTCCTGAATCTCCCGATCCTCGGGGACATGCAGCGCAAGGCCGCGGTGGCCCGATTCACGCGCACGCTGGGAACCTTGGTTTCTTCCGGCGTCTCCATTCTGGAGGGGTTGGAGATTACGGCGAAGACGGCCGGCAACCGCGTCATTCACGACGCGGTGATGGGGTCCCGCGCCTCCATCGCCGGCGGAGAGACCATCGCCGGGCCGTTGAAGGAGTCCGGGGTATTCCCGCCCATGGTGGTGCAGATGATCAACGTGGGCGAGCAGACGGGTGGCCTCGACGAGATGCTCACGAAGATCGCCGACTTCTACGACGAAGAGGTGGATGCCGCCGTGGAGGTCCTGCTTTCCGCCATGGAGCCCATCATGATCGTGGTGCTGGGCGTTGTGGTCGGTGGCATGATCGTGGCCATGTACCTCCCCATCTTCGACATGATCAACGCCGTGAAATAGTCGATCCGGCCGCCTGCCGGCGTGTGCTGAACGGAAGGCCCGGAGCGCGCTCCGGGCCTTCCGCTTTTCCGTTCCCGGGACCCAGGTGGACCGCGAGGTCTGCCTAGAGCATGAAGCCCGCGCCCACCGCGCCGAGGAGAATCGCGGCCGTCCAGATCGCGGGGTGCGCCCAGGCCGGTCTCAATTGGCGTCGCACGTCTTCCATGCGCTGCGCGTTCAGGGCGATGGCCATGTGGCCTTCGTCGTCCTTGCGGCCTTCGATGAGGCGGGCCCGCAGGAGCTCGTTCACGGCCCGCTGGTAACGTTCGGGCTCTGCGGTGAAGCCGCTTATCGTGGCCGGACGCACGTGTGCGGAGCGCTGGGACGGGTCGTAGGCCCGGGAGAGTTCGCGGAGGATCGTCTTCTTCGGAGTCATGGCTGGAGACGGTTGCAGGTTCCACTGGATCTCGGGTAGCCCTACGGAATCGGGAGCCCGGAAGTTGCAGGCTCGTACGTTTCCCCGGCGGGTCTCCGCCGCCGCCGGGGAAAATGTTGGCTGGACGACACATGATGGAGATTGCGTCCCGAGGCGGCCGCCCCGCCGTCCCGCTATGCGGCACAAGGGTTTTTTGTGGGTCGGCCGGGGGAGAAAGGGCAACACGCAGCAGCCGATCCCAACATGACCGACCTGTAGCCAAATGTTTGCTTTGCACTCGGCCCGCACTTGTTACAATCCTTCTCGCGATCGCGGGAAAAAGTCTCGCGACGTTGTTCTTGCTCTATCCTCTTTGGGAGGGGATTCCATGCGACTCAGCAACGGTATACGATGGCTGGCGGTCGCCGCGTTCCTTGCCATGTCTGGAGAGCTCGCTGCCCAGTCCACCGCGTCCTTGGTCGGACGCGTCACGGACGACAACGGCGCGGGCGTTTCGGGTGTGCAGGTAGTGGTGACCAACCAGAATTCGGGGACCCAGAACGGGGCTTTGAGCCAGTCGGACGGCCGTTTCACGGTGGTTGGCCTGCGGGCCGGCGGCCCTTACCGCGTCGAAGCGCGGATGATCGGCTATGGCCTCATGGCCGTGGATGACGTGATGCTCGCCGCCGGCCAGACGCGGACTGTCGACTTCCGCCTCACGCAGGAAGCGGTGGCCATCGACGCCATCGAAGTGTTCGCCACCCGGGCCATCGAGCGGAAGACCCCGGTCGCCTACACCGACGTGCCCAAAGTACAGATCCAGAACCAGCTCGGTTCCCAGGACCTGCCCATGGTGCTCAACGTCACGCCCAGCGTGTACGCCACCATGCAGGGCGGTGGCGCCGGCGACGCCCGCATCAACGTGCGCGGCTTCGACCAGAAGAACACGGCCGTGATGATCAACGGCGTGCCGGTGAACGACATGGAGAACGGTTGGGTGTACTGGTCCAACTGGGACGGCCTGGGCGACGCGGCTCAGGGCATCCAGCTCCAGCGCGGCCTCTCGGCGGTGAACTTGGCCACGCCGTCCATCGGCGGCACCATGAACGTGATCACGGATCCGTCGTCCATGCGGGGTGGCGTCTCCTACAAGCAGGAGTTCGGCACGGCCAACTTCCTCAAGGAGACCTTCTCGGTGTCCAGCGGCGAGCGCGACGGCTTTGCCGTGACCGCCAACCTGGTCCGCAAGACCGGCGACGGTCGGTGGGCCAACGGGGATGCCCTGGCCACGTGGACCGACGCCTGGGCCTACTACCTGGCCGCGGCGTACCAGATCAACCCCAAGAACCGCCTCGAGTTCTACGCGGTGGGCGCTCCGCAGAGCCACGGGCAGAACCTGTACAAGCTGAACCTGGCGACCATGGACCAGGACTTTGCCAGGGAGCTGGGGTTCGAGCAGGCCGCCCTGGACTGGGCGGGCGCGGAGGCGGGGCGCTTCTGGAGCCCCAACGTCGCGCCGGTCAGCTCGTCGTACGCGGGCCAGCGCTATGCCAGCACGGGGCCCCAGGCGGGGACCAACCCCCGGTACGACCCCAACTTCATCAACGAGCGCGAGAACTACTTCCACAAGCCCCAGGTGAACCTGAACTACTACTCGTACTTCGGGAACGGTCTCACGTGGAGCACGGTGGCGTACTACTCCGGCGGCCGGGGCGGTGGCTCGGGCACCCTGGGCTCCAGCTCTGCGGCGGCATGGGACTACACGTATAAGCAGCGAGTGCCCGACTGGGACGGCACGATCGCGAAGAACCGTGCCCGCGCGAACGGGTCCTCGGGCTTCATCCTGCGCAGCTCCGTGAACAACCAGGACACGTGGGGCGCCATCTCCAAGCTCCGGAAGGACTACCAATCGGGTTGGACGACCGAGGTGGGGCTCGATGTCCGCACGGCTGAGATCAGCCATTACCGGGACGTGCGCGATCTGCTGGGCGGCGCGTATTGGACCGACACCCGCAACGCGTTCACGGGCTCCCGGAACACCGGGCCCGGAGATCGCATCGACTACAGCAACACCAACACGGTCCACTGGCTCGGTGCGTACCTTCAGACCGAGAAGTCCAGCAGCGACGGTTCCATCTACGGCATGTTCGGGTGGGCAAACAATTCGTACACGTTCGTGGACGACTTCAAGAAGGGCTCCGGCCCCGACGGCAAGCTGCAGCTCGAGTCCGGCGGCCTGAGCGGCTACCAGATCAAGGGTGGCGTAAGCCGGAACCTCACCGACGAGTGGTCCCTCTTCGGCAACGCCGGGTACGTCTCCAAGGTGCCCATCTTCGACGGCGTCATCGACGACGTCCGGGCTGTCCTGAACCCCGACCCGAAGAACGAGCGGTTCGTCTCCGTCGAGGGTGGGGTGAGCTTCCGGGCCCAGGATCGTGGCCTCTCGTTCGACGGGAACTTCTACTACACGACGTGGAAGGATCGGACCCAGAACATCTACGTTGAGAACGAAGATATCCTCGTGAACGTTCTGGGCGTGGATGCCCGTCATATGGGCGTTGAATTCCAGTCAGCCTATCAGCCCAACGAGCTGGTCCGGTTCGACGCCGCGCTGTCCTTCGGAAACTGGACGTACCTGGACGACGCAACGGGCTTTGCCGTGTCCGGTGACCGGCAGACGTCCACGGAGTACTCCTTCTACATCAAGGACCTGAAGGTCTCCGACCAGCCCCAGACGCAGTTCGCCTACGCGGCGTCGCTGTACCCGGTGGATGGGATGTTCCTGCAGATGCAGGGCCGGAGCAACTTCAACTACTACGCGGCCTTCAGCCCGTTTGGCCGTACGGACGCCACCGATCGGGCGCAGCCGTGGAAGACTCCGTCCTACACGGTGTTCGATTTCCACGGTGCATACCGTATCAGCGACCTGCTGCCCATGTTGGGCGGAGGCGACGTCCGGCTGTTCGCCAACGTCTTCAACGTCTTCGACACCAGGTACATCCAGGACGCCACGGACAACTCGGGCTTCAACGGGTACCACGCCGATGGCGACCGCCACGATGCGGACTCGGCCGAGGTGTACCTGGGCCTCCCCCGCATGTACAACATCGGCTTCCAGATCATCTTCTAGATCCGGCAACCAGGGTCGCCTCGGCGACCAGCGGAGGTTCGGCCCCGCCGCCCACATGGGCGGCGGGGCCTTTTCGTTGCGGCGTACGCGCCACCGAGACGCTGCGGGCCTTCTGGACGCCCTGGGCTCAGGGTGCGAAGCTTGGCGGTCCTCGACCCATGGAGACCTCGTTGGACAATCCGCTGGTAGGTGGCGTCCTCCTCTTCACAGTCGGCCTTTTCGCCGGCGTAGTGAACGTGATCGCAGGGGGTGGCTCGTTCCTCACCGTGCCCCTGATGATCTTCCTGGGGCTCCCCGCCACCGTGGCCAACGGCACCAACCGATTGGCCATCATCACCCAGAACGTGGGCGCGGTCTGGTCGTTTCAGAAGAGAGGACTCATCAGCAGGCAGTGGCTCGTGCTGGGCGCGGCGCCATCCGTACTCGGTGCCGTGCTGGGCACCTTCGCGGCTGTCGAGATCGGGGACCTGGCGTTCCAGCGGGTGCTGGCGCTGATGATGGTGGCCCTGACGGCGTACACGGTATGGCGGCCGCTGCCCGCCGTGAGCGATGCGGCGGGCACGTTGCCCACGGGCGGGCGGCGCGTGGCCTTCATCGTCGGCTTCTTCCTCGTGGGTGTCTACGGCGGCTTCATCCAGGCCGGCGTCGGGTTCCTCGTGCTGGCAGTGACGTCCGCCGGAGGACTCGATCTCATCCGGGGGAACGCGGTGAAGGTGACCCTTCTCCTGATCTTCACTCCCCTCACCTTGTTGGTGTTCGCTGCCAACGGGAAGGTGGATTGGGCCATGGCGGTGTGGCTGGCGGCCGGGAACTACCTGGGGGGGGTGGCCGGCGTACACCTTCAGGTGTTGAAGGGCCACGCGTGGGTGCGGAACGCGGTGACGGCGATGATCGTGGTGTTTGCGCTGAAGCTGTTTCTGGCCGCTTGAGGGGAGGGGGTCTCCCCCGGGCGAGCGGTGCGCCCTGCCTCGGGGGCCGCTCCGCTGCGGATGCTTCGCATCCGACCCCCGCTCG
>DATHZE010000199.1:0-8032 GCA_035458765.1 Longimicrobiales bacterium
TGGGTCCCCCGACGTGGAGGCTGGGTCCGTGGGGCTGACCCTGTCGCTGGGCGAACTGTCGGCGGGCAGGACCTTCAAGAGAGCACCCACCGGGGACGACGTCACCTTCCTGCGCCTGCTGGGCGTGGACGAGGAGTCCCCTCTGGACGAATTGGACCCGTCGTTCGTGTTCTCGCCGGGCGAGGACCTCTTTTCGGACCAGCCGGCGGTGCAGGGGACCTTCGTGTTCTTCCCCACCCTTCGGCCCTTTGCGGAGCCACCGCCCGTGCCGTCCCTGGCCCTCACGGCTCAGGAGACCGCGGGAATCCTCGGGGATGACGCCAATCCGCGGATCTACGAAGAGGAGGATCCCTACGAGCGGGATAGCGCCGGCCTCTTCCGCCTGACGCTGAGCTACCGCATCCGAAGCGAAGGGGTCATTTCGTCGTTCTCGCTGGGTGCGCTGGGGATCCGGGACGGGAGTGAGCGGATCTTCCTGGGGGACCGACTTCTGATCCAGGGAGTCGACTATGAGATCGACTACGACCTGGGCCAGGTGAACATCCTGGAGCCTGAGCTGCTCTTCACCACGGCCCCCGACGCAGCGATACGGGCGTCGTGGGAGCAGCGTTCCCTCTTCCAGGTGGCGCCCACCGAGGTGTTCGGCTTCCGGACCCACGCGAGCCTGGGCGGCTTCGGCGGGGTGGATTTCCTCACCCTGTACCAGTCGGAGCGTACCGTCGTCACGCGTCCGCAACTCGGAACCGAGCCAGGATCGACGCTCACCGGTGGCGTGGGTGGTAACGTCGAAACCCGCGTGGAGTGGTTCGACCGACTTCTGGACCGCCTCCCGGGGCTTCGGTTCGACGGGACGACCAGTCTCTCCTTGAGCGGCGAGATGGCGGTCTCCCTGCCCAACCCGAACACGAGGGAAAACGCCTTCGTCGACGACTTCGATGCGGCGGCCGAGCTCCCCGTATCGCTGCTCTCGTCCGAATGGGTCCTGGGCAGCGCCCCGTCCTCCACGGAGGGCGCACAGGGCACCCTTCCTGCCGGCCTGGATGCTTCCTCGGCCGCCTCCCTGGTGTGGCAGCACAGTTGGGTCGTGGAGTCCCTGGTGGGAGACAGCCTGGGCGTCCACGAGGGGTACTTTCCCCGCCAGGACATCGACCGCCAGATCCGGGTGGCGGGGTCCGAAGTCCGGGAGCCCGGGCTGCTCCTCTCCTTCGGGCGACCGTCGCAGAATCGACCGTCGTGGCGCTCGTTCACGACGTCGTTGGCCACCACGGGTCTCGATCTGACCAAGACGGACTTCCTGGAGTTCTACGTCGCCGGGGGACAGGGCGCCACGCTGGTCCTCGACCTTGGATCGGTGAGCGAGGACGCGCTCTTCGTGGACTCACTGGGGAACACCTCGGGGATTCGCCGGGAATCCGGGGTGCCGTGGGGTCTCGGTGTGCTGGACCAGGAGGCTGACCCCCGCCGAGGTGAGATCTGGAACAGTGTCGCCGACGCCAGGGGCGTCTGGCCGGAAGCTTGTCTGGGCCGGCCCGGGGCCATCTATCGACCTGGCGACGCTCGGGCCAACTGCACCCGTGAAAACGGGCGACGGGACGAGGAAGACCTGGACGGGGACGGCAATCTCGACGTGGCGGAGCGTCACCTCCGGTACGTGGTGCGTCTCGACGGGGCTTCACCGTACCTCGCCCGGACGCGGGCAGAGACCGGGACCGACTTCCAACTCTACAGGATTCCCATCCAGGGCCCCGAGGCCCTGGAGATCGGAGGGATCGTCTCCGAAGCGGACCTCCGAGCCGTGAAGCACCTCCGGATCACCGTTGCCAGCGAGCGGTCGCAGCGCCTCGAGGTGGCGCGGATGCGCCTCGTTGGCTCGCGCTGGATCAAGCGGGCCGGCGAGGGCGTCCTGGCGGGGCTCGGTGGGGATACGTTGGCCGGGTTCGGGAGGTTGGAGGTGAGCACGGTGTCCCGGGTCACGGAGGGTGACTCGTACGCCTCTCCCCCGGGCGTGCTGGAGGAACTGGTGGACCCCACGTCTGCTTTCGCGGGCCAGGGCATCGAGTTCAACGAGAAGGCGCTTGGACTGGCCTTCGACGCGATTCCGACAGGGTCCCGAGCGGAGGTGTACCATCGGTTTCCCCAGCGTCCCCGCAACTTCCTCACCTACCGCCAGGCTCGGCTCTGGGTGGTGACCAGGGAGGGCGACTTCGGACCGGACCGGCCACACTATTTCTTCCTGAAGATCGGAACCGACGCGGAAAATTTCTATCTGTTCCGAAGTCGGCTGAGTACGCCGGCGAGCCCCTCGGGAGTCAGCCCAGGCGACTGGCTCCCCGAGGTCGTCGTCGACTTCCAGGAGTGGTTCGATCTGCGTCAGCGCGCGGAGGAGGAGCTTCTCCTGAACCCACCGGGACCCGGAGGTCCGCCGGTGACGGTCTGGGCGACCGACTCCTCGTACGCGGTGGTTCTGAAGGACCGTGGCCGGGCGCCGGACCTGGCTCACGTCCGGGAGCTGTCGCTCGGCGTCCTCAACGAGGGTCGCGCTCCGCTTTCAGGCGAGATCTGGATCGACGAGCTGCGGTTGGGTCGTCCTGTGCGGGATGCCGGCTTGGCCACTTCGTTGGAGGCCGTCCTGGACGGGGCCGGCGTGGTCGAGGGGCGCGTGACCTACACCAACAGGGGCGCCCTCTTCCACCAACTGCGCGAGGACCCCACCTACCAGACCGACCGCTCCCTCAGCGTGGCGTCCACGCTCCACCTGGACCGGTGGGCACCGGCGGAGTGGGGCATCGACGTGCCCCTGACCTTCTCGTCGGATCGCACGCGACAGGACCCGACCTTCCTCATGAACTCGGATCTCCGGGCCGATCGGCTCCGCAGGCTGCGTCCCACGGAGGCCCGGCGCACCCGCGTTGGACTCGCCTTCCGGAAGAGCACACGGACGGCGAACCCCTGGGTGGGCCTCCTGGTGGATGGCCTGGACGCACGGTTGGGATACACGGCGACCAACGCCTCGACGGTGACGACGGAGAGCGAGGTCAGCGGGGTGAACGCCGGCCTGGGATGGTCCCGCGAGCCTGAGCGTCGCGACTTTCCCGTGGTCCCGGACGCCGTGCGGGGCCTGTTCGAGGCCGTTCTTCCCGATTTCCTCGAGCGAACCTGGCTCGACGCCCGCTTCCGGTGGACGCCGGAGCGGGTCTCCTTGGGTACCTCATACCTCAGGCAGGACAGCCGGGTCTTCCGATACGAGCAGATCATCGAGCTTTCCGGCGACTCCCTGTCCGTGGCCACGCTGGCTCCCCGGGAGACCCTCGAGAGTGCGGCGGACGTCCGCTTCCGTCCTCTGGAGGTCCTTACGGCGTCCATGACGCTCCTGTCGGCTCGGGACCTCCTGCCACCGGAGGAGGCCGTGTCCGACCCGCGCGTGCAGGACCTGATCCGGCTCGAGCGCACCCGCCTCACCGGTTTGGACCTCGGATGGGAGACGAACCGGACGCTCCGGACCCGGGTGGGATTCCGTCCGAGGGTCTTCCGGTGGCTCCGCAACGACCTCGATTGGACCAGCACGTTCGGATCGGACCGCAACGCCAACTTCCTCGATCGCTCCGACGTGGCGTCGGATACGGTCCTCGCCCTGGCCAGGAACGCCCGCGGGCAGCGGGATTGGCGGGCCACGCTCTCCCTGGACCCGGGGGTGCTCGCTGAGGACCTCCTGGGGACCGCAGCCGCCACCGAGGCCCCCGACGTCGCCGGACTGAGGAGCCTCCTCGGCTCCGTGCGCCCCTTCACCGCCACCTATCAAAGCGGTCTCGTGTCGCGGTTCCACCGGGACCCAGTCGATCCGGGGCTTGGCTTCCAGTTCGGGTGGGGTGGGGTCGACGACTTCCGCTTTCTCGACGGCGACACGGCCGCCACCCTGGTGGAGCAGTCGTCGTGGACCCTGTCATCGGGGATGCGCTTCCCCCGTGGCGCCTCGGTGGACATCGGGTATCAGCGCTCCGAGTCGGCTACCCTGGATACTCGAAGCGATCGGAACATGACCCAGCGGAGATGGCCGGATCTGCGCGTCTCGCTGCCGCCCCTCACGCTGCCTGCCTTCACGGGAATCCAGCGGTTGAGCCTGTCGACGGGGTACCTCGGCACGGAACGAGAGATCCTCTACGGTGGTTTCGGGCAGCAGCGTCGATTCCAGGACGACACCCAGGTGCCCGTGGATGTATCCATCAGTTGGCGGGGTACGCTGGTCACGTCCTACAGGGCGTCGTTCAGGAGCGGGCAGGCCAAGGATCCCACGGGCCTCACCGATCGGGTGCAGGACAGCCACAGGATTTCGGTAAGCTCCCAGTTCCTGCCCCCCGGGGGGTGGCGCGAGCGTCTCGACCGCCCGGTCACCTTCACCCTCCAGGCCGGCTACGTCGCCGAACGGGACTGTCGGACCACGGCGTCCCGGGCGGACTGCGTACCCTTTCTGGATCAAATCCGCCGCAGCCTGGCCACGGCGATGAGCACCAGTCTGGGCGGGTTCGAAGTCGGCTTCCAGATGAGCTACGACGACCGGCAGTCGTTCGTCGGGCAGCAGACCGGCTCCACCCAATTCCAGCTGGGCCTCTTCGGTCAACTGCAGTTCTCCGCCGGGACCCTGCCCATCGCCGGTCTGCGCTGACGTCGGCCCAGGGAGTCATTTCGCTGCCCGGTCGCTCCAGCCAAGCTGGACTCATGTCCGAAGCAGAAACCAGGGCCCTTGGCCGCGCGGCCGTGCTGCTCCTCGTGGCGAGTTTCGCTCGTTGGGGATGGGTTGCCCTGGGCCCCGAGGCGCCGGCGGCGCCGCAGGGAGTCTCTTCGGACCTGCTCGAGGAAAGCCGAGCATTGGCGAAGGGCGAGGAAGAGCGACGCCGTCCCCTGGGCTCCTCGGAGAGACTGGACCCCAACACGGCGCCGGAGGAGGCGCTGGACCGTCTTCCAGGCGTCGGTGTTGCCACCGCCCGGGCCATCGTGCGCTCCCGGGAGGTGGACGGCCCCTTCCGGAGTCCGGGCGATCTGTCGCGGATCAAGGGGATCGGTCCCGCGGCGGTGAGCCGCATGGCACCGCACCTGGACTTCTCCGTTCCGCCGTCGACCGTGCCGGCGCCGAAGCGGTCGGCGGGACGGGCGAGCACCCCCGCCGGCCCGGCTCCCGTGGACGTGAACCGGGCCCCTCCGGCCGCTCTGGAGACACTTCCGGGTGTGGGGCCCGTGCTGGCCGCCAGAATCGTAGCGGCCCGGTCGCAGACCCCGTTCTCCTCGGTGGAGGACCTCGCCAGGGTTCCGGGCATCGGACCGGCCACCGTGGCCCGCCTGCGCCCCTTCGTGATCGCGAAACCCTGACGGCGGCCGGGTGGCCGCGAACATCTTCTCTTGTATGGGGCGGGAGGCTCCCCGTATTCTTACGTTCAGGGCCAAAGTATCCGATACCCTTCCGTTTCTCGCCACAAGGTCGGCCAAATAGATGTCAGCGAAGGTCGCCCAGGAAATCCGGCTCGGGGATCTCTTCGTCCGCGAAGGTCTCGTAACCGACGCCCAACTCAAGGAGGCCTTGGCTGAAGCCAGGACCAGCGGCACGCGTGTCGGTTACGCCCTGGTGAAGCTGGGCTTCGTCGCAGAAGAGGAATTGACGCGGATGCTGGCGAGGCAGTATCGCGTTCCCGCCGTGGATCTGGACAAGGTCACGGTGGACGAGAAGATCCTGAAGCTCATTTCCGCCGACGTGGCCCACAAGCATCTGGTGCTTCCCCTGCGGAGGGTCGGCCGGATGCTCACCGTGGCCATGACGAATCCCCTGGACTTCAGCGCCATCGACGCCCTGAAGTTCATCTCGAGGTTGGACATCGAGCCGGTCATCGTCGGCGAGTTCACGCTCCGGAAACACCTGGAGATGTACTACGGTTCGACGGAAGAGGAGGCCATGACCAGCCTCCTCGACGAGTGGGGCGAGGAGGACGTGGAAGTCGTCGACGAGACGGAGGAAGACGTCTCCATGGCGGCCCTCCAGGCCGAAGTCGATTCGGCTCCGGTGGTGAAGTTCATCAACGGTCTCCTCACCGACGCCGTGCTGAAGGGTGTGTCGGACATCCACATCGAGCCCTTCGAGAAGGAGGTCCGCGTCCGCTACCGGATCGACGGAGCGCTCCATGAGGTCATGAAACCGCCCATGAAGATGAAGGCGGCCATCACCTCCCGGGTGAAGATCCTCGCGGACCTCAACATCGCCGAGCGGCGGGTCCCCCAGGACGGACGCATCAAGCTGAAGATGAAGAAGAAGGTGGTGGACTTCCGTGTCTCCACGCTGCCGGTGATCTTCGGCGAGAAGATCGTGATGCGGATTCTCGACAAGGGGAATCTGACGTTCGATCTGACGAAATTCGGGTTCGAGCCCAAGGCCGAGAAGGACTTCATGTGGGCCATCCAGAGGCCCTACGGCATGGTCCTTGTCACGGGGCCGACCGGGTCGGGGAAGACCACCACCCTGTACTCTGCGCTCTCCCAGATCAACACCATCGACACCAACATCATGACCGCCGAGGACCCCGTGGAGTACAATCTCTTCGGGATCAACCAGGTTCAGGTCCGGACGGAAATCGGGATGTCCTTCGCCGCGGCCCTGAGGGCCTTTCTGCGGCAAGACCCGAACATCATCATGGTCGGTGAGATCCGCGACATCGAGACCGGCGGTATCGCCATCAAGGCGGCCCTCACGGGCCACCTGGTGCTCTCGACGCTGCACACCAACGACACGCCATCCACGATCACGAGAATGATCGACATGGGCTTGGAGCCATTCAACGTGGCTTCGGCCCTGAACCTCCTCACCGCCCAGCGGCTGGCCCGGCGCATCTGCACGAACTGCAAGAAGGAGACGACCTACGCTGAAGAGTACTTCACGGCGGCGAAGGTCGACCTCGGTTGGGCCCATAGCCAGACGTTCTACAAGGGCGAAGGGTGTGACAGCTGCGGTGGGTCCGGGTACAAGGGGCGATGCGGCTTCTACGAGGTCATGATGATGAGCACGCCACTGCGTAAGCTCATCATGACGGGCGCCGGTACGGATGAGCTTCGCGACCTCGCCATCGCGGAGGGGATGCTCACGCTTCGCATGGATGGACTCAAGAAGGTGGAGCGTGGCGTCACAACCATGGAAGAGGTCGTAAAGGAAACTTCCGTCGTCGACTGACGGCCAAGCACTCACGAAAGGAATCTGAATGAATCAGCCAGCCGGCCAGGACTCGCCTCCTCCGCAGCAGGAAATCAGCCTGCGGATCCTCCTGCAGGAGATGATCCAACGGGGAGCGTCGGACCTTCACATCACCGTGGGCAACCCAGCGAAGTTCCGTGTCGACGGGGACCTGGTGAACTCGAAGATCAACCAGGTCCTGACCCCCAAGGATTCGCTTTCCCTGGCCTACTCCATCCTCACGGAGAACCAGAAGAAGCGTTTCGAGACGGAGGATGAGCTCGACTTCTCCTTCGGGGTGCAGAACCTGAGTCGCTTCCGCGGGAACGTGTACAAGCAGCGGGGCTGCGTGGCCATGGCCATCCGGCAGATTCCCTACGAGATCATCTCCATCGAGAAGCTCGGCCTGCCCCCCATCATCAACAAGTTGGCGGAGCGCCCGCGCGGGCTCGTGTTGGTGACCGGGCCCACGGGTTCCGGCAAGTCGACCACGTTGGCGGCCATGGTGGACAAGGTGAACCGGGAGCGTAAGGGTCACATCATCACCATCGAGGACCCCATCGAGTTCATCCATCGCCACCAGAACTGCATGATCAATCAGCGGGAGGTGGGGGCGGACACCAAGAGCTTCACCGCCGCGCTGAAGTACGCGTTGCGGCAGGACCCTGACGTCATCCTCATCGGCGAGATGCGCGATCTCGAGACCATCTCGGCGGCGCTCACCATCGCCGAGACCGGTCACCTCGTCTTCGCCACGCTGCATACCAACTCGGCGGCCGAGTCCATCAACCGGATGATCGACGCCTTCCCTTCGCACCAACAGGCCCA
>DATHZE010000200.1:0-21350 GCA_035458765.1 Longimicrobiales bacterium
CAAGCCGCTGATCCTCCTGGCCGACGAGCCGACGGGTAACCTGGACTCGAAGAACGGCAACGCGGTGATGGAGCTGCTTCAGGAGCTGCACGCGGACGGCGCCACCATCTGCATGGTGACCCACGATCCGCGCTACGCCCATGAGGCGGACCGCTCCATCCACCTCTTCGACGGTCAGGTGGTGAGCGAGGACGACGCCAAGCGGCACTCCCTGGAGGAGTCGGGCTTCGACGTGGCCTGACGCCGTCCGGCGCGACGAAGGAGGCCCGGGGGAAATCGTCCCCCCGGGCCTCTTCTTCTTGCATGGGATGGCCGGGGACGCCTAGGGGGCGTTGTAGGCCCGGGCCAGGAAGGCCGGGTCATCCTGATAGCGGCGTTCCGCCATGAGGAAGTTGTAGTAATGGCAAGAGGAGTGCCCGGGGTGCTCCCGGCAGATCTGGGGGCGGGCACCGTGCACGGTGCACAACCGGGTCTCCAGATCCAGGAACATGCAAACGGTCCCGAACGTCTCGTCCTTCTGGTGTCGGAGGATCACCTCGCCGGCCTCGGCGCCCTTCCGGGTGAAGCGTCGCTTCGCCGTCGCCACGTCGATCCCGTGCTGCAGGGCCAGGCGCGCGAGGTCCGCGGGCGTGACCTCGATCCGCGGATAGCTGCAGCAGTACGACGGGCAGTTCGAGCAGTCGTAGAAGACGGGGAGGGCCTTGCCCATGGCGCACCGAAGTGGGGGGTCCGAAGCACGAAGCGCCGGAAGCTATAAGGCGTCCGCGCTCATGGCTAGCGCCCGGGGCCGGGGATAACTTCGTCCGGTGTCCCGTAGCCGATCCCCGAGGAGCCTCGACCATGTCCCGCCCTCGCCGCCTGGCCGTAATCGCCGGTTGCATCGCTCTTCTTCCGGGCCCGATCGGGGCCCAATCACTGCCCGACGGAGAGTTCCTCCTCACCCGGGCCGAGCGCACCGACTTCCGGGAGACGACCCGGTACGACGAGGTGATGGAGTTGGCTGCCCGCGTGGCCCAACGGAGCCCGGATATCCACCTCACCACCATGGGCTACAGCACCGAGGGGCGCCCGCTCCCCCTGCTCATCGTGGGCGCGCCGGATGCTTCGGCCGAGGCTGTGCGGGCCACGGGAAAGACGCGTGTCTACCTCCAGGGCAACATCCACGCGGGGGAGGTGCCCGGGAAGGAGGCGCTCCTCATCCTGCTCCGGCGACTCTCGTCCGGGGAGTATGCTGCCTGGACCGACTCGCTGGTGCTCCTGATCGCGCCGATCTACAACGCCGACGGCAACGAGCGCATTCGCCTGGACAATCGGCCTCGTCAGAACGGACCCATCGGGGGCATGGGCCAACGTCCCAACGCGCAGGGGCTGGACCTGAACCGGGATCACACCAAGCTCGACTCGCCCGAGGCCCGCTCCCTCGTGCGGATGCTCAATCAATACGATCCCCACGCCGCGGTGGATCTCCACACCACCAACGGCACGCGGCATGCGTACCACCTCACGTACTCCCCTCCGCTCCACCCCAACACGGCGGGATCCATCGACGCGTTTCTGAGAGATCGCTGGCTGCCGGAGGTTACGGCGAGGATCAAGGAGAAGCACGGCTGGGACTTCTACTACTACGGGAATGCCCAGCGGGGGGACGACGGGGCGCAGGGATGGTACACCTTCGACCACCGCCCCCGTTTCAACAACAGCTACTTGGGCCTGCGCAACCGCATGGGCATCCTCGGTGAGGCGTACGCTTACGCGACGTTCGAGGATCGGGTGAGGGCCACCCTCTGGTTCGTGGAGGAAGTCCTGGACTTCGCGCAGCAGAACGCCACCGCGGTGCGCGTCACCGTGGAGGAGGCGGATGGAGAGAGCGTGGTGGGCCGACGTCTCGCACTTCGGGCCGAACACGCACGCTCCCCTGAGGTCACGATCCTCATGGGGGAGGTCGAGGAAGAGCGGAATCCCTTCACCGGGGACGTGATGTTCCGGCGCCGCAACGTGTCCACGCCGACCCGGATGGCCGAGTTCGGGACCTTCCAACCGACGGAGTCGGCGGTGGCACCGGAGGCCTACTATATCCTGCCGGATGCCGAGAACGTCATCGAGCGGCTCGAGGCGCACGGGGTGGTGGTGGTGCGGTACGCGGAACCCCGACAGGTGAAAGCGGAGGGTTTCGTCGTGGACTCGACCGCGACAGCGGCCAGAGAGTTCCAGGGCCACCACGAGCGGACCGTCTGGGGGCACTGGGCTCCGGTGACCACCACGGCTCCGGCGGGAACGGCCTGGGTGTCCCTGGATCAGCCCCTGGGCCGTCTGGCCTTCACGCTTCTGGAGCCTCGTTCCGACGACGGGTTCACCGCATGGGGATTCCTGGACCGACAGATCGAGGAAGGCTCGTTTCCCGTGCTGCGGGCCACGGCCGGGGGGTGCTGAGCGCCCCCCGAGCTGCAACGGCCCCACACCTAGGCCCTAGAGTTCTTCCAGGTGATGGAAGACGTGGACGTCCCTGGCTTCCAGGTGCCTCAGGACCATCTCGAAGCAGTCCTCTCGACGGCCCACGACTTCCGGGGGCGCTAGGCCGGCCTCCTTCCACAGACCCGAGGCCACCACCTGCACCATCGCGGTGCACATGTACCCCGTGGTGCGGGCCATGGACGACGTCTCCGACTCGGGGTCGTAGTAGTCGAGAATGTTGTAGACGTGCCGCACGCGCTGACTCCCCTTCATCCCCTCGATCTCCAGGCGCACGACGGTCAGGTCCGGCTCGCCCTCCTCGAACTGCCACTGATCGAACAGCAGCGCGGAAGTCACGTCCAGCGGCCGTACCTGCCCCGAGGCGGCCTGGATCGGATGCTTCGAGAAGAACCCGGCGTCCCGGAGCTTCGTCATGAGTTCGGCATGGCCAGGGTAGCGCAGGGTCTTCTCCACCATCTCGGGCGTGGAGCACGTCGTCAGGAGTGAGCGAAGTCCGTCGGTGGCGAAGGCCTCCAGGGACCCCAGTCCGGGGAAGTGGACCAGTTCGCGCTCGGTGAGGGCGGGCACCACGACCTCTTTGCCCGCGCGCCGGAAACGGGCGGGCCGCACGTACTCCTCCAGGACATCGGCGGGCGAGAATGGGGCCTTGTAGTCCCACGGCCAGTTCCGCTCCACGGGGAGCCCACCCACGAGGCACTTGAACGAATAGGTCTCGTCCAACGCCTCCTCGAGGCGGCCCAGGACCAGATTGCTCAGACCCGGGGCGATGCCGCAGTCCACGAGGCACGGGACGCCGGCCTTCTCCGCCTTCTCGCGCAGGCCGAACGCATCCTCGGGAAAGAACGAAATGTCCACCACCGGCTTTCCGGCTTCCAGCACCCGTTCCACGGTCCGATACCCCATGAAGCCGGGGACGGCGCCCACGACGAGGTCGGCGTGGGCGATGGCGCGCGCCACGTTGGACGGCTCGGACAGGTCGATGCACATGCCGTCGGCCCCGTCCTCGATGAGGTTGTCCACCACCACGGGATCGACGTCAGCGATGGTCACCGAGAAATCATCGACGGCGGTCAGGTCGCGCACGATGGCGCTTCCGACGCGGCCGCCTCCAAGCACAACGATGTTCAAGGAACCTCCTTGTGGAGTCGTCTGGTCCGGACGCGGAATCAGTAAAACCGTGCGCCGCTGTGCAAGGGGTCGCCGCTGGTACGTCATCCAGGGTGGAGGCAACGACGGCCGCGGATCCACCGCGGTCCAGGCCCTGGAGGGAATCATGGGACGTGCTAGCGCAGTGGTGGTGGCGGCGCTCCTCGTGGCGGCGGCTCCGAAGGCAGCAGTCGCGCAGGGGTGGATCGAGCCCGACGGGCCGACGGTGGTTCGGTCCGCCGTGGACAAGGTGCGCAGCGAGGTGAGGGTGCGCCTGGAGGGCCGCGTGGCCCAGGTGGAGGTGTCGGAGTGGTTCCGCAACGACGGGGAGCGTGTCGCCCAGGGCGACTATCTGTATCCGCTGCCCGGCGAGGCCGTCTTCCAGGGTTTTTCGCTCTTCCAGGGGGACGCCGAGCTGAGAGGAGAGATCATGGACGCCGCTCGCGCCAGGGCGATCTACGAGGAGATCGTTCGGCGGCGAGCCGATCCGGCCCTCATCGAGCTGGCGGGGCACGGCCTTCTGCGCGCCCGGGTCTTTCCCATCGAGCCGGGGCAGGAGCGGAAGGTGACGCTCCGGTACACCCAGGTCCTGGCCCGGGCGGGCAAGGCCGTGCAGTTGGCCTACGCCGGGGGCGTGCGGGGAGCTTCTGGAGCCGGTCCCGGGGCGGCGGTGGAGACGCTTTTCGAGGTCGTGGTCGAGGACGGCGACGCCTACCTGGACCCATTCTCTCCCACGCATGCCCTGGGCGTGAACCGACATGGGGGTCGCCTGACGGTCCGGCTGGAGGAAGATCTTTCCGGTCGGCTCTCCATCTTCTTTCCCGTGGCCGGCGAGGCTGTGGGCGTGTCGTTGGCGACGCATCGTCCGGCGGGGGAGGACGGCTATTTCATGCTCACCCTTTCCCCCGGTCGGAACACTGAACGCGCCGAGCCCAGGGACGTGACGGTGGTGCTCGACGTGTCGGGCTCCATGTCCGGCGAGAAGATCGAGCAGGCCAGGTCCGCGCTGCGGAGTCTTCTGGAGACATTGGGACGGGACGACCGCTTCCGCCTCCTCGCCTTCTCCAGTGCCGTGCACATGGAGAGCGCCGAGTGGCGGCATGCCACGGGGGCCCAATTGGCTCGCGCTCGGGCCTGGGTGGACGACCTGGTCGCCGATGGCGGCACCAACATGGGCGAGGCCCTGGACGAGGCATTCCGCCTGGAGAGTCCCAGCGAGCGGCTTCCCGTGGTGATCTTCCTCACCGATGGACTTCCGTCGGTGGGCGAGCAGTCGCCAGAACGCTTGGCTGACCGGGCCGAAGAGCGTGCGGGGCGGGCGCGGGTCTTCACCTTCGGCGTGGGCCACGACGTGAACACGCACCTCCTCGATCGTCTGGGCGAGGCGGGGCGGGGAACCACGGCGTACGTGGAGCCCGGTGAGAACGTGGAGCGGGTGATCAGCCTTCTGGCTGCCAAGATCCGCCACCCGGTCCTCACGGACCTGGAGGTCGCGGGGGCGCCGGTCCGTCTCGAGGAGATCTACCCGGTTCGACTGCCCGACGTCTTCGCGGGAGAGGATCTGGTCCTCTTCGGGCGCTACCGCGCGGACGGGACCGGCACCCTCCGATTGCGGGGCCGGCGTGGGGGAAGCGTGGTGACGTTCACCGCTGAGGCTTCGTTTCCCGAGCGTACCGATGCCAACGGGTTCATCCCGCGCCTTTGGGCTTCGAGAAAGCTGGGGCACCTGACGCGTCAGATCTGGACCGAGGGTGAGACTGCATCCCTCGTGGACGAGATCCGGACGCTGGCCCTCCGCTACGGACTGCCGAGCCGGTATACGTCCTATCTGGTCCAGGAGCCGACCACCCTGGCTGTGGGCGGAGGGCGCAACGTCTGGCCCGCCGGCCCCAGGGGCGTCATGGCACCTGCGGTCGTGCCCACGGCGATGGCGGCGACGGGTGCGTCGGCCGTTCGCATGGCGGAGGAAGCGCGTCGAATGAGGGATGCGTCCACCAAGGCAGGTCTGGCCGAGGCCGAGGCGGACATGATGAGTCGCGTGGACATCGACGACGGCCGGCCCGCAAGGATGATCGGTGGGCGCATCTTCCATCTCGACGGCGGGGTATGGAAGGATGACCTCCACCGGGTCGATCAGGACATCGTTCGGGTCAAGGCGTTCAGCTCGGCCTACTTCCAACTCGTAGCACGCGTCGAGGAACTGCGCACCGTGGTCGCCGAGTTGAGCCCGGTGTTGGTGGCGGGGGTGGACCTGAGCTTCCAGGTTGGAGACGAAGGCCTCGAGGGCGTCGACGCTCGGAGGCTGGATGACCTGGTGAAACGCTTCCGAGGGGGAGCAGGCACGCCGTGAGCGCTGATTGGGCTGAGCTGTACCGTACCATCTTCCCGGACCTGGTTCGGTTCCTGCACCGCAAGGTGTGGGATCCGGACCGGGCCCGGGACCTGGCGCAGGAGGCATTCGTGCGTGCTCTGGAACATCAGCCCCTCAAGCCCAAGGCTTGGCTCTTTCAGGTTGCGTCCAACCTGGCCCGGGACGAAGCCCGCACCGTCGTGAGGCGGAAGCGTCACCTGGCCCTTTTGAAGAGCGAGGTCGAGAGCCTGCAGGCGTCGGCTCCGGATTCGGCGGAGGAGTTGACGCGGCGGGAGCAGTGGGGGCGGGTCCAGGAGGCTCTGGGCGCGCTCGGAGAGCGGGACCGGGAGGCCCTGCTGTTGTGGGATGCCGGACTCGGCTATCCCGACATCGCCCGCCAGACCGGCCTGGCGCTGGCGTCGGTGGGAACCACGTTGGCGCGTGCCCGCCGCAGGTTGGCGGAAGCGTATCGCGAGAAGGAGGAGTCCGATGTCGCACGTAGATGAAGGCATGCTCCACGCCTACCTGGACGGGGCGTTGGACGATCTTCCCGCCGCCGAAGCGGAGCGGGTGCGCCGGCACCTGGCCGAGTGCGGCGTCTGTCGGGGACGTCTGCAGGAGGAGCGAGCCGTGCGCGACGAGGCTGCGGCCGTGCTGGGTGCGGCATCCCTGGAGATCAGTGAACTGCCCAGCTTCGAGGAGCTTCGTGCCCGGGCCCGTGGGACGGCCGACGTGCCGGGCTTCAGGCTGCAGAAGCTGGCCTGGGCCGCCTCCGTGGTCCTGGCCCTGGGGACGGGTTGGCTGCTTCGCGGTGGTGTGCTTCCCGCACCGGACGATGAAGCGGTGGCGTCCGCACCCGCCGTGACGGAGGCGCGGGGTGGGGCCGATGAGGCCGACGCGACCCCAGTGGGCGCCGTCAGCACCCGGGAGCAGGAACACAGCGAGCGGTCCAGCCTGCCGTCACCGGCGGGGGTGGCGGCCACGCCCGCCCCTGAAGCGGCTGCGCCAGCAGACGCGGCGGCGGACGCGACCGAGGTGCCGGCGCGCACGGCGGCGGCCGATCCCGGCATCCGCACCGCGACGGACAAGGTGGCCGACGTGGTTGCGGGGGACACGTCGCCCGCGGCCGAGCTGCGGACGACCGCCGGACAGCGTGGCGCGCCGGTGCTGGTGCAGGGCCTCACGCCTCCGTCACCGGACGCATCCGAGGCCGTGGCGCCGCGGGCGTCCCTTCTGCCCTCGCGTGAGGGGGCCGGCTTCGTGGCCAGTCGGGCCGCGTCCGACCTGTCCGCACCGGACGACGCTCTGGAGGCGGGCGGCTCCTCCCTGAGCGTACCGGGCCTGTCCGTGGTGTCGGTTGGCCGGCTGGAGGAGATCGAGCTGCAGGGGGCGGTGCGCGTCGTCCAGCTCATGGAGAACGGGGACACGCTGGAACTGGTGCACATTCCCGCCGGCGTGGATCCTGCGCTGCTCCCCGCCGCAGGGGACGGGAGGAGCCAGCTTCTCTCTCCCCGGGCGGGGGGATGGCTGGTCCTGCGGGCCCGAGCTTCGACTGACGCGCTTTCCGAGCTCCTGCGCCGGCTCGGGGGTGGCGACTAGCATTCCTGATCGACGACCCACGACTCGGCGTGTCCATGGAGAATCCGCTGGTTGTGGCCCTGGCCGCGGCATTGTTGACCCCCGCTTCTCCCAACTTCTGTTCTATCTCGGGATCGAGGTTGCCGATGCCGACCGGCGTCCACGCTGGGATCCGGAGAGCTACGAAGCCATCGTCTCCGACGGAAGCTGACCGCCGACCGGGACCCCGTTCTGCGCGTGGGTGTCCACTTTCGGTGACATTTTAGGACACGATTCCGCCCCGGCCGCGAGTGCGGACCGGGGCGGAATCCCTCGGCCGGGGACGAGCACCGTTCAGTTCGGTCGTTCGTCGGGGCTGGGGTAGACGCGGAAGAGGTGGTCCAGACCCAGGGCCTGGAGCACATACCACGTGCCGTTGGGAAGAGCCCGCACCCAGACCCGTTCGGCCGGCTGGGAGTGCAGGCGCGCCGTGAGGATCAAGGCCAGATCCGTCAGGGCGGGCCGGTGCAGCCCCGTGAAGTCGAAGACGATATCCGACTCGGCTTTCGACGCCTCGGCGCGCACGACGAGCGCGAGACCAGCGTCCCGGCGCCTTTCGTCCCGTTCGTCGTTGTCCATGGTACCTCCTCGTCGAAGTCCCCACACTTCATCCACCCGACCGTTACTTGATTCAAGACTCGTGCCAGAGCGAGAGGAGCTCGGGCTGTCAGCCTGGCAGAAGCTCACCTCCGGCGACGGGCGCGCCCATGGCCATTTGCGCCACACTGGCACCATTGGTGCGGGAGGGGGAGATTGGGGGGTATGACTTTGATGAGAATGGAGGACGTCGTGGGCAACATCCGACGAGTGATGGGCGCGCTCCTGGTGCTGGCTTCCGGGGCGACGGCGGCTGCGGCCCAGGAGGGCGCCACGGCGCAAGAAGCGTACTTCGGTGCTGTCGCCGAATTCTTCCAGCTTCCCCGCTCCGAAGTGGGGATCCTGGGCGACTGGCGTTTGGACGTGGACGAGATTCCGGTCGTTCTCTTCGTGGCCCGTCGGGCCGGCATCTCCACCGAGGCTCTGGTCGCCCTGCGGCAGTCGGGACGGCCATGGACCGACCTGGTGGTGCGCTATGGACTGGACGCCAGCCACTTCCACGTGCCGTTGCCCGATCAGGCGCAGGCCGGTGTGCTGGCCGAGGCCTTCCGGCGATACCGCTCCCTGCCCGCGAACCGCTGGTCCGAAGTCGCGCTCTCCGACGCCGACATCGTGGCACTCGTGAACGTGCGGGTCCTGGCCCAGACGCTGGGCCTGACTCCCGAGGCCGTTCTGCGCGAGGCCCGTGGAGGTGCCTGGCACGAGATCTACGGGCGACTGATCCGGGACCCCCAGGCACGCGTGCCGACGGAGATGGATCGGTGACCGAGCCGCGCATGGTGCCGCTGGAAGGCTACCGTGAGCTGCCGCCGGAAGAGATGCGGGCGGAGGCGGAGGCCTTTCTCGACCGCATGCGCCGGAGGCGAACGGTCAGGGACTTTTCGGATCGTCCGGTTCCGCGCGACGTGTTGGAGACCTGTCTGCTCGCCGCGGGCACGGCTCCCAATGGGGCCAATCGTCAGCCCTGGCGCTTCGTCGCCGTGGCGGATCCCGGGCTCAAGCGCCGGATCAGGGAGGCGGCGGAAGCCGAGGAGCGTGAGTTCTACAACGGCCGGGCTCCCAAGGAGTGGCTCGAGGCGTTGTCACATCTGGGGACGGACCAGGACAAGCCCTTCCTGGAGCGGGCGCCGTGGCTCGTTGTGGTTTTCGCCGAAAGCTACGAGGTCACCGAGCGGGGAGATCGGCTCAAGAACTACTACGTGACGGAGTCGGTGGGCATCGCCACGGGCATGCTCGTCACGGCGCTCCACCACGCGGGACTGGCCACGCTCACGCACACGCCTTCCCCCATGAAGTTCCTGAACGAGATCCTGGGACGACCGGAGAACGAACGTCCCTTCCTGGTCCTCGTGGTCGGGTATCCCGAGGAGGGGACCATGGTGCCGGACATAACCAAGAAGCCCCTGGGTGAGATCGCGGTCTTCCTGGAGTAGCCGAATGGCCCAAGACATCACCGGTGACGGCATCGGTCCCGAAGCCAGTCGGAACTTCACGAAGCACCTCCTGCGTGACCTCAGGGCGTTGGAGCAGATGCTCGACGGCGGCATGATCGAGTCCGGCGTCAGGCGTATCGGCCTCGAGCAGGAGATGTTCCTGGTGAACCAGGCGTGGCGGCCCGCTCCGGTGTCCCTCCAGGTCCTGGAGCGCCTGGATGGACCGTACACCACCGAATTGGCCCTCTTCAACCTCGAGGCCAACGTCGAGCCTCGCGTCCTGACCGGCCCATGCTTCTCCACGCTGGAAGCGCGCATCGAGGAGTTGGTCGGGGACGTGCGACGGGCGGCGGCCGGAAGCGGCGCCGACGTCGCCTTGGTGGGCATCCTCCCCACGTTGAGCAAGTCGGACCTGACCCTCGCCAACATCACGCCGAAGGCCCGCTACCACGCGCTCAACGAGGCCTTGTGGAAGATGCGGGGAGGTGAGCCGTACAGGCTGCGCATCGAGGGCACGGACGAACTTTTCGTCGAACACGACTCCGTGATGCTGGAAGCGTGCAACACCAGCCTTCAGGTGCACCTCCAGGTCGACGCCGGGGAGTTCGCCGCCTTCTACAACGTGGCGCAGTTGATCACGGCCCCCGTTCTCGCCGCAGCGGTGAACTCGCCGGTACTCTTCGCCAGGCGCCTGTGGGATGAAACCAGGATCGCCCTCTTTCAGCAGTCCGTCGACACGCGCAGCGCGAACCTGTACATGCGCGAGCTGGCTCCCCGGGTCCGCTTCGGCGACCGGTGGGTCGACGCTTCCGTCACGGAGCTCTTCGAGGACGACATAGCCCGATTCCGGGTCCTCCTCACGAGCCAGGTACTCGAGGATCCGCTGCAGCTGTTGAGGGAGGGGGGAATCCCTCATCTGGAGGCTCTCCAGTTCTTCAACGGCACCGTATACCGATGGAATAGACCCTGCTACGGGGTGCTCGACGGGAAAGCGCACCTTCGCATCGAATGTCGCGTGCTTCCATCGGGCCCCACCATCCTCGACGAAGTGGCCAATGCCGCCTTCTGGGTCGGACTCGTGCTGGGAGGGGTCGAGGCGTTCGGCGACGTGACCCGACGGATTGACTTCGACGATGTGAAGGAGAACTTCCTGGCCGCGTCACGGCACGGGCTCAAGGCAGGCTTCCACTGGGTGGACGGGGAGACCCTTCCGGCCCGGCGTCTCATTCTCGACCGGCTCCTTCCCATCGCGAGATCCGGGCTGTCGAGCGTGGGAGTCGACGCGAAGGATGTCGAGCGATATCTGGGCGTCGTCCAGGAGCGTGTGGAAGCGGGCACCACCGGGGCCACGTGGATGATGCGGTCGTTCGCGGCGATGAGGGACGATGGAAGCCGGCCGGAGCGACTGGCCGCGGTGACGGCTGCACTGGTTCGCAGACAGAAGGATGGCATCCCGGCCCATGAGTGGCCCTTGGCGGAAATTCACGAAGCGGGGGGGTGGCGGCTGAACTACCTGCACGTCGAACAGTTCATGACCACGTCATTGTTCACGGTACACGAGGACGAACTCGTAAGCATGGTGGCGTTCCTCATGGACCGAAACCAGATCAGGCACGTCCTCGTCGAAGACGACCAGCATCGGCTGGTGGGGATCGTGTCCTACCGCGCGCTCGTCCGGCTCATGGCGGAGGAGTCCTCCACGGGTGGAAAGGCTCCGGCCGTGAAGTCGATCATCGAGCGGGATCCTCTTTCCGTGGCGCCCGAGACTTCCACTCTGGAGGCCCTCGACCTCATGCGCACTCATCACGTCTCGTGTCTGCCCGTCGTGAAGGACGGCAAACTGGTGGGCATCGTCAGCGAGCGGGACTTCCTGCCCATCGCCCACGATCTCCTCAAAGAGCGGCTGGGGAAGGAGTGACGGAAGGAGTGCAGATCGAGGAACCGACGGTCGCGGAGGCGCCGACGGTGGATCGGATCATCGGGCGGGTCCGGGGAGGGCACCCCGGTTCGACCCTGCTGTGCGTCGGGGGCCTGCACGGGAATGAGCCGGCCGGCGTGGAGGGGCTGCGCCGGGTCCTGGCCCGGTTGGCTCCGCGGGCCGACGCCATGCGAGGGGACTTCGTCGCACTGGCGGGAAACCGGGCGGCGCTGACGCTGGGGAGGCGCTTCGTGGACCGGGACCTGAATCGGGCCTGGAGCGACGAGCGCATCGATCGACTGCTGAGCGAACCGAACCTGGCCGGAAGCGCCGAGGACCAGGAGCAGATTGAACTGCTGCAGGCCATCGAGGCCGTCGTGGAGGAGGCCCGCGGGCCGGTCTACTTCATCGATCTCCACACGACCTCGGGGTTCGGCGGACCGTTCACCACCTTCGGTGACACGTTGGCGAACCGCGACCTCGCGGCCCACATCCCCGTTCCCATGATCCTCGGGCTCGAGGAGTTGGTGGACGGAACCCTGCTGGCGTTCCTGGGGGGGCACGGCATCGTGGGCGTGGCCTACGAGAGCGGCCAGCATACCGAACCCCGGGCGGTCGACCGAGCGGAGGCCGGTATCTGGCTCACCGTGGCGACGGTCGGACTGTTGGAACAGACGCACCTTCCCGAGGCCACCGAGGGATGGAAGCTCCTGGCTCGCGACACGGCGCACCTGCCACGGGCCATGGAGATGACCTATCGGCGTGACATCGGCCCCCTCGACGGCTTCGCCATGGAGCCGGGGTACGAGAACTTCCAGCGCGTGCAGGCGGGACAGGTCGTGGCCCACGATGTACACGGACCCGTCCGCGTGGAGCGGGATGCGCGCATGCTCATGCCCCTCTATCAGAAGCAGGGGGACGACGGGTTCTTTCTCATTCGCGAGTTCAGCCCGTTCTGGCTCCGGGCTTCGTACATCCTTCGAAGCCTGCGGGTGGATCGTCTGATCCACTGGCTTCCGGGCGTGACCCGGGCCAAGGACGAGCCGGACGTGGTGGTGGTGGACCAGCGTGTGGCCCGTTGGGGGGCGCAGCAGCTGTTCCACCTGCTGGGCTTCCGGAGGAAGGAGGTCGCCGGATCGCGACTCGTCATGCGCCGCCGACGGTTCGACGACGTCCGCTATGTGGTCCGGGGCCCCAAGCCCGAACGTCTCAGCAGGTCCTGAGCATGTGTGGCAGGTATTCTCTGGCGACGCCCGCAGAAGAGCTCGTCGAGACGTTCGACGTGCCGGCTCTGACCTTCCACCAGGCTCCTCGCTACAACATCGCGCCAGGTCAGGATGCACTGGTGGTCGCCGCGGATCGTCGGGGCCGGCGCATGGGACTTCTCCGGTGGGGCCTGGTGCCGTCCTGGGCCGACGGGCCGGCGCGCCGCTCCATCAACGCCCGGAGCGAGACCGTGCGCTCCAGTGCCTCGTTCCGCGAGGCCTTCGCGGCCCGCAGGTGTCTCGTCCCGGCTGACGGGTTCTTTGAGTGGCGCGGAGAGGGCTCGGGCAAGGTGCCGTATTGGTTCCACCCCGTCGACGGCAGAGTCCTGGCGCTCGCGGGAATCTGGGAGCGGTGGGCTCCACCCGGCCACGATCCGTACCACGGGTTCTCGGTGCTCACCGTGGAGTCCAACGACGACGTCATGGAGGTGCACCCTCGGATGCCCGCGCTGCTGGATCCGTCGGTGTGGGCGGAGTGGCTCAGCGGAGACACTCCGCTGGACAAGGTCCAGTCGCTGCTGGCTCCGGCGCGAGCGGGTACGCTGCTGCGGCACGTCGTCTCGGCCCGGGTGAATGCGACGGCCAATGACGACCCCGGTTTGGTGGAGTCCGTATAGGGGATTTCGTCCAAGGAGGCCGGTCAGTTGGCGCGGACCGTCCGTCCCTCCGCCCACGCCCGCAGGTCCGCAATGTGCTCCGCCATGGTGACGGAGAGAGGGAGCGTGCCCCGCACCTCGGCGAGGAGCGCCTCCGTGGAGACCGAGCCGTCGTGGGAGAACGCGGTGTAGAGCGCGCTCACCACCACCTGTTCGAGCTCCGATCCGCTGAAGCCGTCCGTGGCGTGGCCCAGGGCCTGGAGGTCGTAGGCGGCGGCGTCGTGGCCGCGGCTGTTGAGGTGGATGCGAAAGACCTCCTGTCGAGTTTCCTCGTCGGGCAGATCCACGAAGAAGATCTCGTCGAACCGTCCCTTGCGCAGGAACTCCGGGGGGAGGCGCTTGATGTCGTTGGCCGTAGCCACCACGAAGACATCTCCTCGGCGGTCCTGCATCCAGGTGAGGAAGCTTCCCAGAATGCGTTGGGACACGCCGCCGTCTTCGGAGCCGCCCGAGGCGAACGCCTTCTCCAGTTCGTCGATCCAGAGCACCACGGGCGCCATCCGCTCCGCAGCGCGCATGGCGCGCTTGAAGTTGGCTTCGCTCTCGCCGACGTACTTGTTGTAGAGGTTCGAGGGGTCGAGCTTGAGCAGGGGCAGCCCCCATTCCGACGCCACCGCCTTGGCCGACAGGCTCTTGCCGCAGCCCGGAACGCCCAGGAGGAGCATACCCCGGGGAAAGTCCAGACCGAATTCCTGCGCCTTTTCCGGGCTCTGCACCACGGCCTTCCGCTTCGCCAACCAGTCCTTGAGCGTTCTCAGGTCTGCGATCCCCGCCATCGTCGCTTCGGCGGGGTAGTACTCCAACAGCCCCTCCCGCTCCACGACCTGTCGCTTGGCCTCGATGACGTGGTGGATATCCGAGGAGTTGAGTGAGCCGTCCTCGACGATGGACTTGGTGAGGATCTTCTCCGCCTCCATGAGCGTGAGCCCCGACAGGTGCTTCACCAGGGTCGCGGTCTCCTCCCGTGTCAGCGCCACCTCCACGTGACCCCTGGCGGACAAGTCCCTCACGATGCGTCCCAGAAGCTCCCGAAACTCCTCGTCGGACGGGCCGGGAAGCGCGACGGTGGCCGAAATTTCCTTCAACGAAGGGGGCAACTCGGTGCCAGCGCCCGTGAGGACCACCGCTCCATCCACCTTCTCCATGCTGCGGGCCGCGTCACGGATGAGGGAGACGAGCAGGTCCTGTCCATGGAGTCCGCCCACGAGGGAGCGGACGTGGTACAGCGCCGGATGTCCTGAGGCGACCACGTGGGCGAACGCCTTCAGGGGATCGCTGGTCTGGTAGACGGGATCGCTCATGCCCTGTCGCACGAGCCCCCGGGATCGGGTCCACGAAAAGAAGGGGATGCCCAGCTGGTCAGCCAGGTGCTGGAGTAGGCTCCCGGCCCGGTCCTCCTCCAGCGTATCGAGATGGATGAGCCCATAGCGCGAGCGGAGCAGGAGCTCCAGGTCCTTGAGGGCGTCCGTGGGCATTGACGTTCCGATCCTACGAGGCGCGGGGGAACTGATCGAGACGCTGGTGGAGGGCGCCGTCGAAGTGCACGTCCAGCTGCGGGAACGCAATAACGATGGCCTCTTCCTTCAGCGCCCACCAGATCGCTTCGTGAAGGTCCGAGAGGGCCCGGCGGGACCGCCACGGGTCATCGATCCAAACCGAAACTTCGAAGTTCACCGACGAATCGCCGAAGCCCGTCATGAGTACCTGGACGTCGTGGTCCTTCGACCGTCCCGGTGCGTCCAGGGCTGCGCGCTCCAGGGCGCTCCGGACGACGCGCATGTCGGAGTCGTAGGTGACGCCCACCGTGAGGGAAATCCGGAAGAAGGTGTCCGCCATGGTGAAGTTGGTCACGGTTCCCTGGGCCAGCGTCGAGTTGGGGATGATGAGCTGCTCGTCGTGACGCGTGCGGGCCACCGTGGACCGGACCCTCAGCTGTTCCACGCGCACCACCCGGCCCTCCACCTCCAGGATGTCCCCGGGCTTGATGGAGCGCTCGAACAGGAGGAGGAGCCCGGAGATGAAGTTCTGCGCCACGTTCTGGAAGGCGAAGCCGATGCCCACGCCCAGAACCGCGCCGGCGGCGAAGATCGCCGACAGGTTGAAGCCCAGGTTGGTGGCCGCGGTTCCCAAGCCGATGGTCAGCACCGCGATATGGATCAGTCGGTTGGCGATGGCGTGGGTGCCGGGGTCGTCCACGCCGCGCCGCTTCAGCCCCCTGTCCGCGCTTCTCCTGAGCACCCGGGACACGAATACCGTGCCCAGGACGATGAACACGAAGGTCACCAGGTCGAAGGCCGTGATGGCGCGGCCCTGGACGGTGAAGATGGGATACTTGATGATATCGCCCGACAGGCGGGCCAACTCGGCGAAGTTCATGGGGGCTCCGGTGTGGAGGAACGAAGCGACCCCGGGAACGTGCTTCGCGTCGTCGGCCCGCGCTACCTCGGCCCGCCGGGTCGCTCGTGCGCGTCCGACACCATCGGCGGCCCGCCCTTCCGTGACGTGATGACCCTCCCGGGCGTGGCGTACAGGATGCGGCCGTCCTCCACGACGAACTGTCCGTTCACCAGGACGTGCTCGATGCCGTCGGCGTGCTGATGAGGCTCGAAGAACGTCGCCCTGTCCGCTATGCGGTCCAGGTCGAAGAGGACGAGGTCCGCCCAGAAACCTTCCCGCACCTGTCCCCGGTCCCGAAGTCCCGCGATCTGGGCCGGGAGCGAGGTGGCCGAGCGTATTGCGGCCTCAAGGGAAAGAGCCCGGGTCTCCAGGGCGTAGTGCCGGATCTTGCGGGGGAAGGTTCCGTAGTACCGTGGGTGCACCGGGCCGTCCTCGGGGAGCGCGATGCCACCGTCCGTGGCGGTGGCGACCCAGGGTTGGGCTGCGAAGGCCTCCATGTCCACCTCGGACATGGAGAATCCACGCATCCTCCCGCCGCCGCGGCGGTCGGGATCCCCCTCGAGCTGAAGGGCGATGGCGACTTCCACCGGGTCCAGGCTCCGGGCGTCGGCCACCTCCTGGAGGTTCTTGCCCACCAGCGTGGAGTCGGGGTACTCGAAGATCACCACACGGTCGGCACCCCCTCGGCGGCGGATCTCGTGGGCGATGTCCAAGCGGATCCGGGCGGCGGTGGCTTCGTCCCGGAGGTTGAGTCGCAGCATGGTCGCCGGGGGACGCGCGTCCTCGCGGCGAAGCGCCGACCCGTCCTGCAGGGCCCAACCGGGGATGAGGACGGTGTTCCCGTCGGTCCCGCTGGTGGGGTAGGGGTACTGGTCGGCCCACACGCGCACTCCCTCATCCCGGGCACGTTGGATGAGCTGGATGGCGGCGCCGCTGGTCCCCCAGAAATGGGCTCCCTTTGCCTTGATGTGGGACGCCACGACCCGGGCGCCGCTGCGGCGCCCGATCTCGATGGTCTCCATGACGGCGTCCATGAGGGTTGGGGGGCCCGCCGGATCCTGGCTCGGCCAGTACCACATGGGGTCCGCACCTTCCGCGCGCTCGTGGGAGATGTAGACGCCGTCGTAGGGCAGCAGCTCTTTTGCCAGCTCCGCCACCTCTTCGGTGGTGCTCCACCGCCCCGGCACGTACTCCAGCCCGGCGGACAGGCCGATGGCGCCCTCCTCGAGGCCCTGCCGGACCAGCGCCCGCATGCGCCGGATCTCTTCCGCCGTGGCGGAGCGCTGGAAGTCGTCCCCCATGACCTCACGGCGCACCGTGCCGTGGCCCACCATGAGGAGCGTGTTGGGTCCCACGCCCTGGCGTTCGAGGAGCGAACGTTGGTCCCGGAGGGGCCAGGGAGAACGTCCGTCGTGGTTCACCACCACGGTGGTGATTCCCTGGGAGACCAGGTTGGGGGCTGCCTTCCGCCTCGGGTCGTCGGTGCGGATGGTCGCGCCCCCGACGCGCGCGCTTCCGTCGTCGGCGTGGGAATGGATGTCGATGAAGCCCGGCGTCACATAGAGCCCCTCGGCGTCCACGACCCGCGTGGACTGGGCCCCGGCGAGCTGGCCCACGGCCACGATCCGGCCATCCCGCACGCCGATGTCGGCGCCGAACCAGGGATTGCCCGTGCCGTCCAGAACGCGCCCGTTGACGATGAGCACGTCGAAGGGGCCCGCGTCCTGGGCCTGGACTGCGCTCGGAGCGAAAGCGGTGGCGAAGGAAAGGCCGGCGGCGAGGAAGGCTCTGCGGATCATGGGGGAACCTCGACGGAAGATGTGCTCGACCCGGCGATGGTACGCGCCCCCGGGGGGGCCACGCCATGCCGTTGGTCCGGGCCCACCGGGCCGACCTTGCCGCAGCACGGGGAGAGGTGTATGAAATAATTGACATAAAGTACAAATTATTGTACTTTCAGTCGGCATCCACTTCAGCCGGAGAAAACCATGTCGGTAGTCCTGTGGGGTGTCCTGGCGCTGGCGGCCGGGCTGGCGGCGATGGTGGTCGTGGGGCGCTGGGGAGTGAACCGTTCAGGTCCGCTTCCCGCCGGCGTCGAGCTTCCGGCGACTCCGCTCCAGAGGATCTCATGGTGGGGGCTCGGGGTGGGCGCGGCGCTGGGCGCGGCGGCGGCCGGCGTGGTGTTGGTCCATGGAGTCCAGCAGACCTACGACAACGACCACGTGAGGATGTTCTTCACCCTGCTCCTCCTGGGCGTGCTCATCGTCTTCGCGGTCGTGTCCGCGCTGGTGAAGTCCTGGGCCGCGCGCCGTGACGGGAAGCTGGACGAGCGGGACAGGGAGATCCTGGGGCGGGCGCCGGCCATCCAGTCGGCAGCGACGTTGGTCACCCTGGCCGTGTGGATGGTGGGGCTCATCGAGCGGTTCCACGACGTGGGCATGGTGCCCCTCTTCTACCTCTACCTGATCTTCTGGTCCTGCGTCGTCGTGAACCTCCTGGGGCTCCCCGTCGGGGTGCTCCTGGGCTACCGGAGGGGCTGACTGTGCCCAAGGCGGAGATCCGCAACGAGATCCGGAGGCTGCGCTTCGAGCACGGCGAGATGACCCAGCAGGCCCTGGCGGACCAGGTCGGATGCTCACGCCAAACCATCGTGCTTCTGGAGCAGGAGCGCTACGTACCGTCCCTGGCGCTGGCACTCGCCATCGCCAGGGTGTTCAGCGCCACGGTGGAAGACGTCTTCCGCCTGGAGGATTGAGGACCCTGGACGCGTTCCGGCTCAGCCGACCTCATCGAACGCGGCGCGGATCCGTCGCAGGCCCTCGAGGAGCTCGTCCTCGGGGTTCCCGGTGCCGAGGCGCAGATAGGAGTCCATGCCGAAGTGGTCGCCCGGGACCACAAGCACGTTCTTCTCCGTCCGCATCTTCTCGGCGAAGGCGGTGGAGTTGATGGGGACGTCGTAGCGCATATAGCAGATGGCGCCGGCGTCGGGCAGCTGGTAGTGGAAGCGTCCCTCCTGGCTGTCCATCCAATCCTTCATGAGCCCCAGGTTCTTCCGGATGATCCCCCTGGTCCGCTCGAGAATGCGGGTCCGTGTGCCCGGGTCCAGCGCGATGGTGGCCAGGTGGTCGGACAGGGATGCCGGGCTGATGGTGGTGTAGTCCGTGCGGCCCCAGAGTCCCTCCATGAGCTCGGTGGGGCCCGCGATCCAGCCGAGCCGCAGGCCTGGGAGTCCATACGCCTTGGAGAGGGAGTTGGTGGCGAGGACCCGCTCGTGCCGTCCCCAGAACGACGGCGTCGGGACGCCTCCGGCGGCCTCGGCACCGCTGTACACCTCGTCGGTGAGTATCCACGCCTCGTGCTTGAGCGTCAGGTCGGTGACGGCCGCCATGGACGCCTCGGTGAGGGCCACGCCCGTGGGGTTGTTGGGGTTGGTCACCAGAACGAAGCGGGCCCCTGCCTTCAAGGCGCTTTCCAGGGCCCCGAGGTCGGGCTGCCACCCCTCGGACTCCACCAGGTTCACCGGAAACACCTCGGTGCCGAACGACTCCAGGAGCCCGGGGACCTGCATGTAGTTGGGAAGGAGGACGGCGGCCTTCCCCTCCATTTCCATGAGGTGCCAGAAGGAGGCGAAGTTCGCTTCAGCCCCCCCCACCGTGACCAGCACGTTGGCGTCGGTGGCGCCCGGGTAGAGCGCCGCGATGCGCCGCCGCAACTCGTCGGATCCGTTGGACTGCCCGTATCCCAGGCGCACTTCGTCCACGGTGCCATTGTTCCCGGCCAAATCAAGCAGTTCGCGGACGGTCAGGGGGTGCACGCCCGACTCGGAGAGGTTGATCTCCACGCGGTGCTCGTAGGTGGACTGGTACCGCTCCATGCGGAAGGGCGCGTAGCGCACGGGGTGCTCCTGGATACGGGACGAAGAAGGATGAAGGGGTAATACCGGCACGGTCCCACCCGGCTTCAGTCGGTCAGGTGGCCGCACCCAGGAAGATAGTGGGCCGACCGCAATGCGCACTGCCATCTCGAGGCGGAGAGGGCGCAGGAGACGTGGGTGATCTTCCTCGGCCTTGTAGAAAAGGCCCCGTACCCCCCATATAGAGTCGCCTGACCTTCCCTCCTGCCCCCGGCCCCATGGACCAGTTCCGCAACCTGATCCACGAGTTGCACCGTCGTTCCATCTGGCAGGTGCTGTCCATCTATATGGTGGGCTCGTGGGGGGCCCTCCAGGTCGTGGACGGCGTCACCGAGAACGCCGGCCTTCCGGACTGGGTGCCGCCCCTGGCCCTGGTATTGCTTGTGATCGGGCTCCCCATCGTCCTGGCCACCGCCTTCGTCCAGGAGGGCATCCGCGGACCCGACGGCGGGACTGAGCCGGCTGATCGGGACAGCGCGGAGCCTGCGACTCCGGCGAACCTGGCGGCGGGAACCGGGTCCCTGGATCGTCCCTCCACCCGTCCGCGCGGTGCGGTCCGGCTGTTCACCTGGCGCAACGCTCTGGGCGGCGGCGCGGCGGCCGCGGTCCTGCTCGCGCTGGCGGTTGGGGCCTACTTCCTGATGCGCGTCACCGGGGTGGGGCCTGTGGCCTCGCTGGCCGCCCAGGGTGTCTTCAACGCCGGCGAGCCCGTGATACTCGCGGCGTTCGGCAATACATCCAACGATCCCTCCCTCGCGGCCGTGGTGACCGAGGCACTGCGCGTGGATCTCGGATCGTCTTCGGCGTTGACCGTCATGGAGCCGGCGCGGATCCGCGAGACGCTGGACCGCATGGAGATGGACCCGGGGCTGGTCCTCACACCGGAGGTGGCCGCGGAGGTTGCCGTGCGTGAGGGGATCAAGGCCGTGCTGGAAGGCGAGGTGGGATCCGCGGGCACCGGGTACATTCTCGTGGCCACCCTGCGCGCGGCGGAGACGGGTGCCGCCTTGGCCACCTTCCGCCGGGCCGCCGCCGGGCCCGACGAAGTCATCGGCGCCATCGATGGTCTGTCCCAGGATATCCGCGAAAAGGCCGGGGAGTCCCTTCGGTCCATCAAGGCCGAGAAACCACTTGGAGCCGTCACGACCCGGTCGTTGGAAGCGCTCCGTCTCTTCACGGAGGCCGACGACCTCTCCGAGGTGGGCCAGTATGCGCGGGCCAAAGAGCTCCTCGAACAGGCGGTGGAGCTGGATCCGGACTTCGCCATGGCGTGGCGGAAGCTCGCCGTGGTCCTTCAGACCGCCGGTGAGGACGAGCCCGGACAGAAGCAGGCGGCGGTGGTCCGGGCCTACGAACTCCGGGATCGCCTCACCGAGGTGGAGCGGTACCTCGCGATCGCGTACTACCATCAGGACGTCACCGGGGACGTCGATGCGCTGATCCGTGCCTATCGGAATGTCCTGGACAAGTATCCCGACGACCAGACCGCCCTCAACAACCTGTCCATCGCCTACCAGTTGATGAGCCGCTACGAGGACGCGCTCGAGCTCCTGGACAGGGCCGTCGGCGGTCAAGGCTCGTCGGCG
>DATHZE010000201.1:0-25557 GCA_035458765.1 Longimicrobiales bacterium
CAACCACGGGTCCTTATCGACGTTAAGGCCGTGGGACCCGCAGCGTGCAAGTTTTCTCACGACCGTCGCCTTGTCGGGATCGGAAACCCGGGGCCACGGTGGGGATTTCGAACGAAGAGGCCCGGCCACCCTCTCGGGCAACCGGGCCTCCTGGCCGGCGAGACGGACGACGCGCCTACGGCGTGTCGTTCATCAGTACATGCCGCCCATGCCGCCGCCGGGCATGGCCGGAGCCGCGCCCTCCTCCTGCGGCTTCTCCACCACGACCGCCTCGGTGGTCAGCAGCAGACCGGCGATGGATGCCGCGTTCTGCAGGGCGGTGCGCACGACCTTCGTGGGGTCGATGACGCCGGCCTCCACGAGATCTTCGTACACGTCGGTCAGGGCGTTATACCCGTAGTTGACGTCCTTCTTGGAGCGGACCTTCTCCACCACGATGGAGCCCTCGGCACCGGCATTGGTCGCGATCTGCCGGATGGGGTGCTCCAGGGAGCGGGCGAGGATGGCCACACCGATCTGCTCGTCCTCGGTATCGCACTTGAGCTTGTCGAGAACCTTCTGGGCCCTTAGCAGCGCGACACCACCGCCCGGGACGATCCCCTCTTCCACGGCCGCGCGCGTGGCGTGGAGAGCATCCTCCACCAGCGCCTTCTTCTCCTTCATCTCGGTCTCGGTCGCGGCGCCGACGTTGATGACGGCCACGCCGCCGGCGAGCTTCGCGAGCCGCTCCTGCAGCTTCTCGCGATCGTAGTCCGAGGTGCTCTTGTCGATGGAGACCCGGATTTCGTCGATGCGACCCTTGATGGCGTCACTGGCACCGGCTCCGTCGATGATCGTGGTGTTGTCCTTGTCGATCACCACACGCTTGGCCGAGCCGAGGTCGCCGAGGACGGCGTTCTCCAGCTTGAAGCCTACTTCCTCGGAGATGACCTGGCCGCCGGTGAGGACGGCCACGTCCTGCAGCATGGCCTTGCGGCGATCACCGAAGCCCGGCGCCTTGACCGCCGCCACCTTCAGCGTTCCCCGCAGCTTGTTCACCACCAGCGTGGCCAGGGCCTCCCCCTCCACGTCCTCGGCGATGATCAGCAGCGGCTTGCCCATCTGAGCGACCTTCTCCAGAACGGGGAGCAGGTCCTTCATGGACCCGACCTTCTTGTCATGGATGAGGATCATGGGATCGTCCAGAACCACCTCCATGCGCTCCGGATCGGTCACGAAGTACGGCGACAGGTATCCGCGGTCGAACTGCATGCCGTCCACGGTCTCCAAGGTGGTCTCGAGGCCGCGGGCCTCCTCCACCGTGATGACGCCGTCCTTGCCCACCTTCTCCATGGCATCGGCGATGAGGTTGCCGATCTCATGGTTGTTGTTGGCGGAGATGGCGCCGACCTGGGCGATCTCCTTCTTCCCCTTCGTCGGGGTGCTCATCTTCTTCAACTCGGCGACGACGGCTTCCACGCCCTTGTCGATGCCGCGGCGAATCCCCATGGGGTTCGTGCCGGCGGTGACGTTCTTGAGGCCCTCACCGAAGATGGCCTGGGCAAGGACCGTGGCGGTGGTGGTGCCGTCACCGGCGACGTCGGACGTCTTGGTGGCGACCTCCTTCACCATCTGGGCGCCCATGTTCTCGATGGCGTCCTCCAGCTCGATCTCCTTGGCCACGGACACTCCGTCCTTGGTCACCAGAGGGGAGCCGAACTTCCTGTCAATCACAACGTTCCTACCCTTCGGCCCGAGGGTGACCTTCACCGCACGGGCGAGCTTGTCGACACCGACCTTGAGGCGCGCCCGCGCCTCGACGTCGAATCCGAGCTCTTTAGCTGCCATGATTCGTATCTCCTTCGAATGCGTCGAATGCGTGTTGCGCTGGGTTACTTCACGATGGCGAGGATGTCGCTCTCCCGGAGGATGAGGTATTCCTCACCGTCCAGGGTCACATCCGTGCCACTGTACTTTCCGTACAGGACCTTGTCGCCGACCTTGACGTCCAGGGCGACCCGTGTCCCCTCGTCGGACAGCTTGCCGGGGCCGGCGGCCACGACTTCACCCTGCGACGGCTTCTCCTTGGCAGTGTCCGGGATGTAAAGGCCACCCCGCATCTGCTCCGACTCCTCCAACGCCTTGACCACCACACGGTCTGCCAGCGGCTGGATCTTGGAAGCGGTGTTCTTCCCCATCAGGCCTTCCTCCTCTTGAAAAAGGCTGAGCGATTGTATTGAGATCTCCGAACTGCATTAGCACTCAATCGCGACGAGTGCTAACAACGGAGTAAATCTCTCTCAACGCTCTGTGGTGTCAAGCGCCACGAGATTATGGAATCCGCACTGTTTCGGGGGTTCTCCGGGACCGCCGAGGGCGTTGGACGTCCTGCGTGGCCGCCCTCAGCCGTCGGTGGTCAGCGCTTCCATCCGGGCCACACCGTCCAGGCCTACGATGGCATGGACCACCTGGTCGGCCAGATCCGGCTCGAACCAGTGCCCCAGCTCCGCCAGGGCCCGGAACGAGGCCCTGCCCTCCCGGTAGGCCCGTTCCAGCACCGCCCGGGCCGAGTCCCTGAAGAGCGTCTCCACCGCGCGGGGCTCCACCGCTTCCCCACCCCAGAACCGGTCCAGGGCGGCCTTTTCGGCGTCGGACCCGTGGTGGCGTATCTGGGAGGTCAGGAGATTGTGACTGCGCCGACCCACGTCGAATTCGAAGTCGGTGAGGTCGTCCACGATCTGGAAAGCCGTCCCCAAGCGCGCCACGGCGGGCTCCGCGGCCGCAATGCGACCGCCCAGATCTCCCGCCTCCAGGACTGCCGGAGCCACGAAGGAGAGTGCGAACAGAGCCCCCCCACGGATCCTGTGGACGCGCTCCACCATCTCGTCCGGCGTGGGGATCTCGTCGACGCCCCCTTCCTCGGAACCCTCGAGGGTTCCGATGGAAGCCATGCGGTCCAGAAGGCCCCGAAGCACCGCATCACGCTGCCCTCCGTCGAGGACACCCGCGTACTGTCCCCGGTCCAGCGCCCGCCTCAGCAGCCGTTCGAAAGACATGAGCTGCAGGATGGAGAGGAACCGCGCACCCGCGACCGGCGCCAGGGGCAGAAGGCTCTTGGCCTGGTCGTCGAAGATGTTGTCCGCCGCGGTGATGGTCCCTTTGATGCAGAAATACAACTCGCAGTAGAGCCGGAGCCGATCCGACGGCACGCCCAACGACGCGAAAATCGACCGGAAGAGGATAAGGAAGAAGTACTCCTGCACGAAGTGGAGTCCCTCAGGACCCAGAGCCTCCCGCCCCGACGGGATAGGGGGCTCCGTGCCCCGGAACTCGGGGCCCAGGACTTCCCTCAGGTCGGCATAAAGGGTGCGCACCGCGTCGGCCTGCGCCTCGATGTCCGGCGCGAGGCGCTGCCAAACGCCGCGCTCCTGCAGAAGGCGCACGGCGGATGCGGAGCGAAAGACCGGGGAAAGCGTCATGGTGTCGAAACTCCCTGAACGGCAACGCGAAGGGCGCCACCCTTCGGCTACTCTGCGACTGCGAGGGCAAAATGTAGCCCATTTTCGGCTGCCGCGGCTACCGGTCGGCGCCCTCCGCCAGGGCCTTCCCCGCCAGTGCCAGGCCATAGCACGTCAGGAAGGGCTCGATCCTGTCCACTGAGGCCAGGTGCGGGCCCAGCACCGCGGCGAAGCCCCCGGTAGCGACCACGAGGGCCTCCGGTCGATCCCATTCCTCCTTGATCCGTCGGACCGTGCCGTCGACGGCGTCCACCACGGAATAGAACACGCCGCTCTGGATGCAGTCCTCGGTGCGCCGCCCGATGACGCGCTCCGGCGGGCGCAGCTCCACTCGGGGCAGCTTCGCTGTCCGCTTGTCGAGCCACTCCAACCCGGCCGAAAGCCCCGGGGCGATGACGCCACCGAGGAACACGCCGTCGGCCGTGATGCAGTCGAAGGTCGTCGCGGTTCCGAGGTCCACCGCGATGGTGTCGCGTCGGTACATCTGACAGGCGGCCAGGGTGTTGACGATGCGATCGGCTCCCACGGACTTCGGCTCTTCCACGTCCAGGCGGATGGGGAGCGGGGATTCCGGGCCCACCGTCAGCACCGGACCCGCGATGAGCCGCCCGAGGCTCTCCTTCCACACCAAGGTCGCCGACGGCACGACGGACCCGATGACGCCCTGGGTCACGAGGGTCGGATCGGCCCCGGAACCGGCCAGGAGGGACCGAAGGAGCACGGTCATCTCGTCCACGGTGCGGGGAACCACGGAACTGACCCGCCAGTGGGCCCGCATCTCGAGAGGCTGCGCCGCAAGGCCGACCACCGTCTCCGTATTGCCCACATCCACCACGAGCTGCATCACCATCCTCCCTGAAAGTCGGCGTCCCCGTCGAGATCTACCGTTTGCGAACGCTTCCCGCCACGACGCGGACCCGATCCCCGTTGGATCGCTCGAGGATCAGGGCACCGTCGTGCTCCACCCCCCGTGCCACGCCAGGCCCTGCCTGCTGCGTCATCACCGGCCAGTCACGAAGCACGTCCCGTCGCGCCAGTTCGAGGTGGGCCTGGGCGTCCATCCTTGGTCCCGGCTTGGCACAAAGCGCGTGCAGTTCATGCAGCAGCGAGGTGGCCAGCCCCCCGAGGGACACCCGCCCTCCTCGGGCCGCCTCCAGGGAGGTGGCGCGCCAGCCGATCTCTTCAGGAAAGTCCTCGGGCTTCTGGCTCACGTTGAGCCCGATTCCGGCGACCACGGGGCCGTGCCCATGCTCACAGAGGATTCCCCCCACCTTCCGCCCGCCCACCTCGAGGTCGTTGGGCCATTTGATGCCGACCTCCAGACCTCCGCACACTCCTTCCGCCGCCCGGGCGGCGGCCACACCCACAAGAAGGGCGAGATGGGGCGGTGGCACACCCTGGGCGGGCAGGAGCACCGAAACCCACAGCCCTTCCCCGGGCGTGGAGTGCCAGAAGGCGCCGCTTCGCCCCCGCCCTGCCGTCTGGGCACCGGCCACCACGACGGTAAAAGGAACGCCCCCCTGTTCGGCGATCTCACGGGCCCGGTCGTTGGTGGAGCCCAGGACGTCGTGGGCTTCCACGAGCGGGGACTTCCACACCCGCTCCCACACCCGAACGGGTTCGCCGTCCCAGTGGGTCATGACCGCCATGACTCAGGACACGATCCGGAGGGAAACGTCGGCGCAGGGAGCCGAATGGGTGAGCGCCCCCACGGAAATGAGATCCACGCCCGTGTCGGCCACGGCACGGACATTGGCCAGCGTGACGTTCCCGGAGGCCTCGGTCTCGGGACGGGCGTCGCCCAACGCCCGGACCCGGGCAACGGCGCGTCTGAGCGTGTCCAGCGTCATGTTGTCGAGTAGCAGCCGATCCGGGGCCAGGGCCAGCACCTCCTCCAGTTCGGCAAGGGTGCGGACCTCCACCTCCACCGCGAGCCCACGATCATTGTGGGCCACGGCTGCGCGCACCGCCTCAGCCACGCCGCCGCAGGCGTCGGCGTGATTGTCCTTCACCAAGATCATGTCGTGGAGGCCCAGTCGATGGTTGGTCCCCCCGCCGGAGCGCACCGCCGCTTTCTCCAGCAGCCGCCAGCCCGGCGTCGTCTTCCGCGTGTCGATGATGCGCGCGCCTGTGCCGGACACGGCGTCCACGAACCGTCTCGTCAGCGTGGCGACTCCGGAGAGTCGTCCCAGGAAATTGAGGGCGGTTCGCTCTCCCACGAGCACGGAGCGGGTGCGGCCGCGGAGGCGCGCCAGGACGGTTCCCGCATCGACGCTGACCCCGTCCCCGACGACCAACGCCACGTCCAGGTCCTGGTCCACCGCGCGAAAGACGTCCCGGACACAGTCCACCCCGGCCACGACGAGGGGCGCCTTCGCGACGATCTCCGCCTCGCACCGACGTGACGCGGGGATGGTCCAGTCCGTGGTCCAATCGCCCTCCCCCACGTCTTCCTCCAGGGCCAGCTGGATCAGGGCGGCCCGCGCCCGGAAGAGCGCAGCATGGTCGGGCATCGTCATGGAGAACCCACCTGGGAACCGATCGCCAGCCATCCACCGGCGGAGAGAGCGACGAACACGGCGCTGAGGGCAAGTCGGTACCAACCGAAGACCGCCAGTCCGTGTCGGTTCAGATAATGCACGAGCCACTTCACCGCCAGCGCGGCGGACACCGTGGCCACCGCGATGCCCACGAGCATCGGCATGATCCCGAGCTGAGCCAGCATGGAGGGATCGGAGCCCGTCAGGTCCTTGGCGACCTTGAAGGCGCAGGCGCCGCCCAGGGTGGGGAGGGCCAGAAGGAAGCTGAACTCCGCGGCCTCCTTCGGCCGCATGCCCACCATCATCCCCGCGACGATGGTGATCATGGAGCGGCTGGTTCCGGGCCACATGGCCAAGCACTGCATCACCCCGATGAAGAGGGCTGCACGCCACGCCAGAACGCCGGGGTCGGTCACGGACTCGTGATCGCGGAAGCGCCGCTTCTGCCACCCGCCGATGACGATCATGACGACGCCCCAGAGAGCCAGCGCGGTGACGACCGCCGGGGGGTTGAACAGGTACCGTTCGATGCGGTCGTCCAGAAGGGGGCCGAGGAGGGCGGCGGGGAGGAACGCCAGACCCAGCAGACCGAGAAGGCGCAACCCCGCGGGGTCGCGCCCCAGGACACCCTGCAGCATGGACCGGACGCGGGGCCAGTAGAGCCCCAGCACCGCCAGCACCGCGCCTCCCTGGATGACGATGCTGAACGCGTCCACCGCGGCCTTACGGGCAGGCGGAGCATCGAGTCCCATCAGAGCGCTGGCGAGGATGAGGTGCCCCGTGGAGCTCACGGGAAGGTACTCCGTGATGCCCTCCACGACCCCGAGCACCACAGCCTGCATCCAGGTCAACTCCGTCACGCGCCGCCGCCCTTCAGGACCCTCTGGTAGAGCCCCTCGTACAGGGGGACCACGGACGCGGCGGAGAAACGTTCGACGGCCGTTCGCCGGCCCGCCTCCGCGAAGCGCTTGTGGAGCTCCGCATTCTTGAGGAGCTCCACCGCCGCTGCGGCCATCTCATCCACGGCCCCCACGGGGAACAGGTACCCGGTTTCACCGTGGTCCACGACCTCCGGCAGGCCTCCGACGTCCGTGGCGATGACCGGCGCTCCGCAAGCCATGGCCTCCAGGGCCGCCAGCCCGAACGACTCCGTTTCGGAAGGAAGGAGCAGGAGGTCGGCGCAGGCCAGCAGTTCATCCACCGAGGCGTGCTTGCCCAGAAACAGGATCCGGGGGCGGACACCGAGTTCCTCGGCCCGGTCCAGGGCCCGGGGGCGCTCCGGCCCATCGCCCACGAAGACCAGGCGTGCGTCCACGTGCTGGCAGATCCGGGCGAACACCTCGACCACGTCCTGCACGCGCTTCACCGGGCGGAAGTTGGAGACGTGCATCACGATCTTCTCCCCGTTGGGGGCCAGGGTCGCGCGGTGACAAGGCTGCCTGTCGGGGCGCCATACCTCGGTATCGATGAAGTTCGGGATGACGTCGATGCGGCGGCCGGGGACATCGAAGTCCCGGACCGTTTCCACCTTGAGGAAATCCGACACCGCGCTCAGGCCCTGGGAGCGGAGAATGGAGAAGCTGGTGATGGGCCGGAACGAGGGGTGCAGGCCGACCAGGGTGATGTCGGTGCCGTGGAGGGTGGTGACGATGGGGAGGTCACGCTCGGGCGCCAGCATCTCGCGCGCCACCCAGGCCGACGTGGCATGGGGGATGGCGTAGTGGACGTGCATCAGGTCCAGCTCTTCCTTCCGCGCCGTGTTGTGGATGGCGACGGAGAGGGCGAGCGAGTAGGGTGGGTGCTCGAAGAGGGGATAGTCCTCCATCTCCACCTCGTGGAAGAACACCCGCTCCCTGAAGTGCCCCAGTCGGAAGGGCTGCGCGTAGGACACGAAGTGCACCTCGTGACCGCGCTCGGCCAACTGGAGGCCCAGTTCGGTGGCTACGGCACCGGATCCCCCGTAGGTGGGGTAACACGTGATCCCGATCTTCACCCTTCCTCCTCCTTGGTCGCGTCACGCCACAATGCCAGACAGAACGCGACTTGCTCCTGGAGTGGCGCGGTCGCGTCGATACGTACCGTCTCCTCCGGCAATTGGTGCCGGAACCATGTGATCTGGCGCCTGGCGTACTGCCGCGTCCTCCGCGCCATCTCCGCCATGGCCTCCTCCAGCGTCGCCTCCCCGGCGAGATGCCGCGCGACCTCCCGGTACCCCGTTCCGGTCATTCCGGGCGACTCGGGGTGGTACCCGCGTGCCAGCAGAGTCCGCACCTCCTCCACGAAGCCGGCCTCGACCATCTTTGAAACCCGGATACCGATCCGGCGATCCAGTTCGTCCTTGGGGATCTCCAGTGCCACCACCAGGCCCCGGACAGGCTCCCCTTCCCGGGGGGCGTCGCGGTGCCAACTCGACAGGGGCCGACCGGAGAGCAGCGCCACCTCCAGGGTGCGGCTCATCCGCTGACGTCCACCCTCCACCGCCAAGGGAGCGCGCTCGGGATCCAGCAGATACACCCACGCTTCCAGCCGCCCGCGGTCGACGTCCCTCAGGTATCGCCTCAGAGCCTCAACCCGGATCGGGTCGAGTTCGGGTTCGGAGAAGATCGGTTCCTGCAGCGCCCTGAGGAAGAAACCGGTGCCGCCGACCACGAGCGGCACGCGCCCCCGTGCCCCGATCTCGGCGATCCACCCACGGGCGTCGCGGGCGAATTGCCCGGCCGAGTAACGCTGGTCCGGCTCCACCAGGTCCAATCCGTGATGCGGAATCGAGCCACGCTCCGCGGGCGTCACCTTCGCGGTTCCGATGTCCATGCCCCGGTATACCTGGCGGGAATCCATGGAGATCACTTCGGCATCGACGCGCTGCGCCAGCGCCAGGGACAGGGCGGTCTTGCCACACGCCGTTGGGCCCACCAGGGCGAGGAAGGAGGTCACGTGACTCGGCCGAACCGTCGCTCCAACTCGGTTCGGGACAACCGGATGATGGTCGGACGCCCGTGCACGTCGTGGTGCGGAAGCTCGGTGGCGAATAGCTGGTCGAACAGCTCCTCCATCTCCGTGTCCGAGAGGCGCTGCCCCGCCTTGATCGCGCTCTTGCAGGCGAAGGTCTTGGCGATGCGTTCATGCTGGTTCCGGGCGGATCGCACCAGTTCCGAACCCTCCGTGAGCTCGTGGATCATCTCCCGGAAGGCTCGCTCAGCGTCGAAGTACGGATGGGGATTCGGCACCGCGTGGACGATCACCGTGTCGCTTCCGAAGCCCTCCACCTGGAAGCCCGCACGATCCAGCAGGCCGGAGAGCTCCTCCACCTGTGCGTACTCGGCCGGGGTGAGGCGAAGGGTCAAGGGAAATAGCAGCCGCTGGCTCTCCTGCCCACCAGCCCCGTACGCTCGCATGAGGCGTTCGTAGAGAATCCGCTCGTGGGCGGAGTGCTGGTCGACGATGACGAGGCCGTCACGCGTCTCCGCGAAGATGTACGTGCGCATGACCTGGAAGAGCCGCGTCGCGCCTGCGGGAGCCTCGACGGCTCCGCCGTCTGACGGTCGCGCCTCGACCGCGGAAGGGCCCTGGGCGAACAGGGCCATCTGCGCATCCTTCGGCTCACCGCCGGGCGGGTCGACCGCGGGCTCCCGGACGGACATCGGCGCCGGAGCCAGGTGCACGTCGAAGGTGGCCGAGCTCGCGTCGCCTTCCAGGCCGCTGCGCACGGCGGCCTCGACCACCTCTTCCACGACTCCCGCTTCGCGGAAGCGCACCTCGGCCTTGGCGGGATGCACGTTCACGTCCACCTCGCCGGCGGGGAGATGGAGATACAGGAAGATCCAGGGACGGGCTCCGTGAGGAATCGTGGTCCGGTATCCACGCTCCGCAGCACGCACCAAGGCCGGGGAACGGAAGGGCCGGCCGTTCACGAACAGGTGCACACGGCGCAGTCCCGGCTTGGCGGCGTCCGGGCGCTGGACCAACCCGCGCACATCGACGCCGCCCGCCTCCCCGGCAACCGGAACCAGGGTCCCGACTTCCTCTCCCGGCCAGAGTTGCGTCACCCGCCCCGACACCTCGGGGGCGCCGGGGATGTCCAGGAGGGTCCGGTCGTCCGAGATGAGCACGAAGGCCACATGGGGATTGGTCAGGGCCAGGGTGGTGATCACCTCGCTCGTGGCCCTGGTCTCCGCCGCGACGGACTTGAGGAACTTGGCCCGTGCAGGCGCGTTGAAGAACAGGTTCCGCACATCCACCGTGGTGCCCCGACGACGCGGGACGTCCTCCACCCTCGAGATGCCCCCACCTTCCACCGCGACGTGCGTCCCCACTTCGTCGTCTGCGTCCCGCGTCTCCAGGATCAGGCGGGACACCGCTGCGATGGAGGGAAGAGCCTCCCCCCGGAAGCCGAACGTGCGCACCACCTTGAGATCGTCGGCTGCGACGATCTTGCTCGTGGCATGCCGGTCGAGGGAGAGCAGCGCGTCCTCCCTGCCCATTCCCACACCGTCGTCGGTGACCCGGATGCGTCGCTTGCCGCCCCGCTCCAGCGTGACTTCAACCCGGGTCGCCCGCGCATCCAGTGCATTCTCAACCAATTCCTTGACCACCGACGCGGGCCGTTCCACCACCTCGCCGGCGGCGATTTGATTCGCCACGGCATCGGGTAGGATGTGGATCCGTCTTGCCACGTGAAGCCTATCGGTCAGAGAGTCCGTAGAACCGCAGAGCGTTGGCGGTCGTCCGACGTGCCACCTCGCTCGGAGGTTCTCCCAAATGCGCTGCCAGCGCCGTCACCACGTGCGGGACGAAGCTGGGCTCGTTCCGCTTCCCGCGGAAGGGCACCGGAGCCAGATAAGGGGAATCCGTCTCCACCAGGAGCTTGTCGCGAGGCACCTCCCGGAGCAGGTCCGCCAACCCGAAGCTCTTGAACGAGGCGATCCCTGAGAAGGAGACATACCATCCCCGCTCCATGGCGACGGCGAAAGCCTTGGCGCCGCCCGTGAAGCAGTGAAGGACACCTGAGGTCCCCTGCGGCGCGTTCCGCAACGCGTCCGCGACGTCGTCATCGGCCTCCCGCGCGTGGACCACCAGCGGGAGACCCAACTCCATCCCGAGGGCGAGGTGGGCGTCGAAGAGCCTGCGCTGTACATCCCGGGGCGACAGGTCGTAGTGGTAATCCAGCCCGGTTTCACCCAAAGCCACCACCGCGGCTTCGGCCGCCAGGGTCCGGACCGCCCCCATGGCGTCGGGCGCCGCCCGCCCCGCCTCGTGCGGATGGACCCCCACCGTGCACCAAACCCCTTCGGTTCTCCCGGCCAGGGCCAGCGCTTCCCTCGCATCCGCCACGTGGGAGGCGATGCAGACCATGCGGGTGACGCCGGCTTCCCGGGCCCGATGCAACACCGCCTCCCGGTCATCCCGGAAGGCGGCGTCAGTCAGATGGCAATGACTGTCGAAGTACTCGGTCACACCGTGGCGGGTTCGGGCTTGGGCTTCTTCTCGCGCGTCTTGCCCTCACCCCACCGCTTCTGGATCTCGACCAGCGCGGGCGCCGCCACGAAGATGGACGAGTAGGTACCGATCACGATTCCCAGAATCAGCACCTCGGTGAAGTCCCGGATCACCGCGCCGCCGAGGATGAGGAGGGAAAGCAGCACCACCAGGGTGGTGCCGGACGTGAGCACCGTGCGCGGGAGAGTCTCGTTGATGGACTGGTTGACGAGATCCACCGGGTCCCTCTTGCGGGCCCCCTTCTTGTGCATGTTCTCGCGAATGCGATCGAACACGATGATCGTGTCGTTGAGCGAATACCCCAGAATGGTGAGGATCGCCGCAACCGAGGGCAGCGCGATCTCGACGCGGAAAAGCGCGAGAAAGCCCAAGGTGATGATCATGTCGTGGAACGTGGCCACGATGGCCGCCAGCCCGAAACGGAATTCGAACCGGATGGCCAGGTAGACGAGCGTCAGGATGAACGAGAACAGGATGGCCAGCGCCGCCTTCTGCACCAGCTCCGCTCCCACCTTCGCACCCACCAGCTCCGTCCGCACGACTTCGAAGGAGCCCGCTCCGAAGGCCGTGGTCAGCTGACCCTCGACGCTCTCCGCCACGTCGTCGATGGAAGCTCCCTCTTCGAGAGAGGCGCGGATCACGAACTCGGAGCCTTCACCGAACCTGGTGATCGGGGGAGACTCGGGCCCCCCCAGCGCCTCCCGCACCTGTCCCGCGTTTACCTCGGCAGAAGTGAAGCGGACCTGCACCAGCGACCCGCCGGTGAAGTCGACGCCATAGTTCTGCCAGGATCCGATGCTCGAAATGTTGAAGAGCATGGCACCGATCCCGATGAGGACCGCGATGCCCGAGACGACGTATGCCTTCCTGCGAAGCTCGATGAACTTGTAGTTCGCGTTCTCGAATAGTCTCATGGCGGGGCGTCAGATGCTGATGGGATCCGAGGCCTTCTTGCCCTGCAGATAGAGCAGGAAGAAGGTCCGGGTCACGAAGAGGGCGGAGACGAAGGACGCCACGATACCGATGGAGAGCGTCACGGCGAAGCCACGAACCGGGCCGGTTCCGAACTGGAACAGGATCAGCCCTGTGAGCAGGGTGGTGATGTTGGAGTCTACGATGGCGGAAAGTGCATGGGCGAAGCCCTCGTCCACCGCCGTCCGAGTAGCTCGGCCGGCCGCCAATTCCTCGCGGATGCGCTCGAAGATCAGCACGTTGGCGTCCACCGCCATGCCCACGGTGAGGATGAGGCCGGCGATGCCCGGAACCGTGAGGGTGGCGCCGATCCCGGCCATCCCTCCCAGCACCAGCGCCACATAGACGCCCAGCGCTCCCACGGCCAGGATGCCGGCCATCTGATAGTAGGCCAACATGATCAGCACCACCGCGGCGATGCCGACGATGCCCGCGATCCGGCCCTGGTCGATGGAGTCACGTCCGAGCGACGGCCCCACGGTCCGCTCCTCGATCACGTTGAGCTTGGCAGGGAGCGCACCCGCCCTGAGGACCAGGGCGAGGTCTCGCGCTTCCTCCAGGGGCGTGCCCGCGCCCATCTCGATCTGCCCACGGGCGCCGATGCGGTCCCGGATCACCGGTGCGCTCATGACCTCACCGTCGAGAACGATGGCCAGGTAGTCCCCCACGTGCTGGCTGGTGAAGCGCTGGAACTGACGTCCCCCTGCCCGGTTCAGTTCGAACTGTACCTGCGACTGGTTGAACTGGGGGTCGCGTCCCGCCGTGGCGTTCTCGAGAAACTCGCCGGTGAGGAAGGGATCCTCCTGCAGGATGTAGAGGCGCTTGTAGTTGCGCGCCCCACGACCGACGACGTCTCCTCCCCACTGGAGGACCTGGTTGCGCGGCAGGGCCCGCTGGACCTCGGGAAGGGCCAGGAACGCGTCCGCTACCGGAACGTCCTCCACGGCCACCAAGTACGTCCCGGGCGCGTCACCGACGTTCAGGAGCGACGAGAAGGGGCGAAGGGCGCTGGCGGCGGCGGCCGCCGAGTCCCGCGCCGCTCTCGCGGTCTCCGACGCCGAGTCACCGGCCGCCGCGGCCGAGTCTCCCCCGAAGAGGAGGTCCTCGATGTTGCTTCCGCCGCCGGCGGTGACGTCCCGACCGAGCGCCTTGATGGAATCCACACCCAGGGTGGCCACAATGGCCCGATCGACGCGGGCGAGGGCCCCGTCCATCTCACCCGTGACCACCACCTGCTTGAATTCCAGGAAGGCGGCCGTCTGGATGATCCGCTTGGCGGCCTCTTCGTCGTCGATGCCCGCCAGCTCAACGATGAGGCGGTCGTTTCCGACCTTCTGGATCAAGGGTTCCTCGACGCCGAGCTCGTCGATCCGCGTCCGGATGATCCGGTCCACACGATCGATCATGTCCGCTTTGGCTTCGGAGGTGAGGGTGCCCTCGGGATCATCCACCTCGAGAACGAGGTGCATCCCCCCTTGGAGGTCGAGCCCGAGCTTGAGCCCGTTCGAGTAGAGCTGCCACCCTGACAGCACGACCATGAGAATGATCGTGATGAGGCGGCCTCTGACCGTTTTGAACATATTCCGGCGCGTTCGGTCGGCGAGAAAAGGAACCCCCGAGGGGGCGGGGAAACGACAGCCCGTAAAGCTGTCCACCCCCTCAAGATGTGTCAATCGCAGCGGTTCATGGGCTGACGGCGATCCAGCGCGACGAACTCATACTTCCGAAGGGTGGATCAGGGTCCGGCACGCCCACTACGCCTGCGGAGACGAGCCAACGCCTAGAGGATCGCCCGGCGAAGCACGGCGTGGACACGGGCGAGAAAGCGCTCGGGCTCCACGGTCTTGTCTACGTAGTCGTCGGCGCCGGCCTCCAGGAGTTCCGCCTCGATCTTCTGGCTGCCTGTGCCGGTGCGGATGAGCACGGGCAGCGCCGATGTGGCCACCGAGCCGCGTATGTGGTCGAGGACCTGTCGACCGTCCAGCCCGGGCATGGTCAGATCCAACACCACCAGGGCGTAGCCGGGGTCCTGTTCCAGAATCTCGAGACCGCGATCCCCGTCCTCGGCCTCCTCGACGTGGTAGCCGTCGGCTTCGAGGATGGAGCGCATGAGGAGTCGGGCATCGGGCTCGTCATCCACCAAGAGGATGCGGGGAGGTCCCTTGGAGGAGCGCACCTCGTTCTCGTCCACGGCCTGCCCGAGGACGCGCTCCACCTCCACCAGGGTGGTCTTCCCTTCCTTGACCCACTCGAGCCCCACCTCGTGCATGGGACGCATGCCACCCTGCAGCGCGACCTTGCTGAGCGTCGCCGAGCCCTTTCGCTGCTCGATGGCCTGCTGGAAGCGGGGGCCGACCACCAGCACCTCGGCCACCGGGATCCGACCCCTGTACCCGGTGAAGCCACACTCGGGACACCCCACAGCCCTGACCACCGGCTCGACTCCATGCCGGTCGGTCAGTCGCCGCTCGTCCGGGGTGAGTTGACCGCGCACGGGTTCCCCGCACGCCCCACAGACCCGCCGCATGAGCCGCTGGGCGATGGCGCCTCGGAGAGTCTGGGCGATCGTGCTGAACTGGAGCCCCATGTCGGCCAGGCGGGTGATGGCGCTGACGGCGTCGTTGGCGTGAACCGTGGCCAACACCAGATGCCCCGTCATGGCAGCCTGCGCCGCCGTGACTGCCGTCTCCTTGTCGCGGATCTCACCCACCAGAATGACGTCCGGGTCCTGCCGGAGCATGGCGCGCAACGCCCCGGCGAAGGTCATCCCCTGCTTGGTTTCCACCTGGGTCTGGGTGATCCCCGCCAATTCGTACTCGATGGGATCCTCCACGGTCATGATGTTGACCCTGCCGTCGGCCAACTCCCGCAGAGCGCCATAGAGGGTGGTGGTCTTTCCCGATCCCGTGGGTCCAGTGACCACGACGATCCCGTCCCGGTTCGTGAGCAGGTTGCGCAGGCGGTCCAACTCGAACTTGGGCAAGCCGAGGTCGTCCAGGGTGAGCGCCGCGCTGGAGTCCAGGATGCGGATCACACACTTCTCCGCGCCACCAGCGGGAATCGTGGACACCCGCAGGTCATACCCCCGGTTCCTGATCCGAACCCTCGCCTTTCCGTCCTGGGGACGAAGGCGGTCGGCGATATCCAATCTCGACAGGACCTTGATGCGGGATACGGTCCGGTTGAGGGCAGACATGGGAAGGTCCATGTGCTTCCGGAGCACGCCGTCGACGCGGTACCGCACCGCTCCCATCTTCCGGCCCGGCTCGATGTGGATGTCACTGGCGCCGGCACCGATGGCATCTCGGATGATGAGATTCGTGAGCTTCACGACGGGGGTAGCCGCCGTGTCGTCCTCCGTGATGGCCTCGGGAGACATCTCCTCGACCAGCTTCAGGGCATCCTCGCCGTCGCCTTCGAGCTGGCCCAGGAACGCTTCCACCGCTCGTTCGGGGGAGAATCTCGCGTCGATGGCCTCCTGGATCGCCTGCGGGGATGCGACCTCGAAGTGCGCCGTCCGTCCCGAACTGAAGCCCAGGGCCCGTTCCGCCTCCACGTCGGTCGGGTCACAGGTGGCCACCACCAGGTTCCGGTCGTCTTCCAGGAGCGGAAAGACGTGGTGCTTCCTCGCCATGGTCTCCGGGATCAGCAGGGTGGCGTTCGGCTCGGCCTGGTTGAAGTCGGCCACCTTGAGGCGGAAGTACTCGGCCACGAGTGCCGACAACCTGGAATCGGAGATCCCATAGTTCCTGGCGACCACGATCCACGCCTCGGCCGCGCGCTTGCCCGGCGAGATCTCCGGGCGGTCCTTCTCCCCCAGTCCCGCCCGTTCGGCGACGCGCACGAGCCAATGAACCGCCCCGGAGGGCGTCTTGACCGGAAGGGTCGAGGGGTCGTCGGGCGTGGGGATGCCGCTCATGACTACCCCGTCACGACCCTGCGTTTGCCACGCTTCTCCTCGTACATGGCGTTGTCGGCGGAAGCGAGCAGGTCCTCCAGGCGCATCCGCATGTCCCCCTCCTGCCGCGCCATGCCGATGCTGACCGAGAGCCGATAGGGCTCTTTCGCATCCCGGTTGAATTCCTGGAATCGCTCCCTGAGGCGATCGATCAGCAACTCCGCGCTCTCCCCGGACGCCTCCAAAGCCAGAACCGCGAATTCGTCTCCTCCGAGCCGGGCGATGATGTCCGACCGCCGGAAGGTGGTGCGCAGGATCTCGGCCACCTGAATCAGGGCCCGGTCACCCACGTGGTGTCCCAGCGAGTCGTTGATGGTCTTGAACCGGTCCAGGTCGATGAAAACGATGGTGACCCCGCGGGCCGTCCGGCGCGCCAGCTTGAGATGTTGTTCCCCGAGGTCTGCGAAGCCACGGCGATTGTAGAGGCCGGTAAGATCGTCGATGAGGGACAGGCTCTGGAGCGCCGACAGGAGGCGGTGGCGTTCGATGGCGTGTCGCACGGCCCGGGCCAGCACGGAAGCCTCGACCTCATCCTTGAGGAGGTAGTCCTGGGCACCGCCCTGCACCGCGCTCACCCAGAGGTCCTCGTCGTCAAGGTTGGTGAGCACGATGACGGGGACGTCCGGCGCGAATGCATGCGTGCGGTCGAAGGTCACCATGCCCTGGCTGTCCGGAAGCTCCAGGTCCAGAAGGACGGCGTCGATGCCGCCCTGGGCCAGGCGCGCCAAAGCCTGTCCCAGCTCGCCGGCCCATTCGATGTCGATCCCGCCGCCGGGGCGCACGTCGCCCAGGCGTTCGCGGAGTACCTCCAGGTACTCGCGATCGGACTCGACCAGAAGGACCTTGATGGGCCGCTGCTGCAAAAGGCGCCAACCGGAAGCAAGGGGTCGCTCAGGGGCGGAAAGGTCGCAACCTCGGTGCCGACATCGTCCGCAGCCGTCGTCAATTACGAAGCACTACCAAGGTAATGCCCCGTACTGCACCACGCCACGAAGCCGGAACACTTGTTTCCGGGGAGCAGGAGCCGTTTCTACCCCACCACGGGCATGGGGAGGAAACAGCCGGACCCCCCCCATGGGTCTTCCACCCGGCTCGGGGGTCACGCTCCTCCACGACCCAGGAGGATCTCCTCGAAGAAGGGCACGACCCGAGGGTCCTGGGACTGGGCCAGCCAGAAGAAGGCCGTTCGCCTTGTCTTCGCCTGCTCAGCCGTCCGGGCCAACTCCATGAGCAGCGGCACGCCTTCGTCGGCAGGCCGCTGGGAGAGGGCGAACACCGCCGCATCGCGGACATCCTGGTTTTCGTCCTCGGCCCTCGCCACCGCCGCCAGGCCTTCCGTGGCCGCATCCGCGGCCTCCTGACCGAGCCAGAAGAGGGCGTTGGTGCGCACCGCGTTGCGCACCTCCCTGTCCCGTGCCAGGGACAACAGGTCTCGCCACACGTCGGGCACGTCCGCGAGGACGGCGGGGAACAGCGCGTCCCGGGCTCCCCGCTCCGTCGCGCCCGCGCGGGCCAACCGGATCAGGTAGTCCGCCGCCGCCGCCGCGCCCACCTCCCCCAGATCGAGGGTGCCGGAGCTTCCGGCCTGGCCGGCACGCAGGACCTCCACGCGGGCCACGATCCCATCCGCCACCCGCACCTCCACCTCGGCGGGACCGCTCCGGCATAGTTCATCGGCACCCCAACGCCCTTCTTCCCTCCAATGCGTGCGGCTTCCTCGCATCCGGATTCCCCGGGAGCAGATCTCCACACCTGCGCGGACCGGGAAGCTGAAACGCACCGTGCCGTTGGGTCGTTCCCCCACCCGTCGGGCCAGTTCCTGCCCGGCGGCGGCCGACGGGGCGGCCGCCACGAGCAGGACGGCCGCCCACGCCAGGGGCTTCATCCCCGGATCAGGGACAGGAGGAACTCCGCCACGCGCGGATCCTTGCTCTGCCCCAGCCAGAAAATGGCGAGTTCCTTCAGCTCACCATCCGTCTCGGTACGGGCCACGTCCATGAGGAACTCCACGGCCCCCGCATCGTTGCGCTGCGACGCCACGAAGATGAGCTGCTCCTTCATCTCCGGATCGGTGATGCTGCCGTAGAGGGTCTTCACTTCGGCGTTGGTGAGCCCGCCGGTCTGCCCTGCCCAGAAGAGGGCATTCTTCCTGACCTCCACGCCCTCGGCACGGTCCTGGGCGCGGGCCAGGAGCCAGCGACGGGATTCGGCGTTGTTCCCCTGGGCGATGGCGAAGATGGCCCGTTCCTTCAGTTCGGGGTCAGTGAGGCTGGGGTAGAGCTGTATGAGGTATTGCGTGCCCCCGGCCTCCGCATTCTGCCCGATCCAGAAAATGGCGTTTTCCCGCAGTTCCGTCGGGGCGTCGGCGCGCTGGGCATACTGACGCAACACCTCCACGCCACGCTCACTTCCATGCTGGCCGATGGCGAACATGGCCATCTCCTGCACCTCGGCGTCCTTGCTCTCCCTGAGGATCGCCATGAGCGCGTCCAGGGCCTCGTCGGATTGCACCTGGGAAAGCCAGAACACCGCCTGCTCCCTCACCTCCGGATCGGGATCGGGATTCCGGTGTGCCAGGTCCAGGAGAATGGCGACGGACTCGTCATCCATCTTCTGGGACAGGAGGAATACCGCCTGCCGCCGTAGTTCGGCCGAGCACGCCCCCTCACGCGTCTGGAGAACCTCCTTGAGGATGGGAATGGCCGCCTCGGCGTTCATGTTCATGAGGGCGCTGAGGGCAGCGGCGCGGGTGCCGCCGGACTCGTCGCCACAGGGGTCCGCCGCCTGGCGGGCGATGGCCGCCGCGGCATTGGCGTCGCCGCGCCGGGCCAGCTGCGCTTCGATGCGCACGCCGAGCTCCCTCGCATCACCCCGGGTAGCCGCCTGGGGATGACGCTCGCCCTGGGCCACGAGGAGTTCCGCCGCCTGCTGGAGCGCCGCACGGTCTCCCACGCGGGAGAGGGCGAAGGCCTGGTAGTAGAACGAGTCGGCCACGTACCCCGAGCTGGGGTGCTCGCTGCGGAGCGAAGCGAAGGCAGTCGCGGCCTCCCGGTACTTCCTGGCGTTGAGCGCTTCCCGGGCCGCCTGATATGCCCTGGCGCCCGGGTCCTCCTGGATCCAGGGAGCCGGCGCCGCGATCCGGGTCTCCCGGCCGGCCTCAACGCGCGCGACCTGCGCCATCGCCATGGTCCCCTGCACACGGCCCACGGCGGCTTGGGCCTCCATGAGGGCCGCCTGGGTGCCGAAAATGCGCTTGTGCATGCCCGCGGCTGCCTGCTCCGCGCGGAAGGCTGCCCGCTCCGCCTGCAGCACCGCGCGGTCACGGCTCTGGGCTGAAAGGGGAGCCGCGGCCAGCAGCATGGCGGCCAACGTCATCCCGGTCATCATCGTCTTCGTCATGGTCCGCATCTCCTGGTCAGGTACCCGCAAGCACGGAACCGGCGGGCGTAACCGCCTGGATCCGGCCAAGGACATTGTTTTCCTCGATTCCCTTCAGGGCGAGGGACAGCTCTTCCCGGGTGCGCTCCTCGTCTCGGTACCCGGCGTCTGCAACACCCACGATCTGCACGAGCACGAGCTCGAGGTCTTCCAGCAGCTCCCGCATGGCGGGGTCGTCGCCCTCCGTGGCGTCCAGGAAGAGCCGCGTCTGGGTGAGGAGTCCCTCCGCCCACTTCCCCACGGCTGGGTCGATCTGCCCGCTCGTTCCGTCCGCGCGCACCATGCGCAGGAGCGTTTCGGTGCGCTCCAGATGGTCCGCGGCCGCAAGGCGCATCACCTGGCGGTCGGGGCTACGCAGGGCCGCAGGGGCGTCGGCCAGCGTGCCGGGTGCCGTGAAGCGCCCCAGCCCAAACCCCACGACCAACACCGCAGCCGCAGCGGACGCCCAGCCGAAGGTCCGTCGCTTCATCAGGCCCCGGCGGACCCGGGCGGCGTCCAGGGACACCACCCGTGCGTCCCCCTTCCTCAAGCCGGCCTGGATGCTCGCCCACATCTCGTCCCGCGGCGTGGGCGGTGGCGCGTTGTATTCCTCCCGGAGGAGGCGGGTCAGGTCGTCCATCGGTTCCTCGTTCATGTCACGTACTCCGCCATCGCATCGCCCAGCGCCTCCCGGAGCTTTGCCCGCGCCCGGAAAAGCCGCGCCTTCGAAGTGCCTTCGGCCACGCCCAGAGTCTCGGCGATCTCGCCGTGGCTGAAGCCCTCCAGGTCGTGCATCAGAAACACCGTCCTGTACATCTCGGGAAGATCGTCCACCGCGCCGCGAAGGCGATCCCGAGCGTCCACCTCCAAGCCGCTTCTTCCCGGCGCGACGTGTGCGGCGTCCTCCAGCGACCGTTCTCGCTTGCGGTGGCGATCAACCTTCCGAATCCCGTTGAGGGAGACGGAAACCGCGATGGAGTGCAGCCACGTGGAGAACGCCGCGTCACCCCGGAACTGGTCCAGGCGTTCCCAGGCACGCAGGAAGGCGTCCTGGGTGAAGTCCCGGGCCAGCCCATCGTCACCCACCATGCGGTAGGCCAACCGATAGATCCGGTCCACGTTCGCCTCGTAAAGGCTCCGGAAGGCATCTTCGTCGCCCCCCTTCGCCCGCTCCACCAACTGTTTGTCTGTCAAGAGAAGAGCTCGTTGATCGCCGTTATCCCTCTCTTCGTACCATGGGACACATCCATCCCCGGAACGGTTGCGCCGGGATCATCCTGGGGCTGTCTCCCCGGTGGGGCGACCCCTGGCAGCAAAACCGGCGGGGGTCGATGTTTCTGTTTCCCTCGAAACGTCTTCCTTCGGTCCACGGCCCCTCATGCCTCATCCGGTAGCTGGACATCGCCTGACTGCACTCCTTCTCTGGCCAGCCGTCGGTATGCTCCTCGCGGCTTGCGGATCGGGAAGTCGGCCCAGCGGGAACGCCGGTCTCGAACTCCGGTGGACCATCGCGCCCGACCCGCCCCAGGTGGGAACCGCGGAAATCCAGCTCGATGTCGCCGACGTGGCGTGGAGGCCCCGGAACGGCGCCCGGGTCGTCCTGACGGGGATGCGAGACGGGGTCGCCCTGGTGGTGGACACAGCCCGGGGTGAGGGGGCGGGCCGCTATCGGGCGCCGAACTTCAGGTTCGAGGTGGCGGGGGCATGGACCCTGCGGGCCCGGGTCGAGACCCCCGAGGGAAGATGGACCCAGGAGGACCTGCAGGTGGAGGTCGTGGCCGGGGAGCCCTGACCCGTCGTTGGTTCAGGCCCGCAGATCGGCGGGTAGGATGAGCCGAGCCCGGGCCCCGCGGCCCCCGCCCCGGTCCTCCAGCACGAGGCTCCCGCCATGTCCCTCGGCGATTTGCCGAGCCAGGACGAGGCCGATGCCCGACCCCCCCGGCTTGGTGGTGTAGAAGGGCACGAACAGGTTGGCCGTGTCCCCGAGGCCCGGTCCGTCGTCCTCCACCACGATGTGCAGCTCGTCTCCCTGGGTGAGCCAGCGGACGCTCACCTGCCCCGCACCGCTTTCGGAGAGAGTCGCGTCGACGCCGTTCCGCAGGAGGTTGATCAGGGCCTGCTCCAACTGGTCGCCGTCGGCCAGGATCGTGACGGGGCCGTCCGACTCGACCCGGACCGGCACGCGGGTTTCCAGGTCGGCCACGCGCTGCACGAGGGAGGGGACGTCCACGGGGGCCAGGTCGGGCTGGGGGAGGCGGGCGAGTTTCGCGTAAGACGCCATGAAGCGACCAAGAGACTCCGCCCTGCTGGAGATCACCTGGATGCCCCGCTGTACGTCCTCGTCCACGTCCTGCGGGAGATGCTGACGCGCCAGGAGGTTGTGCAAGCTCCCCGTGATCGACTTGATGGGTGCGAGAGAGTTGTTGATCTCGTGGGACAGGACCCTGATGATCCGCTTCCACGCCTGTCGCTCCTCCTCCCGGAGGGCACGACTGAGATCTGAGAAGGCGAGCAACTGGAGGGGATACCCCTCCTGGCGGACCACCGAGCGGCGGAGTTCCCATCTGCCGGTTCCACCGGGAAACGCGAGCTCGACGGTTCTCGGCGCGACGCCGCGAAGAGCCTCCTCCAATCGCAGCTCGGTGGCTGGCGTTCCGATCAGGCGCTGCGCGGGGTGACCCAGCAAGCGTTCGCCGGCCCTGTTCACGATGCGCAGCGTCTCCGAGGGATCGAAGGCGAACACCGCCACGTCGATCTCCTCCAGCACCTTCTTCAGGGTCTCGGTGGCTTCCACGGCTCCAAGCCGCTGTTCCCGCAGGATCTCCTCGAGGTTGTTCACCTCGAGATACGCCAGGGACAGGGCATCGTTGGCGTCCCCGACCCTGGCGCGCATGGAGAAGTCGCCCTCGCGCAGCGCACCCAGCATGTTGGCCAGGGTTCCCAGCGGTCGGACCACGTGCTCCCGCACGGCCATGCTGATGCCCACCCACGCCCCGACCAGGGCGATCGACGCCGACCACTGGACGCGCGCGGCGAACGGTTCGAGCCAGAGAAACCCCAGGGCGACCAGAATGCCCGGGAGACCGGACAGCAGGGTGAGGATGAAGACCCGACGGTCGTGTCCGGCGCGACGCCACAACCCGTTCAACGACCTAGTCTCCCAGGTCGTGCCGTTGGAGCCGGCGGTAGAGGGCGCTCCGGCTCAGGCCCAAGGCGTCGGCGGCCTTGCTCACGTTGCCCTGTGACCGCTCCAGCGCCTTCTCGATGAGAAGACGCTCGGCCTCCTCGAGGGTGAGTTCATCCATGAGCACGCTGCCGTCCTCGCGCCTTCGCAGCCCCAGGTCCGCCGCCTCGATGCGGCTTCCCCGGGCCATGAGAAGGGAGCGCTCAACCGAGTGCTGGAGCTCACGGACGTTGCCCGGCCACGGGTGCCGCAGGAGAGCGTCCAATGCCGTATGCGAGAAGCCCTCCACGCTACGCCCGTACCTGCGGGCGCTGGCCTCCAGAAAGTGCGCTGCCAGAAGCGGAATATCCTCCCTCCTCTCGCGAAGGGGCGGGATCCTGATCTCGACGGTGTTCAGGCGGTAGAGCAGATCCTCGCGAAAGTCTCCCCGCGCCACCGCCTCGCCCAGATTGGCGTTGGTCGCGGAGAGCACCCGCACGTCCACCTTGCGCAGTTTGGAAGAGCCGACCCTTTGAATCTCCCCTGACTCCAGCACCCGCAGAAGCTTCGACTGCCGCTGCAGGTGCACATTGGCGATCTCATCGAGGAACAGGGTCCCGCGGTCCGCCAACTCGAAGCACCCCACGCGATCGGTCTTCGCATCGGTGAAGGCGCCCTTCACGTGCCCGAAGAGCTCGCTCTCGAAGACGCCCTCGCTGAAGCCCCCGGCGTTCACTGCCACAAGGTCGTTCCTGGACCTCGGCGAGACATGGTGGAGCCAACGTGCCACGACCTCCTTGCCCGTGCCGTGCTCACCAACGATGAGAACGTTGGCGTCGGAGGGCCCCACGCGTTCGATCATGTCGAGAACGGGCTGCATGGCCCTGGAGCCCGCGATGAGCTCGGGCACTCCCTCGCCCTTCAGGTGGCGGTTCTCGCTCTCGAGCCTCTGGCTCCGACGCAGTGCCCGCCCCAGCTCCACCTGGGTACGGATGGTGGTGAGGAGCCGTTCGTTGTCCCAGGGCTTCTCGATGTAGTCGCGAGCCCCGAGGCGCATCGCCTCGACCGCGCTCTCCACGCTTCCCCAGGCCGTCATCACCACCACGGGGAGCGTGCCGTCCAATCGGCGGAGCTGGGCCAGCAGGTCGAGGCCCTCCTTACCGGAGGTCGTGTCCCTGGTGTAGTTCAGGTCCATGAGGACCAGGTCGAACTCACCGCCTTCCACCGCATGGAGCACACCCGCGGGCGAACCGGCGGACTGGGTCTCGAAGCCTTCGGCCTTGAGAAGAAGTCGAAGAGCTTCGACTACGTCGGGCTGATCGTCAGCGATGAGGATGCGCGAGGCCATGACGGAAGAATGGCCTGCTATTCCTCCACAATCCAGCCGTCCCGCAGCTGGATGATGCGATTGCCGTACTTGGCGTACTCTTCGTTATGGGTCACCTGGACGATGGTGGTGCCCTCGCGATTGAGCTGTGCGAGGAGGTCCATGATCATCCTGCCCTGGCTCGAATGGAGGCTCCCCGTCGGCTCGTCGGCGAGGATCATGGTGGGCTCAGCGATGATGGCCCGGGCTACCGCCACGAGTTGCTGCTGGCCCCCGGACAGCTGACTGGGATAGAGATCCTTCTTCCCCACGATCTGGAAGCGATCCAGCGTGTCGGCCACGATGGCCTCCCGGTCCTTCCGCTTCACGTTTCGATACGAGAGAGGGATCTCGAGGTTCTCGTAGACGGTCAGGTCGTCCAGCAGATGGTACTGCTGGAAGACGAAGCCGATGTACTTCTTGTTGAGGTCGATGCGGGCCCTGGGCTTCATGGCGTGGACCGGCTCCCCGTGGAGGTAGAACTCCCCACGCCAGTCGCCGTCCAGCATCCCCAGAATGGACAGAAGCGTGGATTTTCCCGCTCCCGACGGGCCCATGATGGTGACGAACTCGCCCTTCGCGATATCGCCGTTGATCCGTCGGAGAACGAACGTCTCACCGGCGCCGGTGCGGAAGGACTTTTCCACGTTCCTGAGCTTGATCATCCGATCCCTTTCCTGTTCATGGCAAACACAAGCTATCACCCACCGGCTCGCCCGGCACCGCTCATCTACCGAACTGGCTTCCCCTACGCGGGCCCTTCTGCAGGTGTTTCGGCAGATCCCTGCCTTGGGACAGGGCAGTGTCTCGACGGGAAACGCGAGAGGGCGGCCACCGTCCGGCGACCGCCCCCTCTCCACCACCCATCCTCCCCACCCTCCTACACCCGCACCCTCGAGGCTCAGTGCGCGACGTCGAATCCCGCCTCTCCCAACTCCGCGGCTCGACGCGCGTCGTCCTCGCTCACCACCTGACCGTCGAAGAGGTGGATGGAACGGTCCGCCTCGTGGGCGTAGCGCGGATCGTGGGTCACCATGCAGATGGTGGCGCCGTCCGCGTGCAGCTCCTGAAGCAGCTCCATCACCGCGTTGCCGTTCTTCGAGTCCAGGTTACCCGTCGGCTCGTCGGCCAGGAGGATCAGCGGCTTG
>DATHZE010000202.1:0-26555 GCA_035458765.1 Longimicrobiales bacterium
AGGGTGGGGTCGGCCGGTACCAACCAGGATCCAAGGAACACCAGGCAGACAACACCGATGGCCAACAACAGTTGGGCCGACACGACCCTGTCTATCGTGGTTGGAGCGACCGAAATATCCATTGCGACGTCTCGGGCCCCAATGGTGCCAAGGCCCTGGTCGACCAGCAGTGTTCCGAGCATCATCACGGCCAGAACCGAACCGACCAGTCCGAACGACGATGGTTCGAGGACGCGGCCCAGATACGCGAAGGCGACAAACGTCAGTGCGCGCGTGAGGATCTCTCCGGCACCCAGTAACGTCAGGTTGGAGAGGGTCGCGGTGATCCTCGGAGAGGTCTGTGAAGTGCTCATCGACTCTTCTCGCTACGGCGACCGAGCGGCGGGCCAGGTGCGGCACGCATGACGTGAAGCTCCGGCCTGCTCCGTCTTGAGGCGGCCGCCGGGCCGCACCGACGAATCGGTCCGGGGGTTCGCACCATCGTTGTGCAGGATTCTATTGGCACTTTGAACAATTGGCTGAACGCTGTCGGCAAGGCAGAAGCCTCTGGCAATCAGGCGTGTCAGCTGTTCCCGCCCGCCCTGCGACTTCCCCGAGGTACCGGGTGGGGAGGAAGGCCGTCACTCGAAGAAAGGGTGATGTGTCGGGGTCCTGAGCGCCTCCACATCCTCGGGCAGAAGTGCTGGAATGCGAGCCCAAACCAACGTATCACGAAAGCCGCCGTTTCGTTGTACCAAGGCCTGCATGGGGTCCACGTGAAGCATCGAGCCGTGTCGTGGCTCTCTCCCGGAGTAGGCTACCGACACATGATCCGCCTAGCGGCCGGGAACCGAGGCGAAGACCATCGTCCACCTGTCGGCGTGCACGAACGAGCGGCCGGCGCCGAAATGGTCCAGCAACCCGGCCAATAACAGAGGGTCGTCGGATGCCACGCTCACGCTGGCCATGGACCCGAACCGGACCTCGGGTTGCGCCTGGGTGAGGTCCGGGAGTGGGGCGGACTCCTTGCTCGGTGGGCTTTCCGGCACCTCCATCGGAGGAGCCGTCTCCGCCGTCTCCCAGACATCGAGCTTCAGGCGGTACCCTTCCGCGGCGAAGGAGAAGCCTCCGGGAAGGTAGGGGGCGAGATCGGTCGGGGTCATCCCCTCGCCCATGGGCTCGGGCCAGCGGCCCAGGTCCGCCCGGAAGCGCTCCGCCGCGTCCACCGCCTCCTGGACCTTGATGACGGCTTGCTCCACCTCGTCCCGGAGGCGTGCTCGCTCGATACGCGGATAGGCCACGGAGAAGGCCAGGGCCAGCAGGGAAAGAACCACCAGGACATCGCCCACGGCCATGCCGCGACGCGGATCCGTGCCCGTCATGGCCTCAACTCCCCGGCCCAAGCCGCCCCCGCGGCGGCGAACTCTGGTTCCGGATGTGCCGAGTCGTAGACCAGCATGGCACCCCCGGGGCGCCGACCGGATATCTGGAAGACCCGGGTGTTGGACCGCACCAGGCTGAGCCCCGGAGCGGGCGTCGGGAGCTCCGCGAGGTCCTCGGGCAGGCGGCCGGTCCGGGCCCGGAAAGCCTCCACCTGCAAGGCCTGGAGGTAGATTGCGGCCCGCAGGCCGCGCTCCAGTTCTTGTTCCTGGATGGAGGGTGGAGGTGGCCCGGCCACCCAACTCGGAGGAGCGACGGCAACGACCACGGCCAACAGAAAAAACAGAAGTGCCAGGGGCGACTTCCACGCGCCGTGGCGGGGGTCGCCCGCCGGCAGGACCCTGAACTGCGCGTCCAGGGCTTCGGCGTGCGCCATGGCCTGGGCCAGCAGGCGCTCACGCTCCTCGACCTTGCTGACCCTGGGAACCTGATGGTCCCGATCGTCCTCGTTCATTGCCCCAAGATAAGAGGAGCCCCCCGGCCCGACAGGGAAGGCACCGGGGGGCTCACGGTCGCGGAGGGGTCGTGGGCTCAGGGCGACAGCCAGTAGCTGGCCTTGATCACGAAGACGTTGTCGGCCTTGGCCCGGAAGAGTGCCTGGCGATCCCGGGCGAAGTCGAAGTCACCCACGCCGGCCGCATAGTCCGAGCGGGCCTGCTGCCAGGCCACGTAGAGAGTCGATCCCGGCCGGTACTCCCAACGCAGCACCGCGGTGCCGCGGAGCGACCGGTAGTTGAAGTCCGGGTTTCCGGTCGAGCCGTCCCAAGGCGTGAAGGTGAAGCCCTTGGGCGCGTCCAATGACCCAACATCACCGTAGTCTCCGCTGGAAATGAAGGGCTGAGCGTAGAGCTGGAAGGAGAGTTTGGGCGTGAAGGTCACGTCCAGACGGGTCTCCATGGCCAGCGTGGTCTGCACCAGCGGCGCGAACAGGTAGTAGGCGCCGTACGTGTTCACGGCCTCGGCGCTCGGTACCGTGCCGACATATTGAGCGGGGGTCCTATTCCTGTCGAACGAGGGCCCGACGCGGAGGTTCCAGCGCTCCGACGGACGGATGATGGCGGTGAGGTTGAGGCCGCCCGCCCAGGCGCCGTAGTCACCCCTTCCGCCGTCGATGGTGGTGAAGATCGAGACCTTCTTGCGGCTGTCCGAACCCACGTGGATGTAGCCGGTGGTCTGTGCCGGCCGTTCCAGGATGGGGCCGCCGCGGGTGTTCCGGTCGTCGTTGGCCGTGAGAAACCGCGTCACCCCGATGGCGCCGCCCCAGAATTCCAGCGTCCGGAACGTGAACTGGAGTCCCGTGACGCCGAGGATCCGTTCCCAGTCGTAGTTGTGCTCGACGCGGAAGTTGGAGTTGAGGGCCCAGTTCCGTAGAAACGAGCCCGGCTGGTTCTCCTGGTAGGTGAGTCCCGCGGCCAAGTCGCGACGGTCGGTGCGGTTCTGATAACCGAGGTCGTTCACTTCGAACGCCGGTGAAGTGGCGGCCACCGCCACGTTGCCACGCCAATGGGTGCCCCCCTGGCGCGTGACCGAAGCCCCGATCGAGTAGCCGCTCAGGGACGTGGCTGCTTCGTCTACGGCGAGGTGTTCGGCGTCGGGGCGCTGGAAGAAGTGGTTCCCGGCCGTCTGGACGCGCGTCATTGCCTCCGGCGTGCCCGCGACACGCGAGAACGCCGCTGAGCCCAGGACGACCCAAGCCCTGCTCGCCGACTCGGCCCGGAAGTCCAAGCCGCCCGCGTACGCGGAGGAGCGAAGGGCATCCTGGAGAGGACCCGTGACCAGATCCCGGTTCACCGCGGTGACGATGCCGCCGATGGACGATCGACCCTCGTTCGAGTCCTTTCGCGCCCGGGCCACCAGGTAGTTGCTCAGGGGCTCCACCGCAAAGATGTCATTCTCGCCCGTCGTCGTCCTGAACCGTGCGTCCTCCCGGTCGGTGACCGCTTCGATGATCCCCAGCGACCAACCCGAAGCGGTCTTTCCGCTGACCTTGGCGGCGCCCAGAATGGTCACGGCGTTGGGAACGTCCGCCGCCCCGGTGGGCGGGCCCAACTGAGGACGGCGCCCGATGCGCCTCGTGTAGAAGAGTTGCCCACCCGACGTGTTGCGGCCGAAGCCGAAGATCTCGCTTCCCTCGATGAAGAAGGGACGCTTCTCCTCGAAGAATGTCTCGTAGACCGACAGGTTCACCACCGCCGGGTCCACCTCGACCTGCCCGAAGTCGGGGTTGATGCTGGCGTTCACCGCGAAATCCGACGTGACCCGATACAGGAGATCCACGCCCCCGGAGCCGAAATACTCCGAATCGGTGCGGAACGGATTGGCGCCCGGATCGACGCGTTCGGAGCGGGCCACCGCATAGGGCAGCACCTCCAGCCGGTTGCCGGGCTCGATGCTGCTCAGGCCCACCAGGTGGCCGTAGGTGGGAATCCCGCCCGGCTCGCTCTTCGGCGTGAAGGCCAGAACCGAGTATTCCCTTCGGCGCCCGATGACGCGCTCGAGCTGGATGCCCCACGTCTGGTCGGGCGCACTGCCGAAGCGAAGCTGGCTGAAGGGGATGCGGTACTCGGCCGTCCAACCGCCCTCGTCCACGGTGGCTTTCGCCTCCCACACCGCATCCCACGAGAGGTCGTCCTGCTCGGTTCCCCGTGCACCCATGGATTTCACGGCGTCGCGCTGCACGCCGGCTGGGTTCAGGTCCATGGAGAAGGCGGTGCGGTGGTCGTGGTAGGAGTCGATGACCACGCCGAGCCAATCCGAGTCCATGAGGTCCATGTCCCGGCGTCCCAATCGTTGGGAGGGCTTCTGGCGGTCGTGGAGGCGGACGCCGATGTAGAGGGCTTCGTCGTCGTAGAGGATCCGCGCCTCGGTGGCCTCACTCACCGGTTGGCCTTCCTCGGGATCCACCTGGGTGAAGCCGGTCACCGGTTCGGCCAGCGACCATGACGCCTCGTCCAGACGGCCATCGACGTGCATGGGTCCCGTCGCCCGCACCGCCCTCACGACGGGCCGCTCTCCTTGCTCCGCGACTCCCGTCGCCTGAGCCGCCAGGGCCCCGGGAGCCATCAGGGCCAGCACCGCCAGGTGTTCAATCATCCGCATAGCAGGTGTCCTCCGAAGTCCGCCCGTCCACGATCCCACACATCCCTGAGACGCCTGAGCTGCCCGGGTGGTTGTGGCGGCGGCGGCGACACAAGCCCAAATATGCCCGCGGGGGGCAGGGGTGTGAACCCCGGCCCCCCGTGGTATCCGTCGCAACGATGTCGTCAGTCGCGCACGAGCTTCCGGTACTTCACCCGGTGGGGCTGGTCCGCCTCGTCTCCCAGGCGGCGGTGACGGTCCTCGGCGTATTCCTGGTAGTTGCCCTCGAACCACGTCACCTGCGAGTCACCCTCGAACGCCAGGATGTGGGTGGCGATCCGGTCCAGAAACCAACGGTCGTGGGAGATGACCAGGACGCAGCCGGCGTAATCCAGGATGGCGTTCTCCAGGGCCCGGAGCGTGTCCACGTCCAGGTCGTTGGTGGGTTCGTCCAGGAGCATGACGTTGCCGCCCGTCTTGAGCAGCTTGGCCAGGTGAAGCCGGTTGCGCTCACCGCCGGAGAGCACGCCGACCTTCTTCTGTTGGTCGGCGCCGCGGAAGTTGAACCATGACAGGTATGCCCGCGGATTCACCTCGGCGCGGCCGAAGTAGAGGATGTCGGCGCCGCCGCTGACCTCGTCGAAGACCGTCTTGTCCGGGTTCAGTGCGTCCCTGGATTGATCCACGTAGGAGAGTTGGACCGTCTGTCCAACCTCCAGCGTGCCGTCGCCGGGCTTTTCGTCGCCCACGATCATGCGGAAGAGCGTGGTCTTTCCGGCGCCGTTTCCGCCGATGATTCCCACGATGGCGCCGGGTGGGACGTCGAAGGAGACGTCGTCGAGAAGCAGGTTGTCACCGAAAGCCTTGGTGAGCCCCTGCGCCCGGATCACGGTGCCGCCCAGTCGCGGCCCCTTCGGAATGAGGATCTCTGCGGTGCGGAGTTGCTCCCGTTCATCGGCGGAAACCAGCTCTTCGTAGGCCGTGACGCGTGCTTTCCCCTTGGCGTGACGTGCCCGGGGGGACATGCGCACCCACTCCAGCTCCCGTTCCAGCGTCTTCTGCCGGGCCGACTCCTGCTTCTCCTCCATGCGCAGGCGTTCGCTCTTCTGTTCCAGCCACGACGTGTAGTTGCCCTTCCAGGGGATGCCCTCTCCGCGATCCAGCTCCAGGATCCACTCGGCGACGTTGTCCAGGAAGTACCGGTCGTGGGTGATGGCCACGATGGTGCCCGTGAACGCGGCCAGGTGGTGCTCCAGCCACGCCACCGACTCGGCGTCCAGATGGTTGGTGGGCTCGTCCAGGAGGAGCATGTCCGGCTGTTCCAGCAGCACGCGACAGAGGGCCACGCGCCGGCGCTCACCGCCGGACAGGGTGGTGACGTCGGCGTTGCCCGGCGGGAGGCGCAGGGCGTCCATTGCGATCTCCAACTGCCGATCGAGGTCCCACGCCCCGACGTGATCGATGCGGTCCTGGAGCTTGGCCTGTTCCTCCAGGAGCGCGTTCATCTCCTCGTCGGTGGAGACTTCGCCGAACTTCAGGTTGACTTCGTCGAAGCGGCGCAGGAGGTCGCGGGTCTCTTTCACCGCCAGCTCCACGTTCCCCTTCACGTCCAGGCTCGTGTCGAGCTCAGGCTCCTGGGACAGGTAGCCGATCTTCGTCCCCTTGGCGGCCCACGCTTCGCCCAGGAAATCCGTGTCCACGCCGGCCATGATGCGGAGCAGGGAGCTCTTTCCCGAGCCGTTGGGGCCGACCACCCCGATCTTGGCTCCGGGATAGAAAGAGAGGCTGATCCCCTTGAGGATTTCCCGCTTGGGCGGGACGATCTTCGAGAGGCGGTGCATGTGGTAGATGAACTGCGGTCCGCTCATGTCTTTCCGGGTCCGGCAAAGGTGTGGATTTCCGAGCCGGACAATCTAACAGGTCGCCGAACCTGGTTCAGCGACCTGTTCGATCGAGCTGGGGTGACCGGGCCGTCGCCTACCGCCCGGGGTCTCGCCCGCCGCCGCCCGCCAACTTCCTGTAGTACTCCTCCACCAGCTTCCGGTATGCGTCGGGAACGTCGTCGGAGCCCGTGAGGGCGGCCCGGCGGTCCGAAGCGCCTTCCACCTCGCGGCGCAGGCCGAACTCCAGGCGCTTTAGGCTCTGGAGAATCTCCTCCTGCAGGCCCGCGACCTGGGCGGGGTTGTCGTAGATCCCCTCGCGCTGCAGGCGTTGCATCGCCTCCAGGACGGCGCGGAGTTCGTCGGCGTCGCGCCCGGCCTCGCTGAGTTGGTCCCGGAGCGCGCCGACCTGGCCCGTGCGCTCCGTGAACTCCCGGCGCATCTGTCGGATCTCTTCCGTGGACAGTCGCTGACGCGGGTCACCGCGCGTGGCGCCTCCCCCCTGGGGGTCGCCCGTGGGCTGGCCTCCCTGCCGACCTTGCTGCTGTCCGGGCTGACCAGGCTGCCCGGCCTGCTGTCCCGGTTGGCCCTCCTGGCCCTGCGGCGTCTCGCCGGCCTCACGGAGGCGCCGGTCCATGGCTTCCATGCTCCGCACCAGATCGCGGGTCTGCTCCAGCGCCTGCTCCAGGGGATCCGCCCGGCGCTCACCGGCGGCGTCTGCGGCCGCCTCCAGTTGGTCACGAAGCGCCTGCAGGTCGGCCTCGATGTTCATTTCCAGTGTCGTGGCCTGCTCCGGGTCCCACTGTTCGATGGTGCCCCTGGAGAACTGGAGCTTCTCCTTGAGCTTCGATTCCCGGATCTGTTCGGCCGCCTCCCGGAGTTCCCGGGCGGCCTCGGGCTGTTCGGCCCGGGCCACCGACGCCGCACGGTCCAACTCCCGCTCGAGGTCGGCCACCGCGTCGGTCATCTGGTCTTTCCGTTCCCGGAGGCGGGCGATCTCCTGGGCGCGCTCCTGGCCGCCGCTCGGGAGATCGCGGACGTCCCGCTGGACGTCGCGCTGCTGCCGGGCAAGCTCGTCCACCTGTCGGAGCGCCTGCTCCGCGTCCCGACGCGCCCTGTCCTCCTGGGCCTGCTCCAGGCGGCGGCGGGCCTCCTCCAGGCGTTCCCTCGCAGCGGCGGCCTCTGCCGACGCGGCGTTACCGCTCCGCGATGCCGAATTGCGCATGGACTGCGCCGCCTCTTGAAGCCCCCGGGCCGCGTCCTCCAATTGGGCGTCGCCCGTCTCGCGGGCCAGACGCTGCAACTCCCTGGCAGCCTCCTCGGCCTCCTCGGCCAGATCCCTCTGGGCCTCGCCGCCCCCCTGGGGCGCGCCTCGGCCTGCCTGCTGTGCTCGACGGCGCTGGCGCTCGGCTTCCTGTTCCTGCCGGCGCGCCAGCTCCTTGAGCTTCTCCAGAACCTCATCGACCTGATCGTCGGCGCTCTGCTGTTCACCCCGGCGCACGGTCTCGTACTGATTCTTCAGCTTGTCGAGCTCAAGTTCGAAGAGGTCCGCCAGGTCCTCCGCCGCAGCGGACTGGCCGCCGCCCCCGCCACCACCGGCCTGCTGGTCCTGCTGCTCCACCACGTAGCGCTCGTAGGTCTCCTCCGCCTGCTGGAGGTAGCGCAGCGCGCTCTGCTCGTGGGGCACGGCGTCGCGGAGTTCTTCTGCATCCAGGCTCTCCCGGGCCTTCTCCATGGCCTCCGTGGCCTTGGGAAGAATGGCCGAGACGTCGCGGAAACCCGCGTCGGACTCCACCAGACCGCGGTTCTGCATCCGCTCGAGGAGCGTCTCCACCTGGTCCTTCAGGCGGCCCTGGGCCAGGGCCACGCTCACGACGTTCTCACGGAACTCACCGGGTTCGTACGAGTCCCGCTGGCGGACGAGGTTGAAGGTGGCCGCGATGATCTGACGCTGCAGCTCGGACAGGGCGGTCTCCGGTGTGGCGCCCTGGCCGCCCTGAGGTTGCCCCCCTTGCTGCTCGCCCTGACGGTAGGCCCGCTCGAAGGGGCGGATGTTCAGGAAGTACATGTCGGTGGAGACGGCCTTTCCACCGTTGCGGTTCCGGTTGTCCCTGACGAGCCCGTAGTACGACACCAGGTCTCCGGGCTCAAGTTCCCACTCCTCCAGAAAGAGCGTGTGCCCGGTGGAGATCTGGGGCATGGGTGCGCCGCGTCCCTCGAATATGGAGAGGGTGTCTTCGGGCCCGCCGTTGACGGAGTACACCAGCCTGAGGTCGCCCACGCCGTAGTCGTCGTCGGCTCGGACCTCCAGGTAGACCTCCTCGATGGGCGATGCCGGCGCGTCCCGACCCGGTTTCGTGAACCGGATCGACGGCTCCTGGTCGATGAGGAGGTCGATCGTGTACTCGGGCGAGGCCGGGACGAGCATGCCCGTGTCGGAATCCGGGCTCGCCTCCCGCGCCAACTCCACCGCGTAGAATCCCCGTTCCTCGACCGTGAAGCGCCCCGCCAACGTCCCGTCGGACTCCACGGTGAGGTCGCCACCCGGATTCCCGTCCCGAAGCAGGCGGCCGCCCGGGGACGGGATCGTCGGCGTGATGCGCACCTCCACCACCGTCCCCGGGAGGGCCGCGACGTCGCCGCCGTCTTCCACGGTGCGAGGCGGAAGCCCCGTATACGCGGGAAAATTGTACGTCAGGTCCAGACGGTCCACGTACGGGAGATCCGCTACATCGATGGTGAACGTGGACGACCGGGTGCCGTTGGATTCCACGAAATACTGGGTGCGTTCCGCGACCCCCAGGAGCAGCACCTCGAAGGATCCGTCGTCGGCCTGGATCATGCTCAGGCGCTGGAAGGGAGCGTCTGGCCCCGTCCTCGTGAACACCGAGGCGTCCGAGGCCTGGAACCCCGTGAGTTCGGCGGTCACCAGTTGGTCCGTCCCCCGGGCGATGGTCACGTCGCCCGGCGCCACGCCCACGGCGTAGGGGTTCACCGACTCCGCGTCCCGCAGCGGCAGGAGAAGCGCGGAAAGTCCGGTCCGGACGTGGGTCGGGCCCAGGAGCGCAAACGCGACCGAGGCGACGGCCAGGACGGTGAGAATGCCGCCGAAGCGGTACAGGCCGGCCTGCTCCACGCGGCGACCGTTGCGGACGGCGCGCGCCTTGTCCAAGGCCGTTCGGGCGAGCCTTCGGGTCAGAGCGGGGGACGCCGCGCTGCCGGTGGTCGCTTCCAGGGCGCTCACCATGGCGTGGTCCAACGTGGGCTCGTGCTCCTCCAGGTACAGCGCCACCTGCCGTTGGGTGACCCTGCGCAGGAGCGGGCGGACGACAAGGAGCAAGGTGGACAGCGCCAGGGTGCCCCACGTCAGGGCGCGAAGCCAGACGACGGCTTCGGGAGCGAAGCGCAGGCGTTCCAGCGCCAGGGAAGACAGAAAGAGCACGGCGAGGGTCAGCAGCAGGACCCGGGCTGCTCCCTGCATCGCCACACGCAGGCGCCACCGTCTGCGTATGCGCGCCACCAGCGCGACGATGGCGGCCCGTTCTCTTCCGTCAGTCATGCATGCCTCCCGCCCTCCGGCGAACGCCCATGATACGTCTCTCCTAACCTGCCGCCAGTCCTGGGGTCCCGCCTCGGCGTGACAACCAGTTGGACAAACCCGTCTCCAGGAGCAGGAGCGCGAAGGCTCCCGCCAACAGGTACCGCCAGAAAGACTGGCGGCGCTCGCGGTCCTCGCGTCGGAGCGAGACCGCTTCCAGAGCCGTGCCGGTGCCTGGTGCTGGCGGCGGCGGTGTGATCTGCGCCGCCAGCTCCTGAGGATCCATGCGCTCCAGGGACGACTCCACCAGATCCACGTTCACCGCGAGCGTGAACGGGCGTTGGGGATCGGTGCCGGGAGGACGGACCACGTAGAAGCCCCGTTCGTCCAGGGCCAGGTACCGGTGACCGGGGCTGTCCACCACCGGGAAAGAGGATCCCGACGGCGTCAGCGCGACCTGCTCCCCGGCCTCGGCCAAGCCCGCCGCCTCGGCCGATGCCAGGCCGGCCCGTTCCAGGGCGTCGGCGTCGGCCAGATCCACCACCTGTCCCGCCGTGAAGGAGGACACGGCTTCGGCATGCCCGCTCAGGTGGTCGGTGAGGCGGTGGATGAAGGGAAGAAAGACCGGCTGCAGGGCGAGGTCGTTCCAGAACTGGTCGAGGGTGGAGGTCCACGCCACCACCGTCCCACGTCCCAGAGTCCGCTCCGCCATGGCCACGGTGCCGTCGTCGAATCGCGCCAGGACCTGGGCCGAATCCTCCATGGCCAGGCTACGGGCCCGATAGAAGCGGGCGCCGCTGAAGTCTCCGCTCCGCGGCCCGGCGAAGACGTCGAAGACCGGATGATCGTACTCGAGGAAGCCCAGGCGGCCGCCCCGACCTTCGGCCCGATCCTCCACGGCCCCGGGCGCGCCGGGCAAGAGATCCCGGGCGGAGGCCGGCCACGATGCCGCCTCCCCCAGGATGACCAGGACGCCGCCTCCGGCATCGACGAAGCCGCGGATCGACTCGGCCGACGCGCCGTCCAGGCGCGTGTCGTTGAGGATGAGGACGTCGGTTCCGTCCAGGTCCGTCGGCCGCACCGCGTCGCCCCGGCGGACGCGGACGGAGAAGCGTCCTTCGTCGGAGGTCTCCAGGGCTCGACGGAGGTAAAGGCTGGCGTCGGCACCCGCGCGGCCGCCCTCGGCGATGAGGATGGAGGTGGCGCTCCCCGGCGACAGGACGAAATGGCGGGCGTCGTCCGCGTCCATTGCATCGTCGGGGATGCGCACCGTGCCCCGGGTGTGGGGCTGGGACAGCGTGAACGGGGAGAACGTCACCACCGCCGCCCCGTCGGGGCTGATGTCCACGGTACGGGTCTGGATATCCTTCCCCTCCAACTCCAGTGCCACGGAGATCCGGGCCGAAGCTGCGCCGCCCTGGCGCACGATCCGCGCCGTGGGTGTGACGCGCTCCCTGCCGTTGGCCGCCTGGCGGACCAGCGCCACGTCGGACACCAGAGCGTTCTCGGGGATGGCGTCCTGGACGGGCACCGTGGTCACCACCGAGCCCGGCGGAAGGCTCACCCCTTCATCTCCCCGCCATCCGCCTCGTTGGAAGTCGGAGATGAGGACCACCTCCCGGCCCGGCAGTCCGGATTCCTCGAGAATGGCCTGAGCCGTCTTCAGGGCCGGACCGTAGCGGGTGACGCCCGATCCCACCTGGACGGTGTCCACGGCGCCCCGGATGCGCATGACGTCCGAGGTGCTCCGGGCCAGCACGCGGGCACCCTGGGAGAACACCACCAGGCTGGCCCGGTCCATGGGCCCCAGGTTCTGAAGAACGTTGCGGGCTGCGTCCTGCGCCCGATTCCATTGGCCTCCGATTCCCATGCTGTACGACTGGTCCAGGAGGACCACCACTTCCCGGGGGCCGCTTCCTCCCGCCGCCGTCGTGTCGGCGTCCTCGAGGAAGGGCCGGGCGAACGCCAGGGCGAGGAGTCCCAGAGCCAGGGCGCGCAGAGACAGGAGAAGCCAGTTCTGGATCCGCCGTCGGCGCTGCTCCTGGAAAGGGATCTTCTCGAGGAACATGAGCGACGGGAACGCCACCACGCGTCGGCGCTGCCGACGGGTGAGGTGGAGGATGACCGGGACCGCGATCCCGGCCAGGCCCAGGAGGAAGAGCGGGACGAGGAACGTCAGGCTCATCGGATCCGACTAAGCCGCTCTCGGGCGGACAGGTACGAGAAGAGGGCCAGGTCCAGAGGCTTGGAGGTGTCCAGCACTTTGTAGTCTATGCCGCTGCCGTTGAAGCGCCGCTCCAACTCGGCCACGTGGGCGGCGAGGAGGCGCATGTATTCATCGCGCAGCTTATCCGGTATCACGGGTATCTGCTCGCCCGACTCCAGGTCTTCGAAGGCCGAGGCGTCCTGGAACGGGAAGGTGAGTTCGGCCGGGTCCAGGACGTGGAACACGATGACATCGTGCCCTCTGCCTCTCAGCGGCACCACGGACGCCATGATCTCTTCGGGTTCCTGATAGAAGTCGGAGATCAGGACCAGGATCCCCTTCCGCCGCAGGCGTTCCGTCACGGTGAGGAGGGGCGCGCGCAGCGAGCCCGGCCGCCCCGACGTCGCGCGGTCGAGCACATGCAGCGCCGTGTTGAAGTTCTTCATGGACGACGGCACGTACTCCACGATCTCGTGGTCGAAGGTGACCAGCCCCACCCGGTCGCGCTGGCGGTTGCAGAAGAAGAGGAGCGCCGCCGCCAGGTAGCGTGCGTAGTCCAGTTTGGTCACCTCGTGGCTCGAATAGCCCATGGAGCTGGACACGTCCAGAAGCACCGCGAAGTTCGCGTTGGTCTCCGCCTCGAACAGCTTGATGTAGTGTCGGTCCGTGCGGCCAAAGAGCTTCCAGTCGATGCGCCGGATGTCGTCGCCGGGCATGTAGGGACGGTGTTCCGCGAAGTCCAGACTGAAGCCCAGATAGGGCGAGCGGTGGAGCCCACTCAGGAAGCCGTCCACCACGGTGCGCGCCAGCAGCTCCAGATTGTCGATGCGCGCCAGGACGGCGGGATCGAGGAACTGGGCTCCCGAGGCCGAAGCGCGGGCGCGGGCGTGGGCGGCCACCATCGCCCCCTACATTCCCGAAGAGGGGACGGGCACGGCGTCCAGGAGCATGGCGATGAGTTCGCCCGACGACCGTCCTTCCGACTCGGCATGGAAGTTGGTCAGAATCCGGTGGCGCAGCACGGGAAACGCCAGCGACTGGATGTCGCCGAAGGTCACGTGGTCGCGTCCCCGGGTGACCGCTCGCGCCTTCGCCCCCAAGACCAGGTACTGGGCCGCGCGCACGGAAGCGCCGTACGCCACCCACTTCCTGACGAACTCGGGAGCTCCGTCGCCGGGGCGGCTGGCGCGCGCCAGATCCACGGCGTACTGGAGGACCTCGTCGGATACCGGAACGCGCCGGACCAGCTTCTGGAAGGCCACCAGGTCGGGACCGGTGACCGCGTGGCTGAACGTGGGATCCAGGATGCCGGTGGTGGTGCGCACCACCTCCATCTCCTCGCCGCGGGACATGTGCTCGATGACGATCTCGAACATGAAGCGGTCGAGCTGGGCTTCGGGGAGGGGGTATGTGCCCTCCAGCTCGATGGGGTTCTGCGTGGCGAACACGTAGAAGGGTTCGTCCAGCGTGTAGGTGCGTCCCTGAACCGTGACCCGGTGCTCCTGCATTGCCTCCAGGAGCGCGGCCTGGGTCTTGGGCGGCGTCCGGTTGATCTCGTCGGCCAGGACGATGTTGCTGAATACCGGCCCCGGGGCGAACACCATCTCGCGGCGACCGGTGGCGGCGTCCTCCTGGATGAGGTCCGTGCCCGTGATGTCCGAAGGCATGAGGTCCGGGGTGAACTGGATGCGGCTGAAGCGCAGGTCCAGCACCTGGGCGATGGTGTGGATGAGCAGCGTCTTCGCCAGGCCCGGCACACCCATGAGGAGGCTGTTCCCCCCCACGAAGAGCGTCAGCAGGACCTGCTCGATGACCTCGTCCTGGCCCACGATGAGCTTGCGCAGTTCCTGGATGATCTGCTCACGGCCGCTCTTCATGCGGTCCGCCAGCGCCACGTCGTCGGGGCCCTCGATGTGCACGGTTCCGATCGCGTCGTCCGCCAAGGTGGTTCTCCGTTTAGTGGGTCAGAGCGTACACGAGGTAGTTGACCCCGAGTTTGTAGGCTTCGTTGGACAGGTCGATGGGGTAGTACCCCAGGTCGCTGAACTCCCAGTACTCCGAGATGTCGTTGTCGTAGTTCACGATGACCATGAGTCGCTTCTCGGGGTCGTTGTCCTCGAAGAGCCCGTACCACACGGGCGTCTGCGGGCCGTAGGGCGGGATGACCTGATGTGGATCGATCCGGAAGAACGAATCGAAGATCTCATGGGTGCCGTCGAGTTCGACGAACTGGGTTCCCGGCAGGACCTTACCCATCTGCTCCATGAACCAGGACAGGTTCCAGGGGTCCCGGAAGTCGTCCACGATGAGGAAGCCGCCCTTCTGGAGGTACTGGCTCAGTCCCTCGACCTCGGTGTCCGTGGGCTCCCACGATCCCACCTCCACGATGTACGCGATGGGGTACAGGAAGAGCCGGGGGTCGTCCAGGGCGAGGATGTTGGATCCGTCCACCAACGGATGGATGTCCGTCATCTCGTCGATGATCTTCATGAAGTTGCGCTCGCCCCGAGGGTAGTCGTGGGCCCACATGGGCTCCCGGCCCCCGAAGCCACGACCGAAGCCGCGTCCCCGCCGGGCCGGGGTGTACATGATGCGCACGAAGTGGACTTTCCCGTCGTAGGGCGAGTTGAGGCTCTCGATGTCCTGGGGTGTGGGTGGCCCGGCCGGAGCCGGCGCTTCCGACGCCGCGCCGCCCCACGGGACTTCACGGCTCACCGCGTATCCCCCGGTCGCCACCGCAAGGCCCCCGGCCAGCAGGGCCGCGAGTCTCAGCGCACTCATGCGCCCCCTCCCACGCCCCGGAGCTCCAGGAGCAGTTCCAGGGCAGCGTCGTAGTTGGGGGCCACCTCGAGTGCTCGAAGCACCGAGCGGCGGGCGCCGGCCCGATCGCCCGCGTCGCGCTGGGCCACGGCCAGGCGATACAGGGCTTGTGCCCGGTCCGCGGGCGCCAGCGCAACCACGGCCTGCCGTTCCAGGACCGCCGTTCCATGGTCGCCGGCTCCGGCGGCCAGGGTGGCCAGACGGGTGTGGAGGTCCATCTCGTAGGGGTATACCTGCACCGCCCGTCCCAGCGCCACTGCGGCATCCCCCGGTCGATCCAACTCCTCCAGAAGGGCAGCTTCCTTCACGAGGGCGTCGTAATTGGATTCGGACAGGGCGTTGAGGCGGGCCAGCGCAGCGGCGGCGCGGACCCGGTCCCCCTGGGCCTCGTGGATCTGGGCCAGATACCGATAGGGACTGTCGGGTCCCCCGTACTCGGGAAACATGCGCAGCGCTTCGGTCAGATGGGGGCGCGCCTCCGCATAGCGTTGGTCCCGCGTCAGGAGCGCGCCCAGACGCAGCCGCCCCACCAGGTCGCCGGGGTGGGCTCGGACGTACTCTTCCAGGGCCGGGATGCCGGCCTCCGCCGGGGGCGGATCGCCCACGGGGGCCAGCGCGGCCAGGGGTCCGGCGAAGCGGTTCCGGAGGTACCGGTCGAAGTCGTCGTCGAGGCGGTCGGCGGTTGTCCCGAGAACGGCGTCCAGCAGTTCCTCGGTGCTCCGGCCCTCGCGGTATCCCGCCAGCATGGTGCGGATGGCGTCGTAGCCGTGGGTCTCCTCGAGGAGTTGGAAGACCAGCGACGCCTGGTAATAGGAGAAGATCACCTGCTCCGGGTACTCGGGGCGCATGAAGCCGTCGTTGAGGTCGCTCACCTTCTTCAGTCGTCCCGTGCGCAGCGCCTGCAGGAAGGGGATGGACGGTTGGTGTCCCCACCCCGGACGCCCGGCCCGCTGCTCATGCACGGAGAGCCCCTCGGAGAACCACCGGGGCACCCGGTGCTCCGTCATGGCCAGGTGGAATACGTGGGCCATCTCGTGCCAGAGGGTGGAGGCCCAGTTGTACTCCCCCCTCTGTCTGGCTGAGGGCGAATCCATGACGACGAGGCTTCCGAACGTCACGCCCAGGGCCCCCAGGCCGGTTTCGCCCAGGGTGCGCACGGAAAAGTCCGCGTGACTGGGATACAGCTCCACCCGAACCGGGAGGGGCGGCTCGGCGCCGTAGCGCCGGGACAGGGAGTCATAGGCCTCTTCCGCCATGGCCGACACGTAGGGGGCCAGCAGTTCGGCCTCGGTCCCGTGGAGGAAGAGCTCGAAGTGCGGCGTCCGGACCGATTCGAATCGGTCGAACGTGTCCAGGAGGTCCAGGTTGTTCTTGAACCACGGGTTGTACGGGTCGCCTGAGAAGGCCCGCTCCAGGCTCGCGCGCCCCTCGGGGATCGCGCCGGTCCGCAGCTGGTTCATGCCCAGCGTCCCCCAGGAACGCCAGGAGAGGGAGTCGAGGGCCACCGCCGCGGCGGCCCGTTCCACCGCCTGCTGGTATCTGCGAACATGGACGGCCAGCTCGGCCACTGTGCCGTCCAGATCGGGGTATCTGGGGTTGAGGGCCAGGGCACGGGCACGGGTCTCGCGGAATGCGGCCAGATCGTCCGAGAGGTACTGGGCCGCGGCCAACACCGAGATGGCCTCCAGCGAAGAGGGGTTCACGGCCAGGGCCTTCTGCGCTTCGGCCGCGCCCTGGGCATAGTCTTCACGGGACACCAGGAGGCGACCCAGGAACGCGTGAGCCTCGGGTAGATCCGGGTTCACCTCCAGGGCGGCCATGGCCTGCTCCCGAGCGCCGCCGGACCCGTCGAAGTCCAGGGCGAAGGCCATCCCCATGAGGGCGCGGGGATCACGTGGGTTGGCGTCCAGTACCTTCTGGTATTCCGCTTTGGCTTCGGGGCTCTGGTACTTCTCCAGGAACAGGTCCCCGGTGCGGACGGCGGGCTCGGTCCACCCCGGGTCCAGGCGCGCCGCCTCGTCGAAGGCCCGCAGCGCGTCCTGGAACAGAACGGGGTCGGTGCGGCCCAGGGCGTGCACCGCCCGGCCCACCGCCACCAGGTCCCGTGGCGAGAGGCGCCCGTCGGCGTTGTTGTACACGTCGATGAAGGCGTCGAAGTCGGCCATCGCCTCCTCCACGCGTCCACGTCTGAACAGCAGGTCGGCCAGGTTCACGGCTGCCGTGAGGCGGTCGGGGCCGGGCGCCTCCGCACCCCGGCGGAACGCCGCCTCGGCTTCGTCGAGCTTGCCGCGCAGCAGGAGCACTTCGCCCAGGGCGTTCGCCAGGGCGTCCGGCGCCTGGCGGGCCACGCCCTCGGCGTCTTCGTAGCGGCCCTGGAAGGCCAGCGCCTCGACCAGGCCGCGGCGTGCCTCCAGGGCGGTCCCGTCCTGGCGTAGGAGACGCCGGTAGGCGGACGCCGCGTCGTCGTATTCCCCGGCGCGAAGGGACGAGCGGGCCTCCGCCAGGGTCTGCGCGCCGACGGCCAGGGGCGCCGCCGTGGTCAACGAGATCAACGCCCCGGTCAGGATCGCCCGCCTCATGACCCGCCCCCTTCCCGGGCGCGGATCTCCCGGGTCTTGAGGGCCAACTCGACCAGGATCTCCTCCAGGGCGGTGTCGTAGGCCTCCTGGCTCATGGAGCCTCGCCGCGTCCGCAGCGCGTCGATGCGCGCCTGGATCTCCTCGCGTTCCCGGAGCAGCTGGTTCAGCACGGCATCGTCGGTGGTCCGTACCGCCGTCTCGGCGCCACCGCCCAGCCTGAACGCGTTGGCCAGCCGTCCGTCCCCGCCCTCGGGCCCTGGGTCGGGGCTCCCCTCGCCGTCGCCGTTGTCGTCCAGAAGCGCGTGCTCCGTGAGGAGCTCGTTCTCTTCGGCGTAGTGCCGGGCGACCTCGGCGCGGGTGTACGTGAAGGCCTCCAACAGCGAGACCTGCCCGTCCTTGTCCAGGTCGGCGGCGTCGCCGGTGAGCGCTTCCACGAAGTAGCCGGCGAACTCCGTGGCGTTGCGCTCCCGGGACGTACGCGTGGCGGACAGCGTAATGCGGTTCGGGCCCGACAGGGGCGCAACGAAGCTGCCGCCTGCGCTGCCCGTGTGGACGACCGCCACCGTTTGGGTGGGAAAGGCTGCGAGGGCGGCCGCCAGTTCCTCCCCGGAGATGTCGGGTCCCGGAAGGTTGAACTGCCCCTCGTCCCCCTGGGCCGTTCCATGGCCGATGAGGACAACGAGGAGGCGGTCGGCGGAGCCCGAGCGGCGGGCCAGGTCGCCCAGGGCCGCCACGACGTTCTCCCTGGTGGATCGGTCCTTCACCACGCCGGGCGCCGCGTCCGAGCGCTCGGCCAGGACCACGACGTCCTCGACCGGGATTCCCCCGGTCCGGGTCAGGGCGGCCTGCAGCTCCACAGCCCAGTTGGTGAAGCGCTCCCGGTACTCGGAGGTGCCACCCAGCCCCACGACCACCAGCGCCCGCGTGGTCTGGGCGGCGACGGGCGCCATGCACAGCACGGTAGCCGCAGCGACCAGGCCGACGGCGACGAGGCGACCCTTCATGGCATCCCCCTTTGCCGGCGGTAGCCCCACTCCGCGCCCATGAGCAGGAGCATGCCGAGGAAGAGGACGGGCATGTCCCAGAGGTCCCGTTCCTCCACCAAGGTGACGCCCGCCCCCGTCACGCTGATGTCGTCGGCGAGGCTTCCCACGGTTTCCGGTGTGTAGAACTGCCCCCCTGTCTCCCGTGCGACCCGCTCCAGCAGTTGGGTCCTGCGTCCGGCGCCGAAGAACTCCTCGTCGCTGGGAGCCACGTGGAGGTACGTCACGTCCGATCCCAGCACGCGCCCGTCCCGGGTTGCGGTGAGTTCCACCGTGTAGTCTCCCTCCTCTTCGGGTCGGAGGTCCACGGCGTACTCCCCGTCGCGCTCGACCGTCCACGTCACCGGCACCTCGGTCACCAGCCCTGATGCGCTGGTCGTGCGCGCCACCACCTCGGCGTCGTTCACCTCGATGTAGGTGGAGTCGCCCACGTTGGCCACCAGGCGGACGGGCTCGCCCGACTCGACCTGCTCGCGGGCGACGGCGGCCGAGACCGCATCGGGAACGCCGTCCACCATCCACCGGAGGACCTGCTGCCAGAAATTCTCGTGGCTCTGGTCTTCCAGGGGCACGTCGGCGTGCATCTGCCAGAGCCACGAGTCCTGGGCGGTGAAGGCGAGGGCTTTTCCCCGGCCGTATCGCTGGTGGGCCAGGATCACCTGAGGAGTAGGGACGTCCACTCCGGATCCTGTCAGGAGTGTGGTTGCTCCGGGGCGGGTCCGGGTCACCTGGTTCACGACGGTGAGGGGTGGAAGGTCCGCCCACCGGGCCCCCGAGTCCTCCAGGCTCTGGCCCAACTGGAGCGCGGGGTGCGCGCTCCCGGCGGGGGTGGGCGCCACCCTCACTTCCGCCAGGGATCCGTCGGGGCCGCCGGCGGGATCGTCCAGGAAGACCGGCAGCACCTCTTCCACGGGGGTGCCTGCCCAACCGCCTTCGGCGAAAGCGCTTCGGCCACCCAGCATGAGAAGGGCGCCGCCCCGCTCCGAAACGAAGTCCGCGATCATCTGGAGCTGGTCGTGGGAGAAGAAGGACGCCTCCACGCTGCCCAGGATGAGGGCTCGATACCGATAGAGTTCCTCTCTGCTCCGCGGAAACCCCCCGAGCAGTTCGTCCCCTGTATCCACGTCCAGGCGCAGGAACTTGCTCTCGGCCGTGCGCTGCAGGACCACGAGTTGGAGGTTCTCGTCATCGGCGACAGCGCGTCGCATGAACTTCACCTCGAACCGCGGCTCCCCCTCGAAATACAGGATCTTCTCGCGACTCCCACGGACCTCCACCTGGACGTCACGGGCGTTGTTTCGATCCACCCGCTCCCCTTCCTGCACCGGGATGCGGAAGCGCACCCGGCGGGGACCGTTGCGGTCGAGCTCGAACCCGACGCGGACCACGACGGGCTCTCCGTCGGGACCCAGGGTGACCTCCTCTTCCGCCAGGATCCGCTCGGCGTCCTCCACGATGAGGGGGACGGTGCGCTGGCCGAGGCCTGTCTGCGTCACGACCACGTCCACCAGGAGGGTCGACCCCTCCAGGATGGTGCGCGGCAGCTCGACCTGCCCCACTTCGATGTCCGGGGAGACCGACTCCTCGCCGAGTCCCACGGTGAACACCGGGATTCCGGCGGCCTGGAGGGGCACCAGGGTTTCCGACAGCGGCCGGGTGCCGTTCTCCGCTCCGTCCGACACCAGCACCAGTCCCGAGAGCGGGATTCCGGCCAGTTCCTCCCGGGCCGCATTGAGCGCGTCGCTCAGATGGGTGTGGGTGCCCCCGTAGGTGAGTTCGGCCAGGTCGTCCAGGCGGGTGGTGGCCGACGAGAACCGGAAGAAGCGCAGCGTGAACCGGTCGGCCAACTCCTCGAGGAGGGCACTCTCGCCAGGGGTGAACGCTTGGGCCACGAAGTCCGAACGTGGACGACCGTCCTGGTCGGGGAGCTGCATGCTGCGGGAGTCGTCGATCAGGATCCCCAGGAAGTTCTGCTGCGGGACGACCGTGGACAGAATCAGGGCCGGGCGCAGAAGGCTGAAGACCAGGATCGCCAGCAGGGCGACGCGGAGAGCGGCCATGGCGGTGCGCTCTCCACGTCCCGCCTTTCCCCTCGCCACCGTGTATGTGGCCACGGCGAGAATTCCAGCCAGTCCCGCCGCCAGGATCCACAGGCGCACGGACGACGGCGCCGTGAAGGCGAAGTCGCCCTGCTCGAAGACCAGGGGACGGTACTTGAAGAGGAACTCGAAAAGGCGGTCCATTTCCGGTCGTCGGGGGATCAGTGGCTCATGCCGTACACGATCATGTTCGATCCGATTTCATAGGCATAGGTCGAATACTCGAGGGGATATCTCGGGTCCTCCGCCCACTCCCAAGCGTCGCCCAGGTCCGTGTTCCAGTTGATGAGCACCATGATCTCCCCGTGGTCGTCGAGGATGGCGCGCACATGAGGTGTATACCCGTCCCGTTCGTAGGTGGGGCCGCCCCAAGCGGCCTGGCGGACGTTGGGGACCTGCTTGATCTCGGTGATGTCGTAGAAGGTGGTGAACATCGGGTGATCGGAGGGCAGCTCCACGATGGGTCGGCCCGGGAGCACTCTCCGCATGTTGTACTCGAACTGGGCCCACTCCCGTGAACCCCAGAAATCGTCCACCACCATCATCCCGCCTGCGTTCAGGTAGTCGCGCAGCCCATGGACCTCTTCGGGGGTGAGGTCCATGTAGCCCACCTCCACGGCATAGATCAGAGGGAAGCGGCGGAGGTTGGGGTCGGCCAGGCCGACGGCGTTCTCCCACGGATACGCATCCAGTCGCACGAGGCGCCGGAGCACCACGAGGAACTGACGGTCACCCTTGGGAAAGTCCGTCGCCCAGGATCCACCCCGGCGCCATCCGCCCCGGCCTCCAGAATAGACGGCCCGGGTCCAATAGAAGGCGTGGTGCCCCGGCGGTTCGTCCTGGGGTGGCAGGCGGAGGGCCATGTCCCCGGGGTCCTCTCGGGCCGGCCGACGGATGCCGGGAGGTGCCCCGGGCGGGACCTGTTGCGCCATGACTCCGGAGCCCGGGGGCGCCGGGACCTCGTTCTCCGGCGTATCGCATGCCGCTGCGCATGCGGAGACGACGAGAACCGCCAGGGTGGAGCTGGCACGGGAGGGAGTCCGCATGTCTCGAGCGCTGAGGGTCGGGGAGGGCCGCGGGTCCATTTCCATACGTCACCCCGCGGTCAAGGTTCCTGGCAGTTGGACCCCCGGTACCCCCCCCGACGTTGAACCCTCGGAGGCTTATCGCCGTAGGGATGCGTGCGAGAAGGACGGCAAGATGCCAGATTTCCCATATGAGCAGAAAGAGAAAGCGAACAATGACGGTGGCAACGCGGGGCGTCACGTTCCGCGATTTCATGATCTTCCAGTTGAAGCTGTGGCTGGACGGCATCCATGACATGGTGGTGATCTTCGCGTCCTCCGGGGCGATGATCCTCGACTTCATAGCAGGTGGCGGCCGCCGCCCTCGACTGTTCTACTCGGTCATGCGGGCGAGCGAGCGGTTCGATCTCTGGCTCAACCTGCACAATGCGGCCGATCGCCTGGACGGCGACGACAACGACGATGGTTTGTTCGGGGCGAGCGAGGCCGGATCCGACACGCTTCTGGGGCAGATCGAGCAGTTGGCTCGCGGCGGCGACGAGCCCCGCTCCAGACGAAGGATCGGGAAAGAGTAGATTTCCTGACTTTCAAATAGGCGCAGTCGCCTCCACATTGGCGCCGTTTGTCGCACCACTGCCGCGGAGGCTCAACCGTTGCGCCGTTCTGCCCGACTCCTGCTCGCCTTCGGCCTGACGCTGGCCGGGGGCCTACCCGCCTCCGCTCAGATCGCCGCCTCCCGCTCCGAAGCAGATCGGCTTCGCGTCGAAGCCGTCGAGGTCCGTGAGCCTCTCCGCCTCGACGGGGTCCTGGACGACGAGGTGTGGCAGCGGGCGCGCCCCGTCACGGGCTTCGTCCAGGCCGAACCCCGGGAAGGCCAGGCCGCCACCGAGCGCACGGAGGTTCGCGTGGCCTTCGACGGCCGCAACCTCTACATCGGTGCGTACCTCTACGACACGGATCCCGACGCCTTGGTGGTCAACGACATCAAGAAGGACTTCAGCGAGACCGGTCAGGATGCTTTTTCGGTGATCCTGGACACCTTCCACGACCGCCGGAACGGGTACGTGTTCATGACGAACCCGGAGGGAGCTCGGGGGGACCAACAGGTGGCCAACGAGGGACGGGAGATCAACGCCAGTTGGGATGCGGTCTGGAACGTTCGTTCCCGGCGCGTTGCGGACGGGTGGGTCACGGAGATGTCCATTCCATTCACGGCGCTGCGCTTCGACGAAGGCGTGGACCGTCCCTGGGGCATCAACTTCAGTCGCCGGATCCGTCGCAAGAACGAGCTGGCCTACTGGTCGCCGGTGCCCCGGTCCTTCACGCTCACCCGCCTTTCCCTGGCCGGTGACCTTCTTGGCCTTCCTCAGGCGTCGGGCGGTCGGGACCTGCGCGTGAAACCCTACGTGCTGGGAGCCACCGCACGCGCCACGGGCGTGGAGGAATACGGCACCCGAAGGGAGGCCGGGGTGGACGTGAAGGCCGGCGTCCTCAACGCCTTCACCCTGGACCTCACGGTGAATCCGGATTTCGCCCAGGTGGAGGCCGACGTCCAGCAGGTGAACCTCACCCAGTTCAGCCAGTTCTTCCCCGAAAAGCGAGAGTTCTTTCTGGAGAACTCCGGCCTCTTCTATCTGGGAGACGCGGTCCGCAACAACCGGACGTTCGCGGTGCCCACTCCGGACGAAGACCTCCTGCTGTTCTTCTCGCGCCGGGTGGGCGTGGCCGACGACGGGCGCGCCATCCCCATCACGGCCGGCGGACGGCTGACGGGGCGGGTGGGCAACACCAACATCGGCGCCATCATGATGCGCACGGACGCCGTGGATGGCGTGCTGGGTAGCGACTACGGCGTGGTGCGCCTGCGCCAGAACGTCGGAGCGGGGTCCGACATCGGGGCCATCTTCATGAACCGGTCCGCTCGCGGTGAGACCGGGGCCGACGACTACAACCGCGTCTACGGCGCCGATGCCAACATCCGCTTCCCGGGCAACATCGATTGGAACACCTACGTGGTGGGAACCGAGACCCCCGGGGTGAGCGATGGCCAGTACGCGTGGCGCACATCGGTGAACCGGGAAGCCAACTACGTCCACATCAAGTTCGGCGCCATGGAGTTGGGAGAGAACTTCAACGACGACCTGGGCTTCTACCGGCGCACCGGGATGCGGAAGTACTTCGTGGACTTCGGCGTCAGGCCGCGGCCCGAGTCGTTCCAGCGACATGGGGTCCGCGAGATGCACCCCCACATCGTCTGGAACTACTACGAGGACCTCGACGGCGTCATCCTCGGCAAGAACCTGCACTCCGGATACACGTTCTTCATGAACGACGGCGGCTTCTGGGAGCTGAGCGTCAACCCGAAGTTCGAGCGCATCGCATCGTCCTTCCGGATCTCGCCGGACGTAGACGCCATCGCGGCCGGGTCCTACGGATGGGCCGAGTACCAGCTCCGGGGCAACTCGGACCCCAGCAAGGTGCTGTCCGGCGGCTTCACCGGAATCGTGGGCGGTCTGTGGAGCGGTACGCAGAAGACCGTCAATCTCGACATGACCATCCGGCCGTCCTACAAGTTCTTCCTGGAGACGCGCCTGCAGCGCACCAACGGCGACCTGGACGTACCGGACGGGGTCTTCACCAAGACGTTCTGGACCTTCCGGTCCAACTATTCGTTCAACACGAACATGTTCGTGGATGCCCTGGTCCAGTACGACCCGGGTTCGGAGAAGATCAACAGCAACATCCGCTTCAACCTCATCCACCACCCGCTCAGCGACCTGTTCATCGTCTTCAACGAACAGCGGTTCAACACCGGCGAGCCCATTCCGCCGGGGCGCAGCTTCACCATCAAGGCGACGCAGATGGTGGCGTTCTAGGCACCCTTCGGCCGGTTACCTCGTGGTGACCAAGATCGCGCCGTCTCCGTGGTCCGTTCCGAATCGGGCGGTCGCTTCGCGACCGCTGAGGAAGCGCATGCTCTTCACGGAGGTGGTGCGGATGGACGCAAGTTCGGGTGCGTACCCCCGCTCCACGCCGTCCACGTAGAGGCGAACGCCCTGGCCCGCCGTGAACGACACGCGCCCTCGCGTGACCAGCCACTGCGGCCGCAGGCGCTGCACCGCCTCGTAGGCGTTCAGTTCGGGCACGTCCCTGAGTTCCTCTTCGCCCAGTGACGCCAGCGTGCCGGAGCGGGAGGTCGTCCCTCCACCGGAGGCACAGGCGGCCAAGGCCAGGACGGCCATCATCACGAACATCGACTTTCTGCACATCATGGAGCCTCCAAGGCTCTTTTGAGCCGTCAGGACCCGCCATCGAGGACCAGGGAGCGTATTCGCCAGTCACTCCCCTCCTTCACGAAGAGCCATATCACCAGCTCTGGAGGGTCGTCCACCAGTGCCGGATCGGTTCCGCCGTTGTGACGGAGACGGCCTAGGGCGAAGGCCATGTCCCCGCGCACGTCGAAGTCACTCAGGCTCTGTTCCACGCCGGTCTGCCGTTCCTGCGACAGCGCCTCGCGGAGGCCGTCGCGGCCGCTGAAGGTGATGCCGCCCAGAATGAGGACTCCGTCTTCGGAGAATTCCCGAACCATGGCGTCGACGGCGGAGGCGTCTTCGTTCCCTCTCAGCCAGTTCGAAAGCCACGCGTCCATCAGGGGACCTATCCGCTCCAGCGTCTCGCTTCGGTATTCGGCTCGCACTTGACCCCAGTAGTCCCGGCGCTCGATGCCTGGACGGATCTGGGCGGTGCCTGGAACGGGGGCCGAAACCAGGAGGGCGAGAACGAGCAGGGGGCACGTCCGGAGGCTGACGCTCATGGGCGAGCCGCGCTGACGTGCGGTGAGGTGGGCAGCGTACGGCGTGGTGCTGCTATCGCGAGCCGTCGCATGGGTTTGTGGCTTCCCGGTTGCCGCTCACGAGCGACGCGGTGGGCGCCACCCGGAAACGTATTGGGCGTTGCGGCAGTATAGAATGGTACGAGACCCTGTCCGGTCAGCCAAGGCGAGTGCGCCATGAAGAAGACCATTGAAGCCGGCAAGCTCAGTGCAGGGACGACCGTGGCTCTGTTGCTGCTTCTGTCGGTGTCGGCGTGCAAGACCGCTCCCGTGGGGAATACCACGGATCCCAAGGAGAGCGACGGGATGATCCTCACCCGGGAGGACATCGCACGTACCGGCGCTCGGGACGCCTGGGAAGCCATCCAGCGCGGGGGCACCAACCTGAACATCCAGTTCCCCCGGGAGGGAAACAACCCACGGGTCACGCTTCGAGGCGTGTCGAGCTTCGTGCTGAGTCCCGAGGTTCTTCTGGTCGTGGACGGAACGCACATGAACAGCCTCGCGTCCCTCCAGGACATTCGGGCCGAGACCATCGAGTACATCCAGATCCTCCCGGCCCGCACCGCCACGGTCAGGTTCGGCACCGCCGGCGGCAACGGCGTCATCTTCGTGAAGACCGGGGTTCCTCCGTCGTGGGACACCATCCCGCCGCCCGCCTGACCCCCGAAGATCGAGGGGGCACCGGCTGAACGCTCCGGCGCCCCCTCTCTCCTGCTGCTCGCGTCAGTCAACTCCGCACATTCGGGCGGAGCGACGTCAGTTGAACGCCGCCGAGGTCACGACGCACTTGCTCTCGTCGTAGAGCCGGTTGTTGCCCTCGTCGAAGTCCAACGGGAGCACCACGTCGGGCCCGTGGGAGCCACCCTTGTGGTACGCCCCCGAGGGATACACCGTGGCCTCGGTCCGACCGTAATAATTGATCATCCGACGGAGGTCGGCGATCCGGTGCGCCGTGCCCCACAGCCACATCGCCCGCTCCGCCATGAGCAGGTCGACGCGCGCGGCCGCAGTGCCGGGGTCGGTGAGCGCCGCA
>DATHZE010000203.1:0-9886 GCA_035458765.1 Longimicrobiales bacterium
ATGGACATGATGCCTCCTGAGCGATGCAGCGGCCAAACGGTTCACCCCTTCGGGAACGACGTCACCCGAAGCCCTGAACGTCCCTACGGGGGAAGGGCCCCAATTGTTTTGAAACCCTCTCGTGAGGCATCCCGTAGGACCCTATGTAGAAAACTCCAGACGAAGGGCAGGAGCGTAGCATGGGCGCGATTCGCATGACGCAGGTGACGGCGCTGGTCCTCCTGGCCGTGGCCCGAGGGCATCGACACGGCTTCGACATCATGGACGCATGCGGGCTTCCCAGCGGCACGGTGTATCCGGCTTTGCGTAGGCTGGACAAGGCGGGCCTGCTCCGATCCGGATGGGAAGACGCCGAGACGGCGCACGCGCAAGGCCGCCCCCGTCGCCGTACCTACGCGTTGGCCGCCCTGGGGCGCGACGCCCTGGGAGAGGCCGACGCGAAGCTGGATGAAGTGCGGCGCCTGATTGCGGACCTGGGGCCGACGGCGGTGGAGAAAGCGTGACCACGGCGGCGCGCCTTTGGGTGAGGCTGGCAGCCCTTCTGGTGCCCGGTGGAGAGCGGGAGGAGTGGGTGGAGGAGTGGGACGGCGAGCTCGCCGCCCACGGTGGTTCGATGAGGCACGCGTGGGGCGCCCTGTCCGACGCGTGGTACCTGAGACGGGAGGGGTGGACGATGGAAGGGATGTTGAGGGACGTGCGCTCCGCGGTGAAGGGACTGGCTCGCAAGCCCTTCTTCACAGCGTTGGCCGGGATCACGCTCGCCGTGGGGATCGGGGCCAACACGGCCATCTACAGCGTGGTGGATGCGGTGTTGCTCAATCCCCTTCCGTATCCCGACAGCGAAGCCGTGGTGTCGGTGAACCACACCGCGCCCGGCATCGACGTGCCGATCCTCCCCCATTCGGAGGCCACGTACCTGCACTACCTGGAGAACTTCAAGGCGCTCTCTTCGTTCGCGGTCTTCAGCGAGGACAACATAAACCTCCTCACCGGCGACGAACCGCAGCGCATCGAGGGCGCGGTCGTGACCCGCGAGTTCTTCGACGTGCTGGGTGTCCCCCCATTCCTGGGCCGTGGCTTCGTCGAAGGCGACGACGTCACTGGAGCCGAGCCCGTTGCCGTCCTCGGATACGGGCTGTGGCGGCAGACGTTCGGCGGGGATCGGAGCGTGCTCGGCACGGTCGTGGAAATGGATGGTGTCCAACGACGCGTAGTGGGCGTGATGCCCGACGGGTTCTCCTTCCCGGCAGACGCCGGACTCTGGGTTCCCCGGTCCATCGACCCGGCCAATGCGGAAACCGGCTCCTTCGGATTGCTTGGCATCGGTCGGCTGGCGCCGGGCGCTTCCCTGGACGGGGCCAACGCCGAGATGCAGGACCTGCTGCTCCGGTTCGCCGACGCCCATCCCGACGAGTTCACCCGGGAGATGATGGCGCAGATCGACTTCCGCTCGGACCTGAAGTCGCTCAAGGACCTCTACGTCTCCGACGTGCGTCAGGCGCTGTGGGTGTTGTTGGGCACCGTGGGCTTCGTTCTCCTCATCGCGTGCGCCAACGTGGCCAACCTCTTCCTGGTGCGGGCCGAGGGGCGCCAACGGGAGCAGGCTTTGCGCACGGCCTTGGGGGCTTCGCGTGCGGATATCGTGCGGTTCTACCTGACCGAGAGTCTGACGCTGGCTTTGGGCGGAGGGTTGCTGGGATTGGGTCTGGCCGCCCTGGGCGTCCAGGGACTTCTCAAGCTCGCTCCGGTGGCCGTGCCTCGGGCCGCCGAGATCGGGATGGACGCAAGCGTACTTCTCTTCACGCTGGTCGTGTCCCTGGCTTCGGGCGTGCTTTTCGGGCTCTTCCCCGTGTTGGGGTACGCCCGTCCCGATCTCTCCGGCGCACTCAAGGAGGGAGGCAGGGCCACGACTGCGGGCAAGGAGCGTCACAGGGCGCGGAGCTTTCTCGTCGTTGCCCAGGTGGCGCTGGCCCTGGTTCTGCTGGTTGGCTCGGGACTCATGGCGCGAAGCTTCCTGGCCATGCGTGGCGTCGACGTGGGCTTCCAGGCCGACAACCGGCTGGTCTTCAGGGTGTCGCTGCCGTCTGCGGAGTATGCCGATCCCGGATCGGTGAGGGAGTTCCATCGGGCGCTTCGAGAACGCATGAGCGCCATTCCGGGCGTGCTCGGGGCGGCCCAGGCGTCCGCCGTTCCGTTGGAGGACACCAAGAATGCGAGCCCCATGGAACCCGAGGACCGACCCTTCAGTGAGAACGAGATCGCTCCCCTGGTGAACGTGCGGCAGGTGACTCCAGGGTACTTCGACGCCATGGGGATCACCCTGGCCGAAGGACGTGACCTCACCGACGAGGATGCCGCCGACGGCGTGCGCTCCGTTGTCGTCAGCGCGGCCCTGGCGGGCCTGTACTGGCCCGGGGAGAGCGCGGTGGGCCGCCGCATTCGCAACCAAGGTGCCGACGAGGGCTGGGAGATCGTGGGCGTCGTGCCCGACGTGCGCTTCGAGAGAGTTACCGACGATCCGACGCCCCTCATCTATTTCCCCATGGTGGCTGGCCCCTCCGACGAGCCCATGCCGACCCGTCAGGCCGCGGTGGTGCTCCATGTCGGATCGGACCCGTTGGTGTTCGTTGCGGCGGCTCGGGAGGCGCTCCGGGAGACCGATTCCCGACTGCCCATGGTGGATCCCAGGACCATGGACTCCGTGGTGCGCGACGCCATGGCCGCCACGTCGTTCACCGTTCTCCTCCTGGGCGTCGCCGCGAGCATCGCCCTGCTCCTGGGGACGGTTGGCATCTACGGCGTGATCTCCTATGTGGTGTCGCGGCGCACGCAGGAGATCGGAGTCCGCATGGCGCTGGGCGCGCCCGCCAACGTCGTGCTGCGGGAAGTGGTGGGGCAGGGTATGACCCTGGCTGGGATCGGGGTGGCCGTGGGATTGGTGGGCGCTTGGGGCGTGAGCCGCGTTCTCACGTCCCTGCTGTATGGCGTGAGTCCCACGGACCCCCTCACATACCTGGGAACAGCCGCCGTGCTGACATTCGTGGCTCTGGCGGCGTCCTGGATCCCGGCTCGACGGGCCGCGCTCGTGGACCCGGTGGAGGCGCTCCGATCGGAATGAGTCTGGCGTGGCTTCCGCCGCGGGCACACTCTTCCTATCCTTGAAGCCGCGCGGGCGCCGCCCCGGACGGGAGTCGGGGGCGGCGCTTCCTCATGCTTCTCCGGCGGCCGGCCCCGGCGAATCGGTCGCTCCGTCTTTTCGTTCCTGGTGGTGCCTCATGCTTGACGAGATCAAACAAAAAATCGAAGACGAAATCACGCGGCTCACCGAAGAGCTGAACGTGGAGCTTCCCGCTCGCATCAAGACCGCGCTGGAGCACGGCGACCTGCGCGAGAACGCCGAGTACAAGGCGGCCAAGGAGCGCCAGCAATTCGTCCAGGCGCGGCTCAACCACCTCACCCGGCGCATGGGGGAACTCTCCAAGATCGACGTGAACGAGATGCCGTACGACAAGGTCGGCTTCGGGTCCCGGGTGAAGATCCGCGATCTGGACATGGAGGAGGACTTCGACTTCACCCTGGTCGCGGGCGACTTCATGGACCTGGACGGGGGACACGTGTCGTTGGCCTCTCCCATCGGCCGTGGCCTGCTGGGGGCGAAGCAGGGAGAGGAGGTGAAGGTGAGGCTTCCCGCCGGGGACCGCCGCTACAGGATCGTCACGCTCCTGACGCTTCCGCAGCAGCTCGAGGCGGGTGCTTCCAACTAGCGTGCCCGCAACCGGAACCCCCCGCCCTCCGGCTCTGGAACTCTCAGGACTTCGCAAATCCTACCGGGAAGCCGGGCAGGACCACGTGGTCCTGGATGGCGTCAACGCCAAGGTGGAAACCGGCGAGCGCGTCGCCATCCTGGGTCCTTCCGGATCGGGAAAGTCCACCCTCCTCAACCTCATCTGCGGCATCGACGTGCCCGACGCGGGTTCGGTCCGGGTGGCCGGGACGGAACTGACGACGCTCACCGAGCGGGATCGGACGCTGTTCCGCCGCCATGAGGTGGGCTTCGTCTTCCAATTCTTCAACCTCCTTCCCACCCTGAGCGTGCTGGAGAATCTCCTCCTGCCCGTGGAGCTCAAAGGCGAGGTAGGCGCCCAGGAGGAGGCTCGCGCTCGAGCGCTTCTGACAGAGGTGGGATTGGCGGACCGGGCCGACGCTTTTCCGGACCGCCTGTCGGGGGGGGAGCAGCAGCGTGTCGCGGTGGCCCGGGCTCTGGTGCACGAACCCGCCCTGGTCCTGGCCGACGAGCCAACGGGGAACCTGGACGAAGAGACCGGGGCCCGGGTGGTGGACCTCCTGGATGGGCTGGTGCGCAGCGATGGCCGGACGCTGGTGGTCGTGACCCACTCCCGCGATCTGGCGGCACGTATGGACCGGGTGTTGCGCATGAACCACGGCCGTCTGGAGGAATGGGGCGGGTGAAGCTCCTGAGGCGCGCGAGCTTGCGGTATCACGCCAGGCACCCCGCCCAGTTGGCTTTGTCCGTCCTGGGTGTGGCGCTCGGCGTGGCCGTGGTGGTGGCCATCGACCTGGCCATCCAGAGTTCCCGCGAGGCCTTCAAGATCTCCGCCGAGACCGTCGCGGGGCGGGCCACCCACACGGTGGTCGGAGGGGTAGGGGGACTCGATGACGGGCTGATTCGTCGACTGCGTCTGGAGGTGGGCGTCCGCGCAGCGGCCCCCGTAGTCGAAGGTGTCGCGTCGAGTCCGACGCTGCCTGGGATGGCGCTCCGCATTCTCGGAGTGGACCCGTTTTCCGAGGGGCCGTTCCGGCCCTTCGTGGTGGGGGGGGCGGCGGGGCTCGACGTGTCGAGCTTCATCACGACATCCGGCGGCGTGGTGCTTTCCGCCCCCACGGCCGAGGAAGCCGGAACCGCACTGGGCGATACCCTCCCCCTTCTCGTGGATGGGCGGATGTGGCGTCTGCCGGTGGTGGGCCTGCTGGAACCATCGGAGCGTTTGGACAGGGTAGGGCTAAGGGATCTGCTTCTCATGGATGTGTCTTCGGCCCAGGAAGTTCTGGGCCGCCAGGGCAGGCTTTCGCGCATCGACCTCCGCATTCCCGAGGACCTCCAGGGAGGGGTACTCGAGGAGTCCGTGCGGGCGGCTCTCCCCGCCGGAGCCAGACTGGAGCCCGCGGGGACGCGCACCGCCGCCCTGGGCGGGATGATCGCCGCCTTCGACCTGAACCTCACGGCGCTGAGCCTGCTGGCGTTGGTGTTCGGGATGTTCCTGATCTACAACGCCATGACGTTCTCGGTGGTCCAGCGCAGGGAATTGCTGGGGAGCCTCAGGGCGCTGGGCGTCACACGCCGCGAGGTCGTGCAGGGCATTCTCGCCGAGGCCTTTGCCATCGGAATCATGGGTGCCTTCGGGGGAGTGCTCCTCGGCGTCGTCCTGGGGCGTGGGCTCGTGCGCATGGTTACGCGGACCATCAACGACCTCTACTTCGTGGTCTCCGTCGAAGGGCTGTCGGTTCCCGTGGACGTGCTGGCCAAAGGCGCCGTCCTGGGACTCGGAGCAACCATGCTGGCATCTCTTGCTCCGGCCTTGGAGGCAGCGTCCGCGCCACCCCGCGTGGCGCAGATCCGGTCGGCCGTGGAAGACTCGGCTCGCCGGGCGGTGCCGAGGGCGGCGCTCGCCGGTGGCGTCCTGTGCAGCGTGGGAGCCCTGCTGCTGGCGGTGCCGGCGCGAAGTGTCGGCTTGAGCTTCGCAGGGCTTCTGCCGGTGATGCTCGGCATGGCCCTCCTGACGCCCCTCGGCACCGTGGGGCTGGTTGGCCTGGCCCGCCCGGTGCTGGCCCGCGGGGCGGGCATCCTCGGAACCATGGCGTCCCGGGGCGTGGTGACGGCGATGAGCCGCACGGCCCCCGCGGTAGCGGCGTTGGTGGTCGCGGTCTCGGTCACGGTGGGACTCGGCGTCATGATCCAGAGCTTCCGGAGCACGCTGAGCCGGTGGTTGGGGGGCACGCTCCAAGCGGACGTCTACGTATCCCTGCCGTCGGTGCAGGCGTCGCGAGCCGAGGGCACGCTCGATCCGGCCGTGCTGGCCAGCTTGACCGGCCACCCCGAGGTGGACGGGTGGAGCACCTATCGGGGGGTGGAACTGGACCTGCCGGAGGGCCGCTTCCGGCTGGTGGCCCTGGCCTTGGATCCTCGCGGGGAGGCGTCGTTCGATTTCCAGTCCGGTGGCGGCAGCGATGCCTTCCTCTCCTTTCGGGAAGAAGGGGCCGTGTTGGTGTCGGAGCCCTTCGCGTACCGGCGTGGCCTCGAGGTGGGCGACTCGGTCACGCTCCCCGTGGCCAGGGGAGGCGGGCGTTTCCCGGTGGCGGGAATCTTCTATGACTACGGCTCCGATCAGGGGGTGGTCATGATGTCGCGCCGCACCTTCGACCACGCCTTCGACGACGAGGGGGTCACGTCTCTGGGGCTCTTCCTGAAGGCGGGGAGCGATCCCGAGGCGGTGGTGCGGGAACTCACTGCCCGCGCCCCGCCCGGCCAGACGCTTGTGGTGCGCACCAACGCCGCGCTGCGGGAGGGATCACTGGAGGTATTCGACCGGACGTTTCAGGTGACGGCGGTCCTCCGGTTCCTGGCGTTCGTGGTGGCGTTCGTCGGCGTGCTCAGCGCGCTCATGGCGCTGCAACTGGAGCGCGCCAGGGAGTTGGGCGTGCTCCGCGCCAACGGTCTGACGCCGGGCCAGGTCTGGAAGCTGGTCACCACCCAGACGGGGCTCATGGGCGTGGTGGCCGGGATCCTGGCGGCGCCCATGGGGCTCGTTCTCGCGGCTGTGATGATCTACGTGGTGAACAAGCGATCCTTCGGATGGACGCTGCGTATGGAGGTCGGGCCCTCGGTCATTCTGGAGGCCCTCATCCTGGCGACGGTGGGAGCGACCCTGGCAGGCCTGTACCCGGCGTGGCGCATGTCCCGAACTTCGCCGGCTCAGGCGTTGAGGGGGGAGTGAGCGTGGGTCGCGGCGCCGGTGCCGGGGTGAGCCGCATCATGCCGGCGGCGCTGCTGGCGACGGCGCTGATCTCGGCGGTTTCCGGGTGTGGTCGGGACGACGCAGGAACGTCGGCCGTCCTGTCCCTGACGGAGACCCTGGGCGGCGCCGACACCGTTGGCTACGCCCGCGCCGTGGACCCGCGTCCGTTCACGTTCCCCCTGGACCACGGCCCCCATCCCGATTTCCGAAACGAGTGGTGGTACGTGACGGGTAATCTCGCCGACAGCAGCGGACGGAACGTCGGCTTCCAACTCACGCTCTTCCGGAGCTCGCTGGCCCCTGCCGCCCCCGAGACGAAGTCTGCGTGGGCGACGAATCAGGCCTGGATGGGCCACTTCGCCGTCACCGACGAACAGGGTGGCCGCTTCCGGTCGTTTCAGCGCTTTGCCCGCGGCGCCGTGGGTCTCGCCGGAGCCGAGCCCGACCCCCTCAATGTCTGGGTGGAGGACTGGTCCCTGCGGGGAGATGGTCCGGGCGTCCCCTGGCCCCTGCGACTGCGTGCGGCGGACGGCGAGGTGGCGCTGGATCTGGTGCTCGATCCGGGAAAGCCGGCGGTCCTCCAGGGAGACGGAGGATTGAGTCGGAAGGGTCCGGAGCCGGGCAATGCGTCCTACTACTATTCTTTCACCCGCATGCCCACCCGGGGCCAGGTGGTCCTCGAAGCGGATACGCTGCAGGTGGTGGGCGCGTCGTGGCTGGATCGCGAGTGGAGCACGTCCGCCCTTCCCCAGGGCGTGGACGGCTGGGACTGGTTCGCGCTCCAACTCGACAACGGATGGGAGCTCATGGTCTATGCCCTGCGCCGCGCCGACGGCTCCGCACATCCTCTGTCCGACGGCGTGCTCGTGGATCCCTCGGGCGGGAGGCATCCCCTGGCGTACGGCACCGACATCGTCGTGCTTCCTACGGACACATGGACTTCGCCGCTGGACGGGAGCCTGTACCCTTCGGGGTGGACGGTGACGCTACCCGGCCGGAGGTGGAGCCTGGAAGTCCAGCCGGTGTTGGAAAACCAGGAACTCGACCTGGCCTTCCGGTACTGGGAGGGCGCCGTGGCGGTGTCCGGCACCGATGGTGACCGAGCGCTCGGGGGTCGGGGCTACGTTGAACTCACGGGGTACGCGGGGTCGCGTCCGGAGCGGTAGGCGTCCGCGCTAACGCTCCAACCCTTCCACGAACGCCACGGCATCGACGATCTCGGCGGGGTCGATCCAGTGCCCGATGTCGTAATCGCCGATGGTGAGGGGGGCACCGTTTCGCCGCAGAACGCCCCGTCCCTTTTCAGCCAGGCCGTGCGGAATGTTGGGATCCCGGGTCCCGTGGCCCCAGAACACGGGTGTGGCCCCGGGACCCAAGCCCGACGTGGCGACGATGGGTGAGTCGGCCAGAAAGCCCGAGAAATTCCAGGCCGCGGTCACCGCCCCAGGGTGCGTGTACGCGTAGGCCATGCTCATGGTGCCACCCTGGGAGAATCCCCCGAGGATGAGGTGTCCGGGCTGGAACCCGAGGAGACGGGGCAGCTGGGCGACGAACCGCTCCAGGTCCTCCAGACTTCGAGCGAGGCTTTCCTCCTCCACCCGGTCTTCCTCGAGATACCGGTACCAGGCCCACCCGGGCCCATACCCCCAGGGGTGGCCGGGGTGGGGGGCCTGGGGCGTAACCACGGTCCAGCTGTCGGGAAGGTGGGGGCGAAGGGCCTGGAGGTCCCCACGGTGGCTGCCGCGTCCGTGGAGGAGCATGGCGACCGTCGTGCCGTCCCGGGCCTCGGGAGGCCTGCTCAAGTCGTATCCCAGCATGGTGCGCTCTCCGTTGGGTACTCAGGCCAGAGGGGTGAGGACGTTCTCGATGTCAGCCCGCCGTTCTTCGAGCCAGGGCGGGAGCTTCAGGGCGGAACCCAGCGTGACGAGCTCCTCGTCCACGGTGAACCCCGGTCCGTCCGTCGCGATTTCCAGGAGCAGTCCGTCGGGGGCGCGGAAGTAGATGCTCCGGAAGTAGCTTCGCTCCATGACCGGGCTCACGTCCACACCCATGGAGAGGAGGTGGTCCCGCCAAGTCTCCTGCTCCTCGTCGTCCTTCGTCCGGAAGGCGATGTGGTGCGTCTGCCCGGCGCCGGGTCGGGCCAGGTAGTCGGACCCGGGCCAGTCGAAGAGCGTGAGGGCCGAGTGAGGCCCCACGGACTGACCGTCGTAGTCGGCCCAGAAGTAGTGCTTGGTTCGGGCATCGTCCTGGTTGAAGGTCTTCTTCACGACCTTGAGGCCCAACGCCGCCTGGTAGAAGTCATCGGCCCGGGCCATGTCGTCGGTGATCCCCGTGATGTGGTGGATCCCCTCCAGTCGCATGTCGTCGGTGACCGTGGGGACGGGCTCGGGATGGGTGGCCATGGCGATGGCCGACTCGTCCCTGCCTCCGGGCAGGCGCTCCGCTGGAGGGGCTATGAGTTCCCGCCCCAAGGCGTCGGCGGGCTCGTCGATGGCATAGCCAGGGCCTCGCGTGGCGATCTCGAGGATCTGTCCGTCGGGGTCGGCGAAGTAGATGCTCTTGAAGTATCCCCGGTCCAGGGGCCCCGACACCTGCACGCCGGTGTCGGTGAGTCGGCGTTTCCACTTCAACTGCGCCTCGGGGGTCGCCACGCCCAGCGCCAGGTGATGAACGCCGCCCACCCCCCAGCGGCCACGCCTGGAGCCCGGCCACTCGAAGAACGTGAGGATGGTGCCGGGGCGGCCTCCGTCGTTCCCGAAGTAGAGGTGGTAGGCGCCCGGGTCGTCGAAGTTGACGGTCTTCTTCACGACCTTGAGGCCCAACGCCGCCTGGTAGAAGTCATCGGCCCGGGC
>DATHZE010000204.1:0-3780 GCA_035458765.1 Longimicrobiales bacterium
CGGCTTCCGGAGGTATCCCCCGAGTTGCGCAGGTCGACGCATCGGGCCTCGAGCCCCCGCCTCCGCGCGGCCTCCAGGAGTCCCCGGAGCGCCACCGCGCCGCAGGCCCGTCCCGGCTCCAGGGCATCGACGCGCAGGTGCTCCACGTCCTCCGCCGTCCTCGCGTCGGTCTGCCGGGCTCGGTCGTAGGGCAGGAAGTGGCTCAGGTCGGAGCTGACCACCACCAGGGTTTCCGGGGTCCAGACGCGCTCCAGGACCTCGGCGATCTCCCGGGGCTCGGCGGCGCCGGTGACCATGGGCACCACCGGCACGGGACCCAGCGCCACGTGGAGGAACGGAAGCTGCACCTCCAGGCAGTGCTCGTCGCGGTGGGGCCGCTGCCAGGTGCGCACGCCCGGAGTCCCCTCGAGTTTCCGGACGGCGTCGCCGTCCACCGCGTGGAGCCCCAGGGGGCTCTCGAAATAGCCGCATTCGGGGAGCGCAACGCCAGGGAAGGGAACGAAGTGGCTCGGGCCCAGGAGGACCACGCGCCGGACGCTCCTTTCCGGCGAGGTCACCAGGGCGTAGGCGCTCGCCGCCACCGCGCCCGAGTAGTCGTACCCGGCGTGGGGCGCCACGAGGGCTACCGGCGGGGGCCCGACGGGCTTCGGCGCCGCGCGGATAAAACGGCGGACCTGGGCCTCCAGGGTTCCGGGATCCGACGGATAGAACCGGCCCGCGACCGCGGGCGGTCGCACGTTGGGGAGCACCGCAGCGCTCCGGTCAGCTCTTCTTTCCGGTCTTCACGAACGCGCCCGTGAGGATGCGGCGGACGTCGTCGCTGTGGCAGTCCGGGCACTTGGGAGCCGTCTGCTCGTGTTCCTCGTGCGCTCCGATGGACTCCACGACCTGGAACTCACCTCCGCACTTCCTGCACTCGTAGTCATAGACGGGCATGGCGGCCTCCCGACTGAGAACAGCGATGGGCCACCGAGTGGTCCTCCCCGCCTGAGGGCCGCTCGGGACCCCCGACATCCCAACGGTACCCCGCGGACGCCGCGGGGCTCCGCTGGGGCGCTCGGCCTTCGCTCAGGAACGAACGGTGTCGAAGAGCATCAACCCGAGCAGGACCGGGTGGTACAGAAGGGACCCGAAGAAGACCTGCCGGGCTGCCTTGTCGGTGAGGTTCCGGGCCGCGCCGATGCCCAGCGACACGAAGGCGAGGCTGGCCAGCAGGGCGCCGGAGAAGTACACCCACCCGGTGTACCCCAACCAGGTCGGCAAGCCGCTCAGGGGGACCAGCACCAGAAGCCAGCCCAGAATGTGGAAGCCGATGACTCTTCCCGCCGCGTCATGGGGCGGAATGAGACGGAAACCCACGCGCTCGTAGTCCGCCCTCAGCATCCACGCCAACCCCAGGACGTGAGGGAGCTGCCAGGCGTAGGCGATGGCGAAGAGGCCCAGGCCCCCCAGGTCGAGGCGCCCCGTCACCGCGGTCCACCCGATGAGGGTTGGTAGGGCCCCGGGCACGCCGCCGGCCAGGGTTGCCAGAGGCGTGCGTGTCTTGAGCGGTGTGTAGACGCCGTGGTAGGCCGCCGCCGAGAGCACGGTGATCAGGGCCGGAAGCGCGCCCAGCGCCAGCCCCATGTAGACCACGCCCACCATGAGGAGGGAGGAGCCGAAGATGAAGGCCGTCAGTGGAGAGACGCGCCCCGCCGGAATGGGCCGGAAGCGTGTGCGGATCATGACCGCGTCCACGTCCCGTTCCACGTACTGGTTGAGGGCCAGAGCGCCCGCGGTGGCCAGACAGATCCCGGCCATGACGTGGAGCGCAGTGAGGAGAGCGAGCTGGCCCCGGGACGCCACGAAGGCGCTCACCCCCGCCGTCACCATCACGTATCCGGCGATGCCCGGCTTCGTGAGCTCGTAGAAGGCGCGGCGACGCGTCTTCGCTGGGTGGGGTGGACGGGAGGCGGTGTCGGCCATGGCCCCCGAAGTTCACCGAGGCCCATGCGCTCCGCAACGGCCGTACCCGGTGCCGGGTACGCGACCGGGAACCGTCGCCGGGCAGCCTGGCGCGGGGGCCGTGAGAAACACCGGACCCTCCGACCTGTAGTAGAGAGTATGAAGCCGATGCCGGACTATCACCTGGAAGCCGCGGAGCGACGACGCCGCGAGCGCAGCATCTGGCGTACGGGCCTCCTGCTGTCCGTGGCGGTCCACCTGCTTCTGTTCCTGGGGTGGACCGGTCCGGTGATTCCCGATTCTCCGTTCGCGGCGCGTGGGCCGCGGTCGGGCGACTACCGCGCCGCGGGCGGGTCCATGGAGGCGATGAACCTGTCGATCCCGGCGTCCCGGCCCATCATCCGCCCTCCTGCGCCCCTGGCCGTGGAGGTGGAGGTGGAGCCCGTGGTCATCGCCGCCGACCCAGCTCCGGACCCGGCGTCGGTGCTGGGGGAAGCCCCAGGGAGGGGCACCGGCACGGGATCGGGCGACGCCAGCGGCGCAGGCCCGGGCCGCGGTGCCGGTGGCGACGCCGACGAGGGCCGCTACCGTCTCGAGCCCCCCATTCCGAGGGGCATGATCATCCCACCGGCCAACAAGAACCTGAAAGGCACCACCGTGGAGGTCTGGGTCTTCGTGGACGAGCGGGGGAGGGTGGTTCCCGACTCGACGCGGTTGAACCCGCCCACCAGGGACCGCAGCTTCAACGAGCGGCTCATACGGGAGGCGTCGGAGTGGGTGTTCCGCCCGGCTACCCAGGCGGGACAGGCCGTGGCGAGTTGGTTCCCGTATCAGATCAGCATGTAGGGGAACCAGGTGTCGGCGACATCTGACATGTAGATCCCACAACACATTTTGGCGTGTGGCGGTCAGACGTGACCCCCTCTTGTTACAAGATTTTGTGACAAGAGCCCCTTCCGGTGCACCTCACCTGGGCTTCTCCAGCTGCTTCATGTACCTGGGCCGTGGACCCTGTCACGGAGCCCGTTCTCGCCCGATCGAGGGCGTAGAGAATCACGGATGCGCCTCCCGCCGGGCGGGACGCGTTTCGCTTTCCGCTTTTGAAAACCGCGCCGACTACTCTGTGGGGTCATTCAAATTGGCCCACGGAGGAGTACCATGAATTCCCTAGAGATTGCACCGTTTTGCGAGGCATGCAGACGCTATCTACCGGCCGGCACCGAGGTAGTGGTCCACTGTGTAGTCCCCCCCCGGGACCTGCCACCCTCCATGGTGTGCTAGTGGTGAAGGGGTATGAGGCGCGTCAACGAGGGATAGGAGATCCAACCGCCCGGTAGGGGCCGAAAGGGACGGTAGGGGGCGACGTGGCGGTGAGCAAGGCGGGGTACTCGGGCGGGGCGGGCTGTGGGCGAGGGAGGGAGAGCGGGAGCTCGACTGAAGGGGATGATCCGCGGGGCCCAGGGGATGACGCGATGGGCGGTGGGGTACGGCGGGTGTCAGTCGTCGAGGCCGGGAGGTAGGGACTGGTCGAAGCAGAAGTCGGGCTCGGGCTCGGGATGCGCGAGGTCGAAGGCGGGGGTCTGATCGAGCAGGAAGTCACCTTGTGGCGGGCCGCGGGCGGGAGAGAGGGGAGGGGGACGGTGGGGGAGGCCCCCACCCCACGCAACATGCGTTGCGCGGGGGCCCCGATTCGAGATGGAGGAGGATGGCGGATACGACGGGCGGGTCGGTGAGAAAGGCGAGGATGGACATCTGGCCACCGCAGGCGGGGCAGAGGAGGGGAAGCACCTCGTAGATCCGGGCGAGGAGCACGGCCCAGCGGATCCGCGCTGGGCT
>DATHZE010000205.1:0-4039 GCA_035458765.1 Longimicrobiales bacterium
AACCTGACCGCCAAACCGTACGCGCTCGCCTCGAACCAGTCGGGCTCGTCCGTGGCCGCGGGTCTGGACGGGGCCACCGGAGATGTGGGATTCGACGTGAAGTACGGCGTGACTCCCGGTCTCACTCTGGACCTGACCGTCAACACGGACTTCTCCCAGGTGGAAGTGGACCAGGAGCGGGTGAACCTGACCCGGTTCCCGCTCTTCTTTCCGGAGCAGAGGGACTTCTTCGTCGAGAACTCAGGGGCCTTCACCTTCGGCGACCAGACCGAGCGCGAGTACCGCATGGGGGCGTCGCTGAGGGACTTCACGCTCTTCCACTCCCGTGCCGTCGGTCTCCAGGGTGGACGGCCCGTCCCCATTCTGGCCGGGGGACGCCTGAGCGGTGGCGTCGGGGCGTGGGACGTGGGCCTCCTGGACATGCGCACCGAGGCGACGGACGGACTGTCCGCGCAGAACTTCACGGTGCTTCGGCTGCGACGCGAGGTGGCCCAGGGGTCCGACATCGGAGCCATGTTCGTGGATCGGTCGTCGCTGGGCGGCGACCCGACCGGACCCACGGGCCGGAGCTATGGGGTCGATGTCAATCTCCACGTGCTCGGCGCCCTGATCCTCAACTCTTATCTGGCAAAGACCGAGACGCCCGGCGCCACCGGCGATGAGATGGCTGCGCGTGTGGGAGCTGCCTGGCGGGACCGGAACTGGGATGTCTCCGGACTGTGGCGCCGGATCGGCGACGACTTCCGGCCTGTGGTGGGCTTCGTTCGACGTACCAACGTGGAGCATACCTATTTCACCGTCGGCACCCACAGGCGCCCTCCCGTTCCGTTCCTCCAGGAGGTGAATCCGTACGTCGAGGTACACCGATACACGAATCTGGGTGACACGCTGGTGACCCGTGAACTCCAGGCAGGCCTCGCGGTGGACTTCTTGTCCGGCGCCACGCTCACCGGGTCGGTGTCCCACACGTATGAACTCGTGGAGGTCCCCTTCACGGTGAGCGGGGGGGTGATCCAAGCTGGAGGGTACGACTTCGATGAAGGGTCGGTCCGCTTCCAGTCGTCCGCGGGCAAACCCTTTTCCGCCAATGTGTCCGTGGGTGGGGGTGGATACTACGGAGGCGAACGTCGCTCGGTGAGCGGCGGCTTTCGTTGGCTCGCCTCGAACCGCCTGGCCTTTACCGGCTCCGCCGACTTCAACCAACTGGATCTGGGCGCAGGCGCTTTCACGTCCTCGGTCTATTCCGGGCGACTCAAGTACGCCTTCAATACCCGTGCCTTCCTCACCCTGAATGTCCAATACAACGAAGACGTGGACCAGGTGGTGAGCTATGCCCGCTTCAACGTCATCCACGGACCCCTTTCTGATTTCTTCCTGGTTCTCACCGAGCGCCGGCAGATGGGCACGGGAGGCGGCGTTCTGGAGCGGGCGCTGACAGCCAAGGTGACCAAGCTCCTGGCTTTCTAGCCAGCCGCTGCCATCCCCCTGGCCACGGAGAGGATTCCCAGCGCCACCAGGCACAAGGCGATGAACGTGGCCACTGCGTAGGGCATCAGGGTGCGTTCCGCCTGAGGCCGTTTCCTCTGGACCGCCGGCACCAGGTGGCTCACCACGGTCGCCATGAGGACGAGGAGCACGTGGACGCCCAGGTCCGGGTAGAAGCCGAAGCCCGTCATGACCAGCACCATGCCCGACAGGAGCGTCACGTCCATGGACGTGCGGAACCCTATGGCCAGGTGCTTCATGGTCTTGTCGTGGGGAAGCTTCTTGGCGGTCCCGTACAAGGCATAGCCGATGGTGCCGAGCCCGGTCAGGAGAATGAAGACGGGTAGGAACTTGTGTATGGAAAGCATCGGTTGGTCGGGGTCAGGGTCGGGCTGAAGCGAAGATTCCGGACGGGCAAGACGTCCGAAGTCTAGACAGGGAGAGGGGCGGAGCAAACCCAGGGCGTAACCTGAACCCGCGTGGAGTCGTAAATACGGTCACAACGCTCCACGAACCGAGGTCCAGGGATCATGAAACGCAGCGCTCGAGTTCTTCTGGCAACTGTTTCAGTTACCGTGTTGGGGATATCACTTGCAGCACAGGAGCCCTCCGGTCTCCTGCCTACCGTGGTCGAAGGGATGACCTTGGACGCTCAGAGCGGCCTGCCCTTCCCGAACGTCCAGGTCCGCTTCGACACCGGAGAACGAGTCACCAGTGACGATCACGGACGTTACACCATCGAAGGTGTACCTGCTGGATACCACCGTGTGGCCCTCGTGACAGGTCGATGCAACGTGACGTTCGCGGAACTTGAACTCGCGCCGGGCGAGATCCGTCGCATCGCCTTCAGCATCCCGTCCGAAATGGTGGGGGTCCGTCCCGGCCACGAGGAGCTTCGCAAGCGGTCCGAAGGGGAGTACTACTCCAGCGAGCAACTCATGGACATGAACGTGCGCAACCTTCTGGAGGCCTTGCGGCGCGTTGCTCCGGACATGGTCGGACCCGAGGGGGCCCAGCCCGGAGCCTCGGCTTCGCTCATGGGCCGGACCCGAACCGCCCAGGGCGTCATTGCCCCCATCGTGGTTTTCGATGGGATCCAGGTGGGTGACGGGGTGAGGGCCCTGAAGGACCTGCATCCCGCAGACGTCCTTTCCCTGGAAGTCCTGCGCGGGGCTTCCCGCGGGTGGTCCTACGGGACCGGCGGATCCGGAGGCGTGATCAAGGTCCGCACCAACCAAGGTGACCTCGGGTACCAGCCGCAGCCCCCGGATCGCTGTGAGATCGGCGACTGGTCGGGCCGGGTCGGCGGCACGGGAGGGCTCGTCGGCCTCGGCCGATAGGGTGTCTCGAAGGGGTCCGCACGGGCGGCTGCGTCCCCCGGAACCCTTGCGCTACCCAGGAGATCGGCGTACGGTGCGTCGGAGCAACGCAGCCGAATGTCGTCTGTTTGCGCCAATTTATTGGCACCTGGGGATCGGCGTTTTCCACCGGCCTCCAGGTCGTCCTTTTGTCACGCGGCGTGTCGACCGGAAGAACCCCGGCACGGCGTCGCACTCAATCGTCGCCCATGATAGGAGGCACGACGATGCAGCCACGCACGTTAGTCAGAAGTGTGTTTGGACTGGCCTGCGCCCTGGCCCTTGCGGGCTGGGCCCAGCCGGGGGCCGCCCAGGAAACGGGCCGGATCACCGGGCAGGTACTGTCCGCGCAGAACATGCGCCCGCTCGACGGCGCGCAGGTGTCCGTGGAGGGCACCGGCCTGGGTGGTTTGGCCAACGCCCAGGGGCGGTATCTGCTCCTCAACGTCCCCGCGGGGACGCACACGGTCCGTGTGACCATCATCGGCTTCGCCACCCTCCGCCAACAGGTGACGGTCACGCCGGGCGGAGTGGCCACCGCGGACTTCCAGATGACCGAAACGGCGCTCTCGCTGGACGAGATCGTCGTGACCGGCACCGCGGCCGAGGTACGGGCCAAAGAGGTCGGTAACAGCCTGGACGCAGTGACGTCGCGGGAGATCGAGAACATTCCGCTGCGGAATTCCGAAGACATCCTGGCCGGTCGTGCGCCTGGCGTCACGATCATGACCAACAGCGGTCAGCCCGGCGCGGGAGCCACGGTGAAGATCCGCGGCATCAACTCCATCTCCCAGACCAAGGAGCCGCTCATCTACGTGGACGGCATCCGGATCTTCAACGAGCCCACCCGGGCCGGTTGGGGATCGTCGGTGGGTACGAGCCCGCTGCAGGACATCGCGGCGGACGACATCGAGCGCATCGAAGTCGTGAAGGGCGCCGCGGCGACGACGCTGTACGGCACCGAGGCTTCGGCGGGCGTGATCCAGATCTTCACCAAGAAGGGGATCAGCGGCGCGCCCATCTGGAACGCCGAGGTCGGGATGGGCGCCAACATCCAGACTTCCTTCCTCGCCGACGCGTCCCAGGACCCCACGGACCTGTATACGAAGTGCGGGAAGCTGGACGAGCTGTACTCCCTGAACATCCAGGTGTCGTCCAGCAGCTCCTCCATGGGGAAGAAGCTGTACATGGAGGAC
>DATHZE010000206.1:0-77473 GCA_035458765.1 Longimicrobiales bacterium
TGCACCGTCTCCTGGAGAGGTATCCCCAGGCCTGAGCTCGGTCCCTTCCCGGCCGGGCTGTCACCTTCCTCACCGCTCCGTCGTCTTCAAGAGGGAGGAGGTGATCGAGCGATGGTCACCGGGGTATTCCCGTCCATGATGGAGGCGAGCGTGAAGGAGTCCCCCCTCAAGGCCGCGCTGGCGGTGTTGTCCGTGCTCGTCCTCGGCTCGTGCGACACCGAGATCACGGGCCTCCAGGACGGCGAGACCATGGTGGTGCGCGTGGACGTCGCCGGCGGGATCGCGGCGGCGGACTACAGCTTCGAAGTGCAGGACGACGGCGCCGTGCTGGGCATCCGCTGCTTGAACGTGTGTGACTTCCGGCCCGGCGACACCCTGGGTCGTCTGACCCCGGCGCAGCGGGACGCCGTGCACGCGACCGTGGTGGCGTCCGGTCTGCCCGATTCAGGCCGTCCGGTGGATTTCGGTACCGAGTGCTGCGACCGGTTCACCTACCGGGTGATCTACACGTCCGGGGATGTGGTGCGGAGCTTCACAGGAGGCGTCGAGTCGTTGCCCGGGCCCCTCCGAAAGCTGGTCCGCACCCTTCATCTGGTGTACCTGGACACGCCCCCTTTGATCGTCTCCCAGGCCACCGGCCTCGACGGATTCTCCCTGGACCCGTTGACCATCGTGGACGCGCGGGTGGAGGACGACATCCTGAGGGTCGACCTCACGTACGGCGGAGGATGCGACCTCCACGACCTGGACGCCGTGGCCCATACCGGCTGGATGGAATCGAACCCGGTCCAGGTCGGCGTCGCCCTGACCCACGACGATCACGGCGACCCGTGCGACGCGATCGTCGGGCGGACGCTGCTCTTCGACCTGGAGCCCCTGAAGGACGCCTACTTCGCGGCGTATGGGGAGGGCGCCGCCACGCTGCTCCTCAACGTGAAGCCGGGCGCGCCCGGGGGGAGCGGGCTCCAGGTACCGTACTCCTTCTGAGTGCCGACGGCCCTTGGCGGCCGGAGACCGGGCCCTTTCACGCCTGCCCGTCCCTTCCCTAGGTTGGCGGGCCACCCGCGCCGGAGTCCGTCATGAAGTCGTCCCTGGTCTGCATCACCCTCGCCATCGGGATCGCCGGGGCCGGAGCCTGTTCTCCGCCCGACGCAGGTCGTCCGGATCTGGAAGCCCGTGCCTTTCTCCAGGTGGTGACGGCCGAAGACGCCCGCCCAGCCGGCGGAAGGGCCCTCGGGACCCTGGTGACCACTGCGCATCACGCCCGCCCTGCGCTTCGGGTCGCGGCCGTGCGGGCCCTCGGGCGGCTGGAGCGCCCGGCGGTCCTGCAGCACATCGCCCCACTCCTGGACGACGTCGACCCCGGGGTACGCATGGAGGCCGCCAACGCCCTGGCCCAGTCCGTTCATCGGGGAAGTGGCGAACCGGCGCTCGGGCCCCTTCTGGCCCGTCTCGCCCGGGAGGACGTCCCCGCCGTGCGCGGCGCCGTGGCCCGCTCCCTGGGCCGACTGCGGCTGGAAGCGCCGGAGCGCCGACAGGTGGCCGCGACCCTCGAGGCGCTGAGCCACGGGCCCGACCGGGGCTTCTCCCCAGAGGACCAACTGGAAGGCGTGGCCCTCGGGATGGAATCCCTCATGCGCTCCCTGCGGGGAGCGCCGCGCCCGCCCGCGGTCCAGGCCCGGCTCCGCGAGATCGCGATGTACGGAAGAAGCGGAACCGACGAATCGGCCACGGCGGGGAGGATCCGCACCGTCGCTCTCCTGGCGTACGCCGGCCCCGGGCTGGCCGAAGAGGAGATGGAGACTTTCCTTTCCGACGGCGACCCGGCCGTGCGCCGCGTGGCCGCGGCCCGCCTTGGCGCCCTTCCCCCATCGCAGCGGCACGCCCTGCTGGATCGGGCCCTGGGCGACCCCTCCGCCCAGGTCCGGCTGGAAGCGACGCGCGCGCTGGGCATCCCGCCCCTGACCACTGACGCATGCCTGCGCCTGAGGACCGCCTCGGACAGCGACGCCGACACCGGCGTGCGCCTCATGGCCCTGGACGGACTCGGGCAACCCTGCCCCGACGGAGCCGCCTCCGTCGCCCTTCTGGAGCGGATCGCGGCGGAGCTCGCCGGCGGCGTGGCCGGGGCGTGGCACGCCCCGGCCCACGCGCTCGTGGCACTGGCCACCCTGGAGCCGCGGCGTACGCTCCCGCTCCTCCCTCCCTTCGTGGCCCACGCGAACGGCTTCGTGCGCGTGTACGCCGCGCAGGCCGCGACGCTTGCGAACGCCCTCCCCGCGGTGCGTGCCCTCGCCACCGATCCCGACGCCAACGTTCGGGCGGCAGCGCTCACGGGCCTCGCGGCCCTCGAGGGCAGGGACGCCGACACGGCGCTGGTGCGCGTCGCGGCGACCGACGACGCGCCCCAGGTTCTCCTGGCCGTGGCCGCGGCGCTGGAGGGAACCGGGCTTCGAACGGAGGCCTTGGATGCCGCCCTGGCCACCGTGCAGCGGCTGGGAGACGTCCGCGCTGAGACCCTCAGGGATCCTCGTGTGGCGCTTCTGGCTCTGGTCGAAACGGTAGGCGAGGCGGACGACGCGGCCCGCCTCGAGCCATTTCTCCGGGACTTCGACGTCGCCGTCGCCGAGCGAGCCGCCCGGGTCCTCGAGGCCTGGACCGGAAAGCCGTACCTGGCGGCCCCTCGGGGGGCACAGCCCCTCCCACTGCCCGGTGTGGAGGACCTTCACGCCATGGATGGGGGCGCCGTGGTTCTGCGCATGGCGAGGGGCGGCGAGATCCGGATCCGACTCCGCCCGTGGGAGGCGCCCTCCAACGCGTTCCGGCTCTATTCCATGGTGCGCGCCGGGGCCCTGGACGGCCTCACCTTCCACCGGGTGGTCCCCAACTTCGTCATCCAGGGGGGCAGCCCCGGCGCAAACGAGTATGCGGGCCACGGGGCGTTCACCCGGGACGAGGTCGGCCTGGACGTCCAGTGGAGAGGGACGGTGGGCGTGTCCACCCGGGGGCGGGACACCGGAGACGGCCAGATCTACGTCAACCTCGTGGACGACGTCCGGCTGGATCATGACTACACCATCCTCGGTGTGGTCACCTCCGGCATGGACGTGGTGGACGCGGTGCTGGAGGGGGACGTGATCCTCGGCGCGGAGTGGGTGCCCGGAGGCTAGGACGCCACTTCCGCGGGGTCGATGTGATCCAGCCCGTAGGTGGCAGGCATCATGGAGGCGTTCCACACGCCTTCCGATTTCGCCACCCACGCGGTGGCCGTGAGGTCTCCGCAGACGTTCACCGTGGTTCGGGCCATGTCTAGGATCCTGTCGATCCCCAGGATGATGGCGATCCCTTCGCCGGGGACGCCGAACATCGCCAGAATGCCGACCAGGAGGGGGATGGAACCCCCTGGCACGCCCGCCGCCCCGACCGCCGTGATCACCGCCATGACGATGATGATCGCGGTCTGGCCGATGCTGAGCTCCACGCCGAAGACCTGGGCGAGAAAGACCACGGTGATCCCCTCGAACAGCGCCGTCCCGTTCATGTTCATGGTCGCGCCGAGGGGCATCACGAACCCTGCGACGTGGGCCGGAACGCCCAGGTTGCGCTCCGCCGTGGCCATCGCCGTGGGAAGCGTCGCACTGCTGGAGCTCGTGGAGAACGCCGTGACCAGAGCCGAACGGACCCGTCCGAAGAAGCGGAAGGGTGAGACGCCCACCGCGAAGCGTATGATGAGCGCCAGGGTCACGGCGACATGAAGCACGAGGGCACCGAGCACCACCAGGACGTACGCCCCAAGAGGTCTGAGGAGTTCGAAACCGAAACGTGACGTCACCCCGTAGATCAGGCCCGCCACGCCGTACGGCGCCAGGCGCATGGCGATCTCGACGATCTTGATGACCACGTCCTCGAGCGCCCTGAGCAGGTCGATCATGGGCTTGGCTCGTTCCGCCGGAATCAGCGTCAGCGCGACTCCGAACATCAGGCCGAAGAAGATGATGCCGAGCATGTCCAGGTCCGCCGCGGACTTCACCGGGTTCCTGGTGACGATGTTGATCAGCGTCTGGACACCGAACTCCGTGTCCTGCGCCGCCACGACCCGGGTGGAAGCGGCGGACTCGTAGCTGCTCATGAGTTCGGCGCGGACGGCGGGGTCCAACCTGCTCCCCGGCTTGATGCCGTACACGAGCGTCAGCCCCAGGAGGACCGCCAGGCCCGTGGAGACGAAGAAGTACCCCATGGTCTTGCCACCCACCCGGCCCAGCCGCCGCACGTCGCCCAACCCCGCCACGCCCAGCGCGATGGACGCGAAGACCAGGGGGATGACGATCATGAACAACATCCGCAGGAAGATCTGCCCCAGCGGGTTGGCCAGGTAGTGATTGACGCCGGCCACCAGCGGGTGTTCACCACCCAGCGTGAGGTTCCCGGCGACACCGAGAAGAGCGCCCACCAGCAGACCAAGAAGGATCTTGGTGTGGAGCTTCATTCCTGGTCCGGTGCCACCCATGGGTTCGGACATGGCAGTGCGCCCGCAGGCGCGGCTAGGGATCTTCCAGCACCCACATAGAAAGGGTGCGGACCCCTGGGCGGGTCCACACCCCTGAAGCGAATCAGGTACGCTAGTGCCGGCCTGACCCCGGCGCAAGAAGGCGTAGTCATGACCCGGAGATGCCGCCGCGCCATCTCCGAGATCCCTGACAACCGACGCCGGAACGGGTTGCCTGGACCGCTCGGCAGGAGTCTATTCGGAACTTCGAACATGAAAATCAGGCAGCCACAGGAAAGGACGCTGATGCAACTCTACACGAAGATCCTCATCGGACTGATCGCGGGCGCCGTAGTCGGGATCGTAGCGAACCTGGGCGGAATCGGATGGTTGCAGAACCTCCTCGGTGCCCTCGAGCCGTTGGGCACCGCGTTCATCAACCTCATCACCATGGTGGTGATCCCCCTGGTCGTCGCGAGCCTGCTGGTGGGTACCGCCTCGCTGGGGGACCTGAGGAAGCTGGGCCGCATCGGCGGGAAGACCCTGGTCTACTACACGCTCACCACCGCAGTGGCCGTGACCATCGGCCTTGTCATCTCCAACGTGGTGCAGCCGGGTTCCGGGGTGGACGAGATCACCCGTAACGAGTTGGCGGCGCGATACGGTGGGGACGCCGCGGCGCGCATGAACCTCGCCGAGAACGCGCCGTCCTGGGTGGAGACCCTGATGGGCATCATCCCGCGCAACCCGGTGCAGGCTGCCGCGAACATGGACCTGCTGCCCCTGATCTTCTTCACCATCATGTTCGGCGCCGCCATCACCGTGATCCAGGAGGATCGGCGAAAAGCCGTTCTGAACTTCTTCCACGGGATCAACGAAGCCTCCATGGTCCTCATCAACTGGATCATGGAGCTGGCCCCCTATGCCGTGTTCGTGCTCATCGCAGCGGTCGTGGCCAACTTCGGTCTGGACCTCTTACGAAGCCTGATGGTGTACACCCTCGTCGTGGTCGCTGGCCTGCTGCTGCATGCGTTCGGGACGTACGCGCTGGTGCTGCGCTTCCTGGCCCGCGTCAATCCAATGGCGTTCTACAAACGGATCGCCGCCGTACCCCTTCTGGCGTTCTCCACGTCCTCGTCCAACGCCACGCTCCCCCTCACCATCGAGACCGCTGAGGAGGAACTCGGGGTTTCCAACGAGGTCGCCAGCTTCGTTCTTCCTCTGGGCGCCACCATCAACATGGACGGGACGGCTCTCTATCAGGCCGTGGCGGTCATGTTCATCGCACAGATCTACGGGATCCCCCTCACCATCCCGGATCAGATGATCATCGTACTGACTGCCACTCTGGCGTCGGTGGGCGCCGCCGGCGTTCCCAGCGCCGGCATCATCACGCTCATCATCGTGCTGAACTCCATCGGCCTCCAAGGGCAGGTTCAGGCCGGCATCGCGCTGATCCTGGGTGTGGACAGGATCCTGGACATGCTCCGCACCGCCGTGAACGTTACGGGCGACCTGACCTGCTCCGCGTTCATCGCCCGCACCGAGGGGGAGACATTGTCTTTGGGCGGGGAGCTGCAGCCTACCGCGGCAACGGGCGGCTGACCGGCCGCTATCGCCCTTCCGCCATCAGACGCTCGATCTCGCCGGGGTCCTTCGGGGCCCCGGCGGAGAGCACCAAGGGATCTCCGTCGGTGATGAGGATGTCATCCTCGATGCGCACGCCGATGTTCCACCAGCGCGGGTCGATGTCCTCGGCCGGCGCGATGTAGATCCCCGGTTCCACCGTGACGACCATGCCCTCCCGGAGGATTCCGTAGGAACCCACGTCGTGGACCTGGAGCCCCAGGTGGTGGCTCGTCCCATGGGGGAAGAACCGGAGCAGTCCTGAATAGTCCCGGTCGTCCCGCAGGAGTCCCACCTTGGCGAGCCCGCGCAAGAGGACTCTGGATGCGGCTTCTGACACGGAACTGAACGACTCCCCGTCCTTGGCCGCGTCGATGCCGGCTTCCTGCGCCGCAAGAACGATGTCGTATATGGTTCGCTGGTCGTCCGTGAAGCGGCCATCCACGGGAACGGTCCGGGTCACGTCGGCCGTGTACCCGCGGTACGAGGCCCCGATGTCCAGCACGGCGAGGTCTCCCGCCGCCGTGCGCCGCCGGTTGGTGTCGTAGTGGAGCAGCACGGAATTCTCACCGCTGGCCACGATGGACGGAAAGCCCGGATACTCGCTCCCAAGCCTGTGGAACGTGTACTCGATGAGGGCTTCGATCTGGTACTCATGCCAACCGGCCTCCACCGAGGCCAGGACCTCGCGGTGGGCCTCGGCCGTGATGTCCACGGCCCGGCGTATGAACGTGAGCTCCTCCTTCGTCTTGATCTCGCGGAGGTTCTGGAGCAGCCGGGGCAGTTCCTCGTCATCGAAGGCGCCCTCCCGCTTCTGGATCGCCTCCACGACCACGCCGACCTGCTGCGCGAGCGGGGTATTCGGAGGAACGGCGCCGGGAATGTCCACCACATAGGCCCTCCGGTCGTCCCGGCTCAGCAGGGACGACATCACGTCGGGGAAACGACGGTTGTCCAGCGCCAGTTCCACACCCAGGACCTGCTCGGCCCTCTGGGGCCCGAAGCGGCGGCCCCGCCAGATCTCCAGCGCCGGGTCCTTGGGCGGGACGAACAGGATCTCCCGTACCATCAGCCCGTCCACCATCGCTCCTCCCGGCACCAACACCAGGGCCGACCCCGCCTCCAGCGTCCCCGTGAGATAGTACAGATCGGGGTTCTGGCTGAACTCCTGGAGGTCGTCCACGGACCCACCCCCCTCGACGCCTCCCAGAACCACGGCGACGGCGTCCTTGGGCAGTCCCTCCAGCACGGCGTCCCGGCGCCCGCGGTGGAAGTCGACGGAGGGGACATCCGCGTCGTACCGGACCGGCGCCTCGGGGACCGCCAGAAGCTGAGCACCGGCGGGGTTCCCCAGGAGCAGGAGCGAGATGGCCAGAAGGCTGAGGGTCCGGATCATCGGGGCGGCGGAGGCGAGGAAACTTGGACGAACGGAGATCCTAACCTCGGGAGCCCCTTTCGATCCAGCACCCTCCGCCTGCACATTGGCGCATGGGCTCGTCCGACCGGACAGGGCCGTCGAGCAGGATCGACGCAGGAGGTCGTATGGATCGCCGAGGCTTCGTCACCACGGGTCTGGCCGCCGGCCTGGCCGGTTTCGCAGGCGCCGGAGGCGCCGTCACCGTCGGGCTGGAGCGCTCCGGTCTCTTCAGAGTGGGAAAGACCCTCGTCGACGGCACGGTCCGCCTCAGTTCCAACGAGAACCCTCTGGGCCTTTCTCCGGCGGCTCGCCAGGCGGTCATCGACAACCTGGTGAACGCCAACCGGTACCCCGGCGAATGGAGCAGGCCCCTGGTGGAGGCGCTGGCCGAGCGCGTGGGCGTCGGCACCGACAAGCTCATCATGGGGGCTGGCTCCACCGAGGTCCTGCAGATGGCGGTCCAGGCGTACCAGTCGCCCAGGGCTCCCATGGTCATTGCCGAGCCGACCTTCGAGGACGTGCCCCGGTATCAGCGGCCCTTCGCCTACGATCTGATCCCGGTGCCCCTCACCAAGGGCCTGGAACACGACCTCGACCGCATGCGCGAGGCTGCGGGGAGCGGCCCGTCGGTGGTGTACCTCTGCAATCCCAACAACCCCACGGGGACCATCACCCGTTCCAGCGACATCGACGCGTGGATCGCCGACGCCCCCGAGAGCACGCTGTTCCTCCTCGACGAGGCATACTTCGAGTACGCCGACGACCCCTCATACTGGAGCGGGCTCAAGTGGATCGACACGAAGCCCAACGTCATCGTCGTGCGGACCTTCTCCAAGATCTTCGGCATGGCGGGCATGCGCCTGGGTTATGGAGTGGCCCATCCCGACACGGCTCAGCGCCTGCGCAGCTTCATCTGCGCCAACAACACCAACGTCCCGGCATGCGCCGCGGGCTTGGCGTCCCTGGAGGACGCGGGGCTCATGGCCCGGAGTGTGAAGGTGAACGAGGAGGCCAAGGCCATCGCCACCTCGACGTTGGATGACCTCGGCCTGGAGCACATCCCCACGCAAACCAACTTCATCATGCACCGGATCAATGGTGACCTGCAGACGTACATCGACCGGATGCGCGAGGCCGGGGTCCGCGTGGGTCGCCCCTTCCCCCCCATGACCGACTGGAACCGCGTCTCGTTCGGGCTGCCCGGGGAGATGGACCGCTGGGCCGAGGCCCTCCGGGGACTCCGAGCCATGGGACACATCTAGACTCTTGCCTCGAGGGGCGGATGGCCTCGTTCGTCGAAGAACTCCGGCAGCGGGCCCGCCCCGGCCTCGACGGCCCAGGAGGGGAATGAACGGCCCTCCCCGCCGTTCGCCTTCCCTTCCCCTGCACCGGAGCACGCGCATGAACCGCCGAACCCTCACCCCCCGAAGGGACGCGGTCGCCCTACTCTTCGCGGCGCTCACCCTCGGCGGTGCCGCCACGGCCGCCGCGCAGGAGGCGGACCACCAGGGTCGCAGGTCGCCACCCCTCGCCCTCGCCCTGAGCTTGGTCCTTCCCGGGGCCGGCCAGGTCTACAACGGCGACTATCTGAAAGGGACCGTCATGTTCGTCGGCACGGCGGCGGTGATCAGCGCCTCGATGCTGTCCCTCAGCGACGCCTTTGGACTCGATGACGACACCTCGGGGACCGGAACGCATGTTCTGGGAGCCGTGGGCGTAGGCCTGATCCTCTGGTCGTGGATCGACGCGCCGCTGTCGGCGAGGGCCATCAACCGCCGGTTGGAGGCCGGAGGCTCGACGGTGGCCCTGGGGCCGCGGGTCCAAGTCGCCAAGAGGGGCGGAGGAGTCGATCTGACCCTTCTCGGGATCGGCTTCTGACCCCGACCAGAATCCCGGTAGCGTACATCCACCCGCGCCGGTCATATTCGACCCGACCGGCGCAGGTCGCCACCCGCCCGCTTCAGCCCGAGGAGACGCCGCCGTGCGTTCGCTCCGCCACGCCATCGCAGCCCTTTCGCTCGTCCTCGTCGCGACCCCTCTGTGGGCCCAGACGGCGCCGGCCCCCGCCTCCGTCCTGGGCTTCGAGCCCGGCGCCGACTTCAGGCTGGCCACCTACGAGCAGTCCGTGGACTACTTCCAGAAGCTGGATGCGGCCTCGGATCGGGTGCAGATGCTTCGCGTGGGGAAGACGTCCTTCGGGCGGGACTGGTACGTGGTGGTCGTCTCGTCTCCCGAGAACCTCGCCGACCTGGACCACTACCGGGACATCGCGCGCCGCATCGCGGACCCCCAGAGCCTCACGGATGCACAGGCTCTGGCCCTGGCCCGTGAGGGGAAGGCCGTGGTGGACATCAGCGGCGGCCTGCACGCCTCGGAGGTGGCCGGAGCCCAGCACATCATCGCGCTGGGCTACGAGCTGGCGACGTCGGACGAGCCCCGCATCCGCGCCATCCGGGACAACGTCATCACGGTGCTGTGGCCGTCCCTGAACCCCGACGGCCAGACCCTCGTCGCGGACTGGTACGCGGGAAACGTGGGCACGCCCTACGAGGTGTCGTCCATGCCGTGGCTCTACCAGAAGTACGTAGGCCACGACAACAACCGCGACGCGTACATGCTCAACATGATCGAGTCTCGGGTGGTGGAGCGTGTCTGGCGGGACTGGGAACCCCAGATCATCCACGTTCACCATCAGAGCTCGCCCTTCCCCACGCGGATCTGGCTCCCGCCCTTCGCCGAGCCCATTGCGCCGCGGGCGCCGGCGCTGATGTCCCGGACGGTGAACACCATCGGCATGGCCATGGCCCAGCTGCTGGAGTCCCGAGGCCTTCCGGGCGCTACCCACATGGGCACGGGCTTCGACGCCTGGTACCCGGGCTACATCGACTACCTGCCGGTGCTGCAGAACCAAGCCGCGTTCTGGACGGAAACCGCGCTCTACCGCTACGCCACCCCCCACTTCTACACCCTCAGTGACTTCCCGTCCGACATGCGGGACCTCCGCGCCCAGACCCTCTACCCCAGCCCCTGGACGGGCGGATGGTGGCGCCTCGCTGACGCAGTGGAGTACATGCACGTGGCGTCCATCGCGGTGTTGGACTATGCGGCCAAGTACCGCGAGGATCTGCTCTACAACCGCTACCAGTCGGGCAGGGACGTGGTGGCCCGATACACGGCGGGGCCACCCTACGCGTACTTCGTGAAGCAGGATCAGCGGGACCCCGTGGCGCCGGTGGAGCTGCTCAGGCGGCTGGCGTACAACGGCATTCGCGTGAGCCAACTCACATCCTCCGTGACCCATGAGGGGCTCGACTATCCCGTGGGCACCTGGGTCGTTCCCATGGACCAGCCGTTCGCCGAGCTGGCCCGCCAGGTGCTGGAAGTGCAGGAGTACCCCGATCTGAGGGAGTACCCCGAGGGCCCGCCGGAGCAGCCGTACGACGCCGCCGGGTGGACGCTCCCCTCCCAAATGGGCGTCAACGTGGTGGCGGCGACCCAGCCTCTGTCCCCCGACACTCGGAGCGCGATGCAGCCGCTTTCGGGCGAAGCCCTTCCCTGGGACGCCGAGGTGGTCGACGCTTCGCCCTTCGACGCAGCCCCTGGAGCGGGCTTCGACGACCATGCCGTGGCCGCTGCGATCAAGCCCCTGCCCGGACGAATGAGCGGCTCGGGCGCCGCCCTGCTCCTGGATCCGGCCCAGAACAACGCCTACAAGGCGCTCAACGCCGCCTGGGACGCCGGCGCCTCGGTGCGCTACGCCTCCGCCCAGGGGGGTCGGTACGTCGTGACCGGGCTGGAGGACGGGACCGCTCGACGATTGGTGGAAGACCTGGCGCTGCGCGCCGCCAGGGGGCCGGCCACCGGCACGCCCCTGCCCCGCCCCCGCATCGGCCTCTACCGCCCCTGGACCGCGAGCATGGACGAGGGCTGGACCCGGTGGCTTCTGGAGCGGTACGGATTCGCCTTCACGAGCGTCTACGACGCCGACGCGCGCACGGGCGGCCTCGAGGACCGATACGACGTCCTGATCCTGCCTGCTGAACGCGTCGGGTCTTTGAAGGACGGCTTCGCCAAGGGCTCCGTGCCGGACCGCTACGCCGGCGGCATGGGAGCCGAGGGGATCCGGGCGCTGGCCGCCTTCGTGGAAGCCGGTGGCACCCTGGTGTGCATGAACCAGGCGAGCGACCTGTGCATCAATGAACTCCACCTCCCCGTGACCAACGTGGTGGGTCCGCTGCGTCGGAACGACTTCTTCGGGAGCGGCACCATCCTTCGCGTGCAGGCCGACACGGGGCATCCGGTCATGGCAGGCATGCCCGGACAGGCCGACGTCTTCTTCGACCGGAGCCCGGTGTTCGATACCGCGGAGGGCTTCGACGGTGCAATCCTGGCCTTCTACGCCGACGCCGGATCACCTCTGGTGTCGGGGTACCTGTTGGGCGAAGAGCACCTGCAGGGGAAGGCGGCCGCCGTGGACGTGCGCCACGGCCAGGGTCACGTGATCCTGCTGGGCTTCCGGCCCCAGTGGCGGGGCCAGCCCTGGGGCAGCTTTCGCGTTCTGTTCAACAGTGTGCTCTTCCACGGAGACGTGGCGAGGGCGGCTCCTGGAAGCGAGGACACCCGTTGACGCTCGGCTCGGGGCTCAGCCGCCCTCGGGCAGGTGCCGGGCCAGGAGCGCCTGGAACGCAGGGAGATCGCGGATCGGCGCCCAGGTAAGTCGGTCGCGAAGGGTGTAGTAGGTGACCAGGGACGGAATCGTCAGCAGAAACTCCAGATCTTCCACCGCCTTGTCCACGTCACCCAACTCGGCGTAGGTCTGGGCCCGACGTCGGCGGATGGAAACCGACTCCAGGGCGGACAGGTCAACCGCTTCGGCCGCGGCGAGTTCGGCGCGGGCCTCGTCGGCGTGACCTGCACGGGCGAGGTTGCGAGCCCGGCGACCCCGCCAGTCCGCCTCGTCGAACGAAGAGCTGAGCCGGGGAATCTCCCGTTCGGCCTCGTTGAGGAGTTCCCAGTAGACCCGCGCCTCGTCGGGGCGCCCGGCGACCCGGTGCATCCACGCCTTGGTGGCGTAGCAGTCACATCGGTATCCAGCATCTTCGGCATCGGCCGACAAGCGCTGGATCAGGGCATCGTATTCTCCCCCCACCAGAAGCTCGGGCCAGAAATAGATCCACCCCGCGATGACGGCAGGCGAGAAGCTCTCCCGCCGGTCTTCCAGGGCAGCGCGGAAGATGCGCTTCGTGCCGTCGACGCCCCCTCCGGTGGCCAGGTTGTACCAGAGGGACTCGGTGAGAATGGCGTTGAGGTCCGCCTCGTCCTCCGCCATGGCCCGGGCGGCGTCCAGGTATCCTCGCGATTCGTCGAACTTCCTGAAGAAGCGGGCTGCCTGGGCCGCCAGCACCAGATCCTGGGACGTGGCATCGGGGCTGTCGGCCGCCCTGACCCGCAGGCCGTACTCGTTGCGGAGCTGCTCCACCGACTGTGCGGAGGCGGGCGTGGCTGCGGTGATGGTGAGGCAGGCGATCAAGAGGAGGGCGCGCATGGTCGTCAGGAGCTGGGAGGGTGGAAACGGACCGTGGGTTGCATAATGGGGCCCCTGGTCACGATGTGACCAGGGGCTGGCCCGTCCGCGAAGGCGTGCGAGGCCCCTCCACCGTCTCCTGCTCAGGCACACTTCTGGAAAGCCGGCAGATGCTGCTCCAGGGTGGCGAGACGCAGGTTGGCGAAGACCGTGAGCACGTCGTTGGGCCACTGGCCGCTCAGAAGCACATCGTACATGGCCACTGCCGCCGACTCCATGTCCACGGCCGCCACGCATGCCGCGACGCGGGTGTCGAAGGTGGTGAGGTCTCCCCCACTCAGGGTCGGGAGGGGGATGTCATGCGTGGTGAAGAGGGCCTCGATGGACCCGACATGGCGCCCTTCGGCATCGGCGATGTTGGAGAACGGGGTCATGTCACCGAGATCCACCAGCGCCTGACCGTAGACAGCCTGCATGAGCAGCTCGGCCTGGAGCGCGGTGGCCAACGCCTGTCCAAGCACGTCTCCCCCGGCCACATCGGGCTCCTCGGGCTCTTCCGGTTCCGCGGCGGCGCTCTCGACGCAGCTCTCGAAAGCCGGAAGGTGCTGCTCCATCGAAGCGAGACGGAGGTTGGTGAAGACGTTGCGCACGTCGTTGGGCAACTCGAGCAGGAGCAGGCCGTCATACATGGCGACGGCGCCGGTCTCGCCGGTCACGGCGGCTTCGCATGCCGCGAGGCGGGTGGCGTAGGCCGGAACCTCGCCCAACCCGCTCCCGGGAACGGGCAGTTCTCGCTTCGTGAAGAGCGCGCCGATGGCCGCGGTGTGGGTCGCCTCCGCCTGGACGATGTTGGAGAAGGGGGTCAGGTCACCGAGATCCACCAGGACCTGGGCGTAGGTGGCCTGCATGAGCAACTCGGCCTGGAGCGCCATGGTCATGGACGCTACGGGGTCGAAGGCGCCCTCCTCAGGCTCCTGCTGCTCCTCGAGTTCTGCCGCGGCGCTCTCGACGCAGTTCTCGAAAGCCGGCAGGTGCTGCTCCAGGGAAGCGAGACGGAGGTTGGTGAAGACGTTGCGCACGTCGTTGGGCAACTCGAGCAGGAGCAGCCCGTCATAGATAACGACGTTGCCCGTCTCGCCGGTCACGGCGGCTTCGCATGCCGCGAGGTGGGTGTCGTAGGTCGGAACCTCGCCCAACGCACTCCCCGGAACAGGCAGTTCGCGCTTGGTGAAGAGCGCGCCGATGGCCGTGATATGGGTCGCCTCGGCTTCGACGATTTTGGAGAAGGGTACCACGTCACCGAGATCGATCAGCACCTGGGCGTACGTGGCGTGGGCGCGGTACTCGTCCTGGAGGGCCGTGTTCATGGACGCGAGAGGATCCGCTGCCGACGCGGCAGCGGGCTGCAGAGACTCCTCGTCCGGTGCGACCGCCGTCTCCTGCACACCGGCATCCGGTGATCCGCACCCGACGAAAAGGAGCATGGCGCAGAGAGACGCGCCCCACCTACTCATCGGGTTGCCCTCAATCTTGGTATTCATATTCGAATCTCCGTGACCCCCGGTCAGCGGAGTCGAAGTTCCTCGGCCCTTCCCGGGTGGTCCGTCCGATTACGCTCATGTAGGATCGCCGGTATTTCCGGCGATCCCAGTGTGCGCCCGACAGGAGTTGGCAGGGCGGGATGACCCTCCGTGGCCGTTCGTGCACCACGGCTCCTGCCGGGCGCTGGCAATTCGTGTCTCAGTTTTCCTTCAAGTGAAGCACGAGATTGCCTCCCAGGATCTCCTTCTCGCAGAGCTTGCAGGGCCACGGGATCTCCCCGCCGCTCGCGATGGCCTGCTGGATCTGGAGGACCTTCGGAGCGTCGGGGGCGAACCACTTCCAGGACACGCGGTCACCCTTGACCGCCGGCGTGGCCCCATCCAGGGCCCAGCCGATCACCACCTGGCCGATCCGGCAGTCCTGCCCGGACACTCCTCCGCTTCCCCCACCCGGCTCGTGGCCGCCGGTCTCGCCACCACCACCGGAGCAACCGCCTTCGTCATGGGTGCCGCCATCATCGTGGCTGCAGCCGCCCTCGTCGTCGCCGCACCCGCCTTCGTCGCCGCCCCCGCCGTGCTGGGAGCCGCCACAGGCCTTGGTGTCCGAGACGACCACACCGACCCACCGGATCTCCCCTGGGTAGAGGGACTGATCCTCGAGACCGGCCCACGTGAGCTCGACGCCGATCTCACGGTGCACGGTGCCATCGGCTTCCACGACCTGGAACGTGAAGTTCCCCGGACCACCACGGCGTGTAGGGTCGTCGGGGAACACCGCCATGCTCCCCCTGGCGGTCCGGTCCGCTCCCGCCGTGGGACCCGAACCCTGACCTCCGTTCCAGACCACGTCCACCGACCCGATGAAATGAGTGCTGCCCGCTCGGGACCTTGCTCCGGCGAGCGTCCACTGCTCGCCCGGGGTAAAGTCCGGCTCCGTCGGCAACCCGTCGCTGCACGCCGCGAGGGCGGCGGCGAGGGCCACACAGGTTACCCTTTTCGCCAACATGATTTCTTCCTCCGCGTTCCGAGCGCGACGGGGCCGTTACGGCCCCGTCGTTGAGTTCTTTGTTTCACGGCACAGGGGGGGTCAACCGCCCTGGCCACCGCCCTTGCCGCCGCCCTTGCCCCCGCCCCCACCGCCGCCACCTGCTGCGACCACATTGATGGTGAGGCTGGCGGTATCGGGGCCACCAACTACCGAGTTGAACGTGCCCCTATTCACGGCGGAAATCGTGACCCCCGGGACGACGAAGGTGATCTCGTAGTCGCCCTTGTCCGGGACCCGCAGGTTGTAGCCGTAGACGACTTTGCCGGTCGCGTTGATCTCGGCGGTGGGGGGCACGCCGGGTTGCACCACGTAGTCACCCGTGGCGACGTTCTGGACGCTGAACGTGACCCCGGGATCGAAGACGCGCAGCGACGTGTAGCTCGTCGCCGTGGCGTAGAAGCCACCAGCACCGTCAGGCGTGGCGAACGTCCCGTACGCCGAATTCCGGTCCAACTCGCTGGGCTCCAGCTTGACCACGGCGAAGCCATCCATCGCGGCGAAGTCGGTGGTTTCCAGGCCGAGTTCCACGCGGATCGGCATGTTGACCTTCAGCTTCGCGTCCCCGGAGAGGTTGTCGCCCCACGAGGCATAGACCGTCTTGGTCTCGTCCGCTTGCCAGTTGAGGCACTCGGCCTGCCACGGGTTCACGCCCTGAACGAAGTAGAAATCTGCCGGGGCGATCTCGAATCCGGACAAGGGACCTCCCGATGGGTGAACCAGCGAGCCCGGACCCGAGCACGTGACGTTCGTGAAGCTCCCCCCGAGCATGATTGTCGGCCACGATAGGAAGTTCGACGCGCCCGGGGTGTGACCGCCACCGCCGCTACCTCCTCCTGCTCCCCTGGCCGCCTGCATCACCAGGTCCATGTCGGGGCCGGCGGGCGTCTGGTCGGTACAGCCCAGGAAGGCCACCGTAGCGACCGCGAGGGGCAGGCACAGTCCTCTGATACTCTTTACCATCTTCCTCCTCCTGTCCGAAGAGGGTCGGGCATGACCGACGCTCCGACCCGGTTGCACCAGCCCGTGACCCCAGGGCCCCACCCTCCCCGCCAGAAGAGGGGTGCCACGGCTCCGCCGAAGCGGAAGCCGTGGACTGGGACACGAATTCACTGATGTGCTGCACGGGGATCCCGTTCGCCACGAGGAACCGAGAGCGGCGGACGCCGCTCATCTTGGTCCGGGGCAACGACCGTTCCGCCGCGGGAAGCCGGCGCCCGTCCCCCCAAATCACTGGCACCACACCATTTGCGCGGATCGTTGTTTCCCGCCGGCCGGACAGGGTGTGGCAGGACATCCCATGCGACGCCGGAGGCCGTCGCATTCCGCGACACCGGTGGGTAACGGCTCTTTCCGCGGTCTCAGCGCCGTGGTAGTTTTCGACTCAGACCCCACCCTGCCCCTGCCCACCGTTGCTCCTCGCCTTCAGGTGCATGCGGATGGAGACCCGGGTTAGTTCCTCTCCCCACGTTCTCGTGGTGGACTGCGATGGGATCGAGCGTCAGCGCCTTTCGCATGCCCTGCGCAAAGGCGGATACTCGGCGAGTGGAGCTCTCTGCGGACCGCCCGCGTTCCGTGCGCTCGAAAGCGACGTCTTCGATGTCGTCGTTCTCTATTCCTGCGCCGATGGTATCGACGGACTGAAGCTCCTCTCCGGAGCGCATGCCCGGCACAGCGGAGCCGAGTTCGTGGTGATCGCCAACGACCTCAGCGCCGACACGGCCGTTCACGCCATGAAGCTCGGCGCCACGGACTATCTGACACGCCCCGCAGCCGAAGGAGAGATCGTCGCCGCCGTGGCACGCGCGATGGACCGGGCTTCGACCCAACGGGAAGTGGCGCGCCTGCGCCGGCGCATCGCGCAGCATACTCGTGGTGGCATCGTGGGGCGTTCGAAGGCCATCGAACAGGTTTTCGACCTCGTCGAGCGAGCGGCACCCACCGCGGTTTCCGTGCTGGTCAGCGGCGAGACCGGGACGGGCAAGGAATTGATCGCCAGGGCCGTGCACGATCTGTCGCCTCGCCGCGAACTGGGATTCGTTCCCGTGAGCTGCGCATCGGTGCCGGAGAACCTGATGGAGTCGTCGCTCTTCGGTCACGTCCGAGGCGCCTTCACGGGCGCCTTCGGGAGTCGTCCGGGTCTGTTCGAGGAGGCGAAGGGCGGCACCGTGTTCCTCGATGAGATCGAGTGCCTTCGGTTGGACCTCCAACCGAAGCTGCTGCGGGTCCTGCAGGAACGAATGATCCAGCGCGTCGGGGGCAGACACGACGTACCTGTGGATTTTCGCCTGGTGGCGGCCACCAACGGCGACCTGGCGACGGCGGCCGAGAAGGGCCTCTTCAGGGACGACCTGTTCTATCGGCTCAACGTCTTTCCGGTCCACCTCCCCCCACTCAGGGAGCGGCCGGACGACATCCCCCTTCTGGCCACCCACTTCCGGGACGCCTTCGCCGCCGAGAACTACGTGGAGCCGCTCCCCATCCCGGACTGCTGCATGGATTGGATGATGGCCTATGATTGGCCTGGAAACGTTCGCGAACTGAAGCACACCATGGAGCGAGCTCTGCTGCTGTCGGACGGGGAAGCCCAGATCAAGTGCTCGTCCATGGCCCACCTCACGGGAAAGCGGGCAGCACCGTCGTGGGGACGCGCGCTGGCCGAGGACTGGACGCTCAGCCGGCTCGAGCAGGAGTATGCGGAGGTCGTCCTGCACAAGACGGGGGGAAACAAAGGAAGGGCGGCCGAGATCCTGGGCATCGACAGACGGACCCTGTACCGGAAGTTACGCGACTGGAGGCCGCTCAACCCCCCCGAGGAGTCCGGCTCCGTCCCGGACATGTGACGCGTAGGATCACGCGTCGTGGGCCATCCTCTTCCAGAGCTCATCGAGCTGCGCAGACACCTGGTGCATGGCGTTGGCCGCCAGGATGTCGAGCTTCAGGCTGATGTCCCGACCCACCAGGCTCTTCAAGAACTGGAGTGGGTATTCCAGATCCCAATCCAGGAACCGCTCGGGTCCCTTGTCCAGGTTCTCGAGGACCCGCAGCAGCAGGTACGCGTCGTCCAGGAGGCCGGCCAGGCCAAAGGTCATCTCCGGGATCAGGTCCACGGGCTGCAGGAAATACTGCTCGGCGTGGTCCAGCAGCGGACCCACCACGGAGCGAAGCTGTCGCTCGTCCGCCTCCTGCCGGGCCCGGGCCAGGAAGATGGGAATGGAGTCGATGATCTCCACCGCTACCTCGGCGGCCTCGCGCACCTCCGCGTCCTCCGCCTCGGGCAGCCGCTTCTGGATGAAGCGCTCGAGGGCCTCGATGCCCCCCCGGGCCTTGGCGCTCTCGATGACGGCCTGGATGTCGCTGAGGCTGCTGAATGCCCGCTCTTCGGCGGTCAGTCCGCCGTCCTGCTCGGACGAACTCACGATCCTTCTCCGGCCCTGTACACGACCTCGCCGCCCACGATGGTCATCTCCACGCGCGTGGATGGGATCTGCTCTTCCGGTACGGTGAGAATGTCCTGGGACAGCACGGTGATGTCCGCCAGCTTGCCCGGCGTGAGCGAACCCTTGAGGTCCTCTTCGAAGGCAGCATAGGCCGCGTTGATGGTATACGACTTCAGCGCCTCCATGCGGCTCATGCGCTGGTCCGGATAGAAGCGCGCGCCGTTGTTCATCATGCGCGAAACCGACGCGTAGTAGCTTGCGATGGGGTCCACGTCCTCCACGGGCGCGTCGGTGCCGTTCAGGACCACGGCTCCGCTCTGCATGAGCTTCTGCCACACGTAGGCCCCTTCCTCGGCGCGCTGCGCGCCCAGCTTCGGCTCCACCCAGGGGCCGTCGGAGGTGGCGTGGATGCCCTGCATGGAGGCGATGACGCCGAGTTCGGCGAAGCGCGGGATGTCCGCGAGGTTCAGGTGCTGCGCGTGTTCCACCCGCCAGCGCAGCCCCGTGAGGTCCGGGTGAGCGACGAAGGCCCGCTCGAAGATGTCCAGGGTCTCCCGGTTGGCGCGGTCACCGATGGCGTGGACGCAGAGCTGGAACCCGTGCTCCGCCGCGAGGCGTGCCGTCTCGACGATCTCGGCCACCGGCGTGGTCTCGAGCCCCGCGCTGGTGGGCAGGTCGTCGTAGGGTTCGAGGAGCCACGCCCCGTGGGATCCGAGTGCGCCATCGATGGACTTCTTGATGGCTCGCACCGTGAGGCGGTCGTCCCCGTACCCGATCAATCGGTATGCGTCCAGCTTTTCCGCCAACGCCTCGTTGGACGTCCGGAGCATGACCCACATCCGGATCTTCAGCGAGCCGTCGTCCACCATGTCCTTCATCAGGTCCACGGTCTCGAAACCGGAACCCGCATCCTGGAACGACGTGATGCCCTTGGAGAAGGCCTCCTCCTGAGCGAGAAGAATCACACGCCGGGGATCCACCGGGGCTGCGTTGCGCCGCGCCGCCCCGAGCAGGCCCGACGCCGTTTCCCGGAAGGCTCCGATGGGGTTGCCTTGAGGGTCCCGCACGATCTCACCGCCGGCAGGGTCCATGGTGGCCCGGGTGATCCCCGAGAGTTCCATGGCCTTGGCGTTTGCGAAGGTGGCGTGGCCGCTGGCATGACGGAGGATCACGGGGTTGTCGGGGGACACCGCGCTCAGGGACGCATGGTAGGGGAGGCCATCCACGTTGGGCTCGGGTCGCCGGTCCCACTTCTCCTGGTGCCACCCCCGGCCCGAGATGAGTTCCCCGGGCTGGGCCTCCGCCACCGCCGCCTGAACCATGGCGATGACCTCGTCCCAGTTGGCCACGTCCATGAGGTTGAGCTGGAGCGTGGCGCTCCCCACCCCCGTGTAGTGCCCATGGCCCTCGATGAAGCCCGGGATGGCCGTCCGCCCCTCCAACTCCACCACCTCCGTGCCCTCCCCCACGAAGTGGCGGATCTCGGCGTCGGTGCCCACGGCGATCACCCGTCCTCCTCGGGCCGCCAGCGCAGTCCCGTCGAGGACCCTGTCATCCGCCGTCACGACGTTGCCGCCCAGCAGCACCAGGTCGGCAGGCTGAATGGGATCGCCCGCGCAGGCCGAGCCGACCAGCACAGTGAGGAGGGCGGACAGGAGCGTCGAACGGGAGCGCATGCGGACTGACATGGTGGAACCCTCGAAACCGTGAAGCAGCACATGAGGACCGTCCCGGTGCCGGCCGGAAGAAGCCGGTCCGGGGGTCACGCCGGGGTAGAATCGCCCGCCGGGCCGTCTCGGGCCAGGGTCTCGTGTCCGTGCCCGCGCGGCGTGTCCCCCGAAGACTCCCGCAGTCTTGCCCCACGCCCTCACCATATCGACCTTCCCGAGTCCCGACTTCCCAACGGATCAACCGACTCCCATGCGCCGCACATCGACCATTTCAGCGCCCCTCATCGCCCTCACGGCCTGCACCGGCCTCCTTTCGGCCCAGGACGTCCCTGATCGCTGGAACGTCGAGGTGGAGATGGGCCTCAACGGTGCGTCGGGCAACAGCTCGTTCACGATCCTGCGAACCGGCGCCACGATTACCCTCCTCCAGAGCGAATCCCTGGAGTTCGAGATGGCTGGCCTCGTGCGCTACGGCAAGAACGAGGAGAAGGTCATCGCCGACGACGCCAAGGCGGGGCTGAAGCTCGATCTGTGGCCGACGGCGACGCTGTCCCCGTTCCTCTTCGTGGACTGGTCCCGGGATGCGATCCGCAAGCTGGACGCCCGCGCCAGTGGAGGCGCCGGAGGAAAGTACACGTTCTGGTCGGGGGAAGAAGGCAAAGCGTCCGTCAGCGCCGCGGCGCTTTTCGATTACCAGAATTTTCAGGTGGAGCCGGGGACCTCGACCACGGCCAGCGAGAGCAACGCCCGTTGGAGCGTCATGACGAAGCTCCAGAAGAAGCTCGCCGAAGGGGCGACGTTCCAGCACGTGATGACATACCAGCCCACCTTCGACCAGGTCTCGGACTACGTCTTGGCCCTGACCCATTCCGTCACGACGCGGGTGGTGGGCAACGTGTCCCTTTCCGTGGAGCACGAATACCTCCGGGACTCGGTGCCGCCACCAGGCGCCCTGGCGGATGACCAGAAGTTCTCGGTCCTCTTGAAGGTGTCCTTCTAGATCCGGGCTCGCCTGAGCCGGAGGCTGTTTCCCACCACGCTCACCGAACTGAACGCCATGGCCATGGCCGCGAGAATGGGGTGGAGCTGCCGCAGCATCATGGGGAGCGAAGCGACGGGATAGAGCGCGCCCGCAGCCACGGGGATGAGCACCACGTTGTAGAAGAACGCCCAGAACAGGTTCTGCTTGATGGTGCGCATCGTGGCCCGCGACAGCGCCAGGGCTTGGGGCACGGAGCGCAGGTCTCCCCGCATGAGGGTGACGTCTGCGGCCTCCATGGCTACGTCGGCCCCCGTGCCGATGGCGATGCCCACGTCCGCCTGCACCAGAGCGGGCGCGTCGTTGATCCCGTCGCCCACCATGGCGACCAGTTCGTTTCCCGCCTGAAGGTCGCGCACCACATCCGCCTTCTGGTCGGGCAAGACCTCGGCCCGCACTTCCCGGATGCCCACCTCGCGGGCGATGGCCTCCGCGGTCTGTCGGTTGTCGCCCGTGAGCATGACGACCCGCAGACCGAGGCGATGGAGTTCGGCCACCGCCTCGGCCGAGCCCTCCTTCACGCCGTCGGCCACCGCAATGAGGCCTGCGGCGGTTCCGTCCACGGCCACCCAGATCGGGGTGCGCGCCTCGCCCTCCATGCGATGGGCCTCAGCCTCCAGCCTGGCGACCTCGACCCCCTGCTCTTCCATGAGGCGACGGGTGCCCACGACCACCCGGGCGTCGTCCACGCCAGCCGTAACACCGCGTCCCGGGATGGCGACGAAGCCGGAGGGCTCGGTGAGCACGACGGATCGCTCCATGGCCTCCCGCACCACGGCCGCCGCCAGGGGGTGCTCGCTATGTCGCTCCGCCGAGGCCGCCAGCCGGAGCAGCCACGCCTCGGCCTCGTCACCGGAACGCGTCGCCAGCGCCGCAGGCACGCTGGCCAACACCTCATGGACCACGGGCTCCCCCCGGGTCACCGTCCCGGTCTTGTCCAGAACCACGACCCGGAGCTGGTGGGCCCGCTCAAGGGCAGCCGAACTCCGGAACAGGATGCCCAGCTTGGCGCCCTTGCCGGTCCCGACCATGACGGCCGTGGGCGTTGCGAGCCCCAGCGCACAGGGGCAGGCGATGACCAGCACGGCCACCATGCGAATGAGCGCCGGCGTGAAGCCGGCGTCCACCACGAAGATCCAGACGGCGAAGGTGGCCAGAGCGATGGCGATGACTGTGGGCACGAACACGGCGGCCACCCGGTCGGCGAGCTGCTGGATGGGCGCCTTGCTGCCCTGAGCCTCCTGGACCAGTCGGATGATCTGGGCAAGCGCCGTGGCCGAGCCCACCCGCGTGGCCCGGAAGCGGAGCGATCCCTCCTTGTTGATGGTGGCGCCCACGACCTCGCCGCCCGGCGCCTTCTCCACGGGCATGCTTTCGCCGGTCAGCATGCTCTCGTCCACCGCCGAGCGTCCCTCGACCACCACGCCATCCACGGGGATGCGCTCGCCGGGGCGGACCAGGACGAGGTCGTCCACCTGCACCTCGTCCACGGGGACGTCCATCTCCGCGCCGTCGCGGATGATCCGCGCCGTCTTGGGACGGAGCCCCATGAGCTGCTTGATGGCTTCGCTGGTCTCGCCCTTCGCGCGCACCTCGAGGAGCTTGCCCAGCTTGATGAGGGTGATGATGAGGGCCGCCGTCTCGAAATAGACGTGCTCTCCCAACGCCGAGGTTCCCAGGGTCAGGGCCGAAGCCACCACCACCGAGTATGCGAACGCCACCGACGAGCCCATGGCCACCAGCACGTCCATGTTGGCGGACCCGTTCCTGAGCGACTTCCACCCTCCGACGTAATAGTCCCACCCAACATAGAACTGGACCGGCGCGGCCAGGATGAACATGAACCAGTTCACCCACGGCGCGTGGGCCCAATGTCCCAGCAGGCCGAAGTCCCTGGACATGCTCAGGAGGAAGAGCGGGAGCGCGAACGCCGCACCGGTCCAGAACTTCCGTGTCTGGTCGAGAATTTCGGCACGCCGGGCCGCGGCCTCGGCGTCCTCCATGTCCTCGGGCGCGGCCTCCACGACCCCGTATCCGGCGGCCTCGATGGTCCGGGCGATGTCCCTCCACCCGGCCACACCCGCCACCACCTCCACCACGGCCTTCTCGGTGGCGAAATTCACCGACGCGGACACGACCCCGGGAAGGCGCGACTGCAGCGCCCGCTCGATGGTTGCGGCGCAGTTGGCGCACGTCATGCCCGTAATGGGGAGCTCCATGCGTTGGGTCGCGACCCCGTAGCCGGCCTGCGTGATACGCTCCACGAGTCGCCCCTCGTTGACCTGCACCGGATCGAAGCGCACCGTGGCGCGTTCCGACGCATAGTTCACGGACGCTTCGTCCACCCCCTCGGTCTTCCGGAGGGCGCGCTCCACCGTCGCGGAGCAGTTGGTGCAGGTCATCCCCGTGATGGGGAGCGTGATCTCTCTCAGGGCAGCCATGGTCGCGGCACTCCGGCGGGGCTCAGCGCTACGCCTCGGGGGGATAGTTGATCTCCTTCATGGTGTCCTCGATGACCACCCAGTCGGTGGCCTCGGGATCCCAGGAGATGACGACGCGCTTGGTTTCCTTTTCGCCTTTCACCGATGCGACCCCCACCACCTCTCCCACCTCCCGCTCGATGGTCATGACGCAGTGGCCGCAAGTGATGTTGGGCACGGTGACGGTCTTGGTTTCCATTGGATGCATACCTCTTCGTTGAAGGTTCCCTACGCCTTGCCTTGAGCCTCGAAGATCTCCAGCAGCTCGCCCAGCACACGCTCCTTGGCGGCCTTGTCCTCGCCCTGGATGGCGTGGGTAACGCACGAGTGGAGATGCCGGTCCAGCACGAGACCGCTCACCTTCCGGAGCGCACGCTGCACGGCCAGGATCTGGTTCACCACCTCCACGCAGTAGGCGTTCTCGTCCACCATTCGTTCGATACCCCGCACGTGGCCCTCCACGCTCTTCAGGCGGCGGATGATGTCCTTGTTGCGTTCGTCGCTCATGAGGCTCTCTCCTCGGGCATTACCCCCCCCAGGGGGGAGGGGGCTACGCATGAAGGTTCGCGAATCGCAGCCCGGACCGCAAGAGGCAAGCAGCCGTTGCACGTCCCGTGCCCTTCCGTCCATCTTCCGGGGTCCATCCACCGGGAGCCGCTGCATGTCGCTGAAGTCTTCCTTGCGCACCCTCGTCACCCTGGGCCAGGGGGTAGTCCAGGGCATCCCCGAGGCCGCCGCCGACCGTGACCCCGTGGAACTGTTCGGGGAGTGGTTCAAGGCGGCCGAAGAATCTGGGATCTTCCTGCCCGAAGCCGTGGCTCTGGCCACCGCGACGGTGTCCGGGGCTCCCTCGGTGCGCATGGTGCTCTTGAAAGGCGCGGACACGCGGGGCTTCGTGTTCTACACGAACTACGGGAGCCGGAAGGCGTCGGACCTCGAGGCAAACCCTCAGGCCGCCCTCTGCTTCCATTGGGCGGTACTGGAGCGTCAGGTACGCGTGGAGGGCGTCGTGGAACGCGTCTCCCGGGACGAGAGCGAAGCCTACTTCTCCTCCCGCCCCCGAGGAAGTCGCATCGGCGCGTGGGCGTCCAACCAGAGTGAGCACCTGCCCTCCCGGGAAGTCCTGGAGGAGCGGGTCCGTCACTTCGAGAAGGAGTATCCCGGCGAGGAGGTGCCGCTACCCCCGTTCTGGGGGGGATACGTGCTCCGCCCCAGCCGTATCGAGTTCTGGCAGGGCAAGGCGGACCGGCTGCACGAGCGACTGGTCTTCTCACGCGCGGGGGACGCCTGGACGACGGGACGGCTCTATCCCTGAGCCGTGCCGCACCACCCGGGGGGCCCGCCTCTTGCCGTCCGAGTCCCTGGGCCCTCCCTTCCCATCCCACCAGCGTTGGGGCGGTGGGCCGCGGCGAGAGTCCATCCACAAGGAGCAGAGCGATGGGGGGGAGCGGCTATTTCACGAAGGACACGTTCCGGTTTCTGAAGGACCTGGCCAAGAACAACAAGCGTGAGTGGTTCGCGGTCAACAAGGGGCGCTACGAGGAGCACGTGAAGGACCCCGCGCTCCGCTTCATCCAGGACTTCGCCCCGCACCTCAGCAAGCTCAGTCCTCATTTCCACGCCGGCCCCCGGTCTCTCTTCCGCATCAACCGGGACACCCGCTTCGCCAAGGACAAGAGCCCCTACAAGACCCACTCGGGCATCCAGTTCCGCCACGACCTGGGGAAGGATGCCCACGCCCCCATGTACTACTTCCACATCGAGCCGGGAACGCTGTTCGTCGGGCTCGGACTCTGGCACCCCGACGGACCTACGACGAGGAAGATCCGGGAGCACATCGTCGAGGAACCCGACGCGTGGAAGAAGGCGTCCCGCGGCCGGAAGTTCACCTCCATGTTCGAAGCTGCAGGGGATAGGCTCTCCCGCGCGCCACGTGGATTCGACCCTGGCCACCCCCTCGTCGAGGACCTGATGTGGAAGGACTTCATCGGGTCCAGGGACCTGGACGAGGATCTGGTCCTGAGTCCCCATCTGCCGAAGGAGTTGGCCAAGGTGTTCGCCGCGGGCTCCCCCTACATGGCTTTTCTCTGTGAAGCGGTGGGAGTCCCCTTCTGATGGGAACGGAGGCCCTGGGTCTCGGCGTTCAGGCGTTCCTCGCTCTCGTCCCCATCGCCTTGGGCGGCACGCTCCTGGTGGGTTTCCGGGTTCCGGCGAAGCACGCGATGCCCGCCGCCTACGTCGCGGCCGCAGCCGTGGGGCTGTGGGCCTGGAGAATGTCGCCGACCCGGGTGGCCGCAGCGTCGATCCAGGGACTCTTCCTGACCTTCGATCTCCTGTTCATCATCTTCGGCGCCCTCCTGCTTCTCCACACCCTGGAGCGATCAGGCGGCGTATCCGCGATCCGACGCTCCTTCCACGGCATCACGGATGACCGCCGGATCCAGGTGGTCATCGTGGCCTGGCTCTTCGGATCCTTCATCGAGGGTGCGGCGGGATTCGGGACACCGGCGGCCATCGCCGCCCCCCTCCTGGTGGCGCTGGGGTTCCCCGCAGCCTGCGCCGTGATGCTCGGGATGATGGTGCAGAGCACGGCAGTCACCTTCGGCGCCGTGGGGACCCCGGTGCTGGTGGGCATCCAGGGCGGTCTGGGAGGTGAAGCCTTCTCCGCACAGCTGGCCGCGGTCGGCATCGACATGATGGGATACCTGCGCCTGGTGACCGCCAAGGCGGTGCTCCTCCACGCCACGGCCGGCGTCCTCATGCCCACCTGGATGGTGGTGATGCTTACCCGGTTCTACGGTGAAAGCCGCTCGTGGACGGAAGGGCTGAAGGTTCTCCCGTTCACGATCTTCGGCGGCCTCGCGTTCACGGTGCCCTACGTCCTTTTCGGCACCTTCCTCGGTCCCGAATTCCCGTCGCTCCTGGGTGCGCCGGTCGGGCTCGCGATCGTGGTCACGGCCGCGCGACGTGGCTTCCTGATGCCGGCGGACACGTGGCGGTTCCCGGCGCGGGAAGCCTGGGAGGAGGATTGGGTGAGCGGACTGGAAGAGGAGATGGCCGACGTGCCCGAGGGCAGTCGGATCTCCACCTGGATGGCCTGGGCGCCGTACCTCCTGGTCGGGGTGCTCCTGGTGATCACGCGGCTCCCATCCCTTCCCGTGGGTGGATGGCTCAGGGCCCCTGCCCTCACGTGGACCGGAATCCTGGGAACGGGCATCTCCGCCACCACGACCCCCCTGTATCTTCCCGGGTTCATCCTCATGGTGGTCGTGGGCGCCACCGCGCTGATGCACCGGATGAAGCCCTCGGACGTGGGCGCCGCGGTCCGGTCGTCCGCCAAGGTCCTTCTGGGGGCCGGCATCGTGTTGGTCTTCACCGTCCCCATGGTGCGGATCTACATCAACTCCGACGTGAACGGAGCGGGCCTGCTGTCCATGCCCATCGCCATGGCCGAGTGGGTCGCGGGGAACGTGGGACAGGTGTGGCCCATGTTCGCGGGAGTGACGGGAGCGCTGGGGGCGTTCATCGCAGGATCCAACACGGTGAGCAACCTCATGTTTTCAGCCTTCCAGTATGGCGTGGCGGAGCGCCTGGCCATGTCCACGGTGATGATCGTGGCCCTGCAGGCCGTGGGCGCCGCGGCCGGAAACATGATCGCCATCCACAACGTCGTGGCCGCCTCGGCGACGGTGGGGCTGCTGGGACGTGAGGGCTCCACGCTCCGCAAGACCATCCTCCCCACGCTCTACTACCTCTTGGTCATCGGCCTGCTGGGCATGCTGGCCATCCACGTGCTCGGGGTCACCGACCCCCTGATGGGATAGGGCGCGACAGCGGCCTACGACCGGTTGGACAACCACCGGCGGAGGTGGTCCGCCACCTGCTCGGCGCCACCCGCGGGTCGGGGGGCCGGTGGGTCCGTCTCCAGGAGGGCCGGAATCCGCTGAATCCACCCACCGCTGGCGAAGTCCTCTCCGTGGACCTCGAAGCCCGGGATGGCAGCCGACACCCAGTCACGCAGCGGGGCCGTCTCCCGGAAGTCCGCGCGGGTGACGAAGGCCAGGGGCCGGCCTTCCCTCCAGACCTCGGCCACGGTGCTGTAGCCCAGTTTGGCCACAACCGCATCCGAAGCGCGCACCAGGTCCGGCATGTAAATACGGGTGTGGTTGTCGAAGAGGTGGACGTTTCCGTCGGCCCGGGTTCGCTCCGCTCCGGTGACCAGGAACGTCACGTCCGGCAGGGCTCGGAGTCGGGAAAGGAACGGCAGGGCTTCGGGCACCCCACCCATGGTGACGACCACGACCCGGTCGGCAGGATTCAGACCCAGGGAAGCCCGCACCTCGTCCCGGCCGCGACGGGCCGTGCGGCTCACTGGCAACACCACGCCATGGGCCCGGGAATCGTCGAGACAGTATGGCTCGGCCAGGAGATGCAGCGAGGCCCGGCCGAACCAACCCTCCAACTCCTCCGCGAATGGCCGCAGCCCGGGTGCCCTCGAGAACAGCGGTTCGTAGAGCCACGGCCACGTGAAGTTCTGGACGAGGACGGAGGGGAGGCCGGCCCGCTCGGCCACGGCGATCCCCAGGGGCGCGATATCGCACACCACGACGCGACAACCCGTCGCCGCCAGGCGAGCCGCCAACCGGTCCACCAAGGCCTCGTCGAACGGGAGCATGCCTTCGAGCGCCGAGGTCGTCGCCTCGAGATCATACGTCAGAGCCGACCGCTGACGGAAACCCACGTCGGTGACGACGTCGTGGTAACGATACAATCCGGCCACCGATTCATCGAAGAACCAACGGGGCGAGGCGGCGAAGAGCTCGAACTGGGCACCCGTCGCGCGGTGGACGGCCTCCATGACCGCAGACGCCCTGGCCGCATGGCCGAAGCCATGCGGCGAGACGAAGACCGCCACACGGGGTGGGGTCAAACGGCGGCGCCCTGGGCGGCTCGGGTCAGGACGGGCCGCAGCGCCTCTTCCAGTGTTGGCTCACCCTTCACCAGCAGGTCGTACCGCACCCGGGTGAACGGAACTGGGATCTCGACCAGGCGTGCCAGATCGATGGGCGTCCCAACGGCCACCGCCTCCACGCCACCCTCCGCCGCATTCCGGAGGGTCGCCTCCAGGTCGGCCACCTGTTGCGGGCCGTACCCCATGGCGGGAAGGAGCGTCCCCAATCCAGGGTACTTCTCGAAGGTGTCGGCGAGCTCACCCACCAGGTACGGGCGGGGATCGACGATCTCGGCAGCGCCCGCCGCCTGCGCGCCGAGGGTCCCGGCCCCGTACTTCATGCCACCATGGGTCAGCGTCGGCCCGTCCTCCACGACCAGAACCTTCTTGCCCCTCAGCACCGAGGGGTCGTCCACGGTGAGGGGCGACGCCGCCTGGATCACCAGGGCTGCGGGATTCACCCGGGCCACGTTCGCCAGCACTTCGGCGATGCCCTCCTGCGGGGCGGTATCGACCTTGTTCACCACCACGACATCGGCAAGCCGGAGGTTGGTCTCACCGGGGTAGTACCCCAACTCGTGCCCCGGGCGGTGTGGATCGACCAGAGTGATGTAGACGTCGGCCCTGAAGAAGGAGGTGTCGTTGTTGCCCCCATCCCACAGCACCACGTCGGCCTCCGCTTCGGCAGCCCGGAGAATGGCTTCGTAGTCGACGCCGGCGAAAACGGCGGAACCGTTGGCGATGTGGGGCTCGTATTCTTCGCGCTCCTCGATGGTCGCCTCGTATCGGACCAGGTCCGCTTCCCCCGCGAAGCGCTGGACGCGCTGCTTCAGAAGGTCGCCATACGGCATCGGATGGCGCACCACGGCGACGCTCAGGCCGGCTTCCCGCAAGATATTCGCTACGGCGCGCGACGTCTGGCTCTTCCCCACCCCGGTTCGTGACGCGCACACGGCGACCACGGGCTTGGTGGAGGGCAGCATCGTGCGTGCGGCCCCACCCATCTCGAAGTCCGGGCCCGCCGCGTTGACGCGACTGGCCATGTGCATCACGTACTCGTGGGACACGTCCGAGTATGCCATGACGCACCGGGTCACGCCTTCCCGTGTGATGATGGCTTCGAGTTCGTCCTCGGGGAGAATGGGGATCCCCTCCGGATAGTCCGGTCCGGCGAGTTCGGGGGGATACCGACGCCCGTCGATATGGGGAATCTGCTGCGCGGTGAACGCTACGACCCGCACCGAGGGATCGTCACGGTACACCGTATTGAAGACGTGGAAGTCGCGCCCGGCGGCTCCCAGGATCAGGACACGATGATTCATGTTCACTCTGGGTTTCAGGAAGGGACTTTGGAGGCATAACACTCCGGCCGACCGGGGTCCAGATACACATAATTATGCATCGTGCATTATCTTCAGAAATCTCCTTTCCAGGTATGAAGATGGCTCACGTCCTGATCATCGACGACGATTCCGCGGTGCGCGGCGTGCTTCGCACGATGCTCACCCGCGAAGGCCACTCCGTCCACGAGGAGGCGGGCGCCGAGGCCGCCCTTGCCCTCCTGGCGACGGACCGCCCCGACGTAATCATCTCCGACATGTACATGCCCGAGATGGACGGCATCGAGTTCCTCATCTGGCTGGAAGGCATCGCCCCCGAAGTCCCGGTCATCGCCATCTCCGGGGGCGGACAGGCGGGCAAGACACATGTCCTCGATGACGCCAGGGAACTCGGAGCGGCGGCTACCCTGCCCAAGCCCTTCACGTACGAAGAGCTTCACCAGGTCATGGCCAGAGTCCTCGCCTAGGCGAGGTCCGATTCCAGGGCGGCGGCCATGGCGTCGGCCGAACGGGCCAGGCACCGCTCTCCGATCTCGCGACCGAAGCCCCGGGCGTCACCCAGAACGCCGTTGGGGGTGACCGAGCGAAACCCTTCCCGGAAGATCCTCTCCAAGAGCGCGTCGTCGCTTCCACCCACGTAGCCCATCTCCGCGAGCGACGTTCGGACCAACTCCGGACGGAGAACCATCATCTCCGAACTCTCCGCGATGTCGGCATGGCCACCCACGCGTCGAGCCGAGCCCCCGGCCTCGTCCACCGCTGCGATCCAGACGTCCAGGAAACCTCTCAGGTCGGTGTACGCCTGGACGCGGCAGTCGCTCCCCACCGCCTCGTTCAACTCCCCGAGCATGTCGCGGAGCGGGGCGAAGTTGCCCCCATGGGAGGGGATCACGCAGATCCGTCTGAATCCGTGCCGGGACAGGCTTACGCAGTAGTCGGTGCACACGGCCCTGAACGTGGAGGGGCGCAGCGACAGCGTGCCGGGAAAGGCCATGTGGTGCTCGGAACAGCCCACGCGGATGGTGGGCGCCACCAGGGCGTTGCCGAGGCGCCGGGCCACCTCCACCGCCAGCCGATCACCCCGGACGGCGTCCACGAGAAGCGGGAGATGGGGACCGTGCTGCTCGACGGCGCCCGCGGCAAACACGACGGTCGTTCGCCCGCCCTCCAGAGCCGTCTGGACTTCCGGCCAGGTCATCTCCTCCAGCAGCAGACTCGGCTCGGTCACTGGCAGTTCTCCAGGACGTCGAGCGCATCGAGGCGATGGGTTCCGCTCTCGCCCCGACCCCCCGGAACCCCATCGGCAGGGCGCCGGCGATGCCAGTCGGTGACCGCCTGGTACGCCGCCACCAGCGAGAGCAGTCGCTCCTCGCCGAAGGGAAGGCCGCCCAGCATCCCGGCCAGGGGCAGCGGCGTGCCGCTGGACCCTTCGAAACCGATGGGAAAGGCGATGAGTGGGAGGCCGATCATGTCGAAGGGGATGGGCGAGGTCTGGACCACGACATCGCACTGGGCGAAGACGCCGTCCAGCACGCGTTGGAGAAGCAGCATCTTGGCCCGCTGCCCCCGTACGTACTCGGGACCCGACAAGAGAAGTCCGTTGATCCAGGGCGACAGGGAAACCCCGAACAGACGCACGTCCCGGCGGAGCACGTCCAGAAAGGGCTCCGTGCGTTCGGGCAGACGCACGTTGTTGAAGTCGCCCCCGGTCAGGAGGGCCCAGTCCTGGGGAAGCTCCAACTCCACCACCTGCGCGCCCAACTCCTGGAACGTTGCCACCATGGCGCGACGTGCCGCCCTTTCCTCCACCCGACGCTGCTGCGCAAGACGAAGGCGACGCTCACGCTCCTCCGGCGTCTCGGAGCGACGGCCGAAGCCTCTGCCGACCCCCTCGTCCTCCGGCACGTCCAGGTAGTCGGGCATGACACCGACCGTCGTGGGCCAACGCAGCGCGAAGCCGCTCCCCCGCCGCACGGGTTCGGCGGCGTCGATGAAGTCCGGTACCTCGGGCAGACCCTGGGTCCGGGAATCCAGGGGGTCCGGACCCGCCATGTGCTGGAGCATGATGGCGGCGTCCTTGGCATCCCGGGCCAGGGGGCCCGGATGGTCCCGGGTATAGGTCAGGGGAACGATGCCGTGGAGAGAGACGCGGCCCATGGTCGGCTTGAGTCCGGTGAGTCCCTGCTGCGACGACGGGTTGGTGATGGACCCTCCGGTCTGGGTACCGGTGCTCGAGGCGGCCATGCGCGCCGCCACCGAGGTGGCCGATCCTGACGAGGAGCCGCCCGGATCCACCGTGGGATCGCCGGGCGCCCACGCGTTGCGGGTGGTGCGCACACCATCGGGCGTGGTCGCGCTGCTGGTCGCCAGGGGACCCATCTGGGTCTTGCCCAGCAGGATGGCACCGCCACCCTGGAGCCGAGCCCACGCCGTGGCGTCGTATTCCGGCACGAAGTCGGCGAAGATGTGGGAGTTCGCGGTGGTGAGGACGCCCTTGGTGTAGTAGTTGTCCTTGACGGCCAGGGGAATGCCGTGGAGCGGCCCCGCCCACGAGCTACCCTGCAGGCGACGGGCCTCTGCGCGCGCAGCGTCGGCGTTCACCGTATTGAAGGCCATGAGCGTGCCGTCCATGGCGTCGATGCGGGCGAGGTAAGCGTCCACCAATTCCACCGGGCTGACCGAGCCGTCACGGATCATGGCCGCCAGCTCGGCCAGGCTCATCTCCCACGGCTCGGTCGCCTGGACGCTCCGCGGGTCCGGGAGCTTCGGGGCTCCTACCGGGGAGGCGGACAGGGCGAATCCAGATCTCGGCAGGAAGGCGGTGCCGGCAGCAGCGGCAGCCGTGACCAGGCCCATGCGCTCCAGGAAGTGCCGTCGGTCCAGGAGCCGGTCCTGGGGCTGGCGGTCAGCCATCTCGATCCTCCCGGAGCGTCGCGCCCAGTGCCGCGGGATACATGACGGGAGCCACGAGCTGTGCGTCGGGTTCGAATCCGAGGATGGCCGGAGGCGTGGAGCGCAGGAAGCGCCGGGCCCCCTCCAGAATGCTCCTTTGGTCCGCCGGCGCATCGGGGTCGTCTTCCGGCAAGACGCCGATGTCCACGCCAGCATGGCGCAGGCGCGTGCGGATGTAGGCGTCCAGTTCCTCGTCGGTAAGTTCCTGCACGGGTGCCGGATTCATGGGCAGTCTCCATCCCCTGCGAATTGTCCTGAAACGCGTGGGGGCCCAAAGTAGGGGTGCGGGGGGACCGTGGGCGAGGGGCCGAAGCTCCCACGGTCCGCATCCGTATCCATCTCGGATCCCAACCGCCAACGAGCTTCATGACCGACGACCAGGACTTTCTCACCGAGGCAGAGGCCACCCGTCTGTGGCAGCGCGCTGCGCAACTCCAGGCGGAGGAGGCGCGCAGGGCCGAAGCACGAGCCGCCTCCGACGCCGAGAGGAACCTCCCCGGTTCCGGCGATCGGGGAAGTGAAGGCTACGCACTGACACACGTGCGCGCGGCCGCCGTGGAGGCCGGCATCGGCGAGGAATTCGTCGAGGCAGCCCTGGCCGAAGTGCAGTCGGACCGGGTCGTCCAGCGGGCCGTCGGTCCGGGAAAGAACCGGCTGGCCCGATGGCTTCTGGGCAACCCGGCGGACTCGCTCACGGTGCGTCGCCTGATCCACGCGGGCCCCGCGGGGGTCCTGGCGGCCATGGAAGCCCTGCTCCCCCACGAGCCCTACACACTCATGCTCCGGGAGCGCGTGGGGGATCCGGCGGAAGGTGGCACCCTGGTCTTCGACATCCACGGCGTCGGCTTCTCCACCGCGGCCCAGCCCGGCTTCCGGGGAGACGCCGGCTATGCGGATCTCCGCCAAGTGTACGCCACGCTGGCACGACTCCCCGGCGCGGCGGAACGCACCGAGGTCACACTCCAGGCGCCGGTGGCGTGGGCCCACGCGATCAATGCCGCGGTGTCGGGGGTGATGTCCCTGGCGGCCGGAGGATTCGCCCTGATGGCGGTGGGCACCGTCGTTTCAGGGATCGGACTCGTCGGGCCCCTGGGCGTGGGACTCGTGGCCGCGACGTGCGGGGGTGCCGGAGCCGCAGCGGGGCTTTCCGGGTTCCGCGCCGTTTACCGATATGGGCACCGTCGGGGCACCAGGGGCATGGAGGCCCTTCTCGCCGCGGTGGCGGCCAAAGCGGAGGGGGGCTGGGGCTTCGCCCCGGAGGACCCCGGCCGGACGCTGTCCCCGGGATAGACGCCCGAGGGCTTGGCCCCGTCCAACCCCCGGTCCTATCTTGGCCGCCTCTCCCATCCCGCGGGGCCCCATGCGCCGGTCGGCGACAGCTATGGCCCGCCTAAAGGAGGAATGTATGCGCGGACTGATGATGGACACCCCCTTGCTCGTTTCGTCACTCATCGAGCATGCGGCGGTGGTGTTCGGTTCCACGGAGATCGTGACCCGCACGGTGGAAGGTCCCATCCATCGCTACACGTGGAGGGAAGCCCTCCACCGTTCGAAGCAACTCGCCCAGGCATTGCAGGCGCTGGGGGTGCGCGGCGACGACCGGGTGGCCACCATCGCGTGGAACACCCACCGCCATCTCGAGATCTATTACGGGGTGTCGGGCAGCGGCGCGGTGGTGCACACGGTGAACCCACGCCTCCATCCGGGTCAGTTGACCTACGTCCTCAACCACGCCGAGGACCGCGTGCTCTGCGTGGACCTGTCCTTCGTGCCCCTGGTCGAGGCCGTGTGGGATCAACTGCGGACCGTGAAGCACCTGGTGGTCATGACCGACCGGGCCTCCATGCCCGCGACGAAGATCCCCGGGGCACTCTGCTACGAAGAGCTCCTGGCGGCCCAGAAGGGTGACTTTCAATGGCCTGTCCTGGACGAGCGGGCCGCAGCCGCGATCTGCTACACGTCGGGCACCACCGGGAACCCGAAGGGGGTCGTGTATTCCCATCGGTCGACGGTGCTGCACGCCTACGGATCAGGCCTCCCGAGCGCGCTTCCCGTCGGGCCGGCGGACGCTCTGCTCCCGGTGGTCCCCATGTTCCATGTGAACGCCTGGGGCATCCCCTACGCCGCCGCCATGTGCGGCTACAAGCTGGTCATGCCGGGGCCGCGCCTGGACGGGCCCGGCCTCACCGAGCTCATGAACCTCGAAGGGGTGACCATCTACTGCGGCGTGCCCACGGTCCACCTGGCTCTTCTGGGCCACTGGGATGAGACGGGGACCAGCGTACCAACGCTGAAATGCATTACCAGCGGGGGCGCGGCGGCGGGGCGCAGCATGATTCGACGCTATCGGGACCGAGGGATCGACGTGGTGCACGGCTGGGGAATGACGGAGACCAGCCCCATCGGCACCATCAGCAAGATCACCGCCGCCGACTCACGCCTGTCCGACGACGACCAGGTGGAGTTGCTGGCCCGTCAGGGGCGCCCCCTTGCCGGCGTTGAGCTACGCACGGTGGACCTCGACGGGAAGGTCCTTCCCCGGGACGGGAAGAGCGCAGGCGAACTTCAGATCCGCGGACCATGGGTGTGTGATGCATACCTGGGTGACGAGCCTGGAAGCGCACTGGTCGACGGATGGTTCCCGACGGGAGACGTGGCGGTGCTCCACCCCAATGGCGTCATGCAGATCACCGACCGGGTGAAGGACCTCATCAAGTCCGGCGGCGAGTGGATCAGTTCCATCGATCTGGAGGACGCCGCCGGGCGTCACCCCGAGGTGGCCATGGCCGCCGTCATCGGAATCCCGCACGAGAAGTGGGGAGAGCGGCCGCTCCTCCTCGTCCAGGCGAAGCCCGGGGCGGCGCCCACGAAGGAGGACCTTCTGGATTTTCTCGAAGAGATCGTGGCGAAGTTCTGGCTGCCCGACGACGTCGTGTTCGTGGACAGCCTTCCGATGGGCGCCACCGGCAAGGTCCAGAAGTCGAAACTGCGGGAGACGTACGCGGGAGGGTGAGGGGGGAGGGCCTGACGAATGAACGTCGTCGGAGCCCAAGAGACCCAGCGCTGGTTCGAACTCCCCTCTCCTCAAAAACGCAACAAGGCCCGGGGCGTCAGCAACGCCCCGGGCCTCTCGTCGCCGGGCGGCATGATACCTCCTGCCAGTTGAAGCTCCGCTTCAAGTTGCCCGTCTCGTGCCACGTCACGTCTCGCGTGCCCTCATCAGAGGGCCGGGGGACCGTCCTTCTATCCCCGGTGGCGGCGTCTCCCGCGGCCCACGGAGCGGGCAACCGATTAATGGTTGGCACTTCGGCGCCGGCTGCGCAAGGTCGGCGACAATTGTGTCCTTCCGACATGCCCCCCTGTGCCCCTCGTGAGACGGACACCTGTGCGGCCGCCGTGCTTATCCGCAATCTATATCAATGCACCACAGAGAGTTACGACCCGCCGACAGTTGTGGCACGCCTGATGCCCCCACCTGGTTCCGGTGGGATGCGACAGGGGTCGTCCCCGGAACAGGGAGGAGGTGGATCATGAAGCGGCGGTGGAGCAGGATGGGCGTTCTGGGGGCGGCCTTGGGACTGGGTGGATGCATCCTCCCGTTGGACATCGACATCGACACCGGCATCCACGTGCGGGGATCGGGGCGGGTGGTGAGTGAGGCCCGCTTCGTGGATGCCTTCGACGCCATCGTAGCCAGCGGGAGCATCCACGTGGTGGTCGAGCGAACCGGTTACGAGGGCGTGACCGTCTCGGCGGAGGACAACATCCTCCCCTACATCCGGACGCAGGTCCACAACGGGGTTCTCGAACTGAGCCCGGCGCCGGGCGTCTCCCTCTCTCCCCGGCACGAGATCTTGGTCTATGTGGAGAGCTACGAGGTCGTCGAGCTCGAAGCATCCGGCGCCACGAGCGTGGAGGCGGATCTGGGATGGGTGGAGGATCTCTGGGTCACGGTGAGCGGCGCATCCTCCGTGGAGGTCTGGGGAGCCGCCGACAACGCGTATGTCACGGTCTCCGGCGCCAGTTGGTACGACGCCCTCGATCTGGAGACGCTGGATTCCCGCATTGACGTCTCCGGCGCCTCGGAGGCTCGGATATGGGCACGGGAGTTCCTTGGCGTGACCGCCAGCGGCGCCTCGCGGGTCCGCTTCCGCGGGAACCCCGTGGTATCGGCTCAAGTGTCCGGCGCGTCCACGGTGATGCGTTGGTAACCGGAACGACGACGACGAGGAGGATGTGAACATGAGCGCGACGAACAGGAACAAGATCCTCAGGGCCATGACCCTGGTGGCGCTGCTTCCGCTGGCTGCGTGCTACGAGCACACGATTTCGGTGGGCGGCGGTGCCCCACAGGCCCCGTTGGTCTTCGACCACTGGCAGAACTTCTGGCTCGGCGGCCTCATCGGCCACACCAAGGTGGATCTGGAGGAGGTCTGCCCTTCGGGGCGGGCTACGATCGAAGCCCGGCAGACCTTCCTGAACGGGTTGGTCACGGCTCTCACCAGTGGCATCTACTCGCCGACCACGGTGAAGGTGCGCTGCCAGCGAGGTGGCCGCGCCGATCTGGAGTTGGACGAAGCCGACGTGGCCGCCATGGTCGCCCAGCCTGAATTCCTGCTCTGGGTGGGAGTCGACATGCCCGAGCTGAGCGATGAAGTCGCCGCGGCCCAGGTGGCTCTGCTCGACCGCTGACCGACGAGCCCCGAAGGTTGATTCTGGGCGCGCCCCTTGAGGGCGCGCCCTCCTTTGGTGACCATTGTCTCTGGGCCAGCCGCCTCCCCGAAACTGCCCGACGCCGTGAACGAATCCTGCCCCATCGACCACCAGGCCGCTGAGCGCGCCGCCGAAACCCTGCCGAACCCTTTGCGGCGGTGGCTCCATTTCTCCGTCGGAGCCGTCAGCGTGGTCCTGGGCGTCATCGGGATCTTGGTTCCCCTGTGGCCCACCACCTGCTTCCTCCTCCTGGCGGGTTGGTGCTTCGCTCGCAGTTCTCACCGGGCGGAACGTTGGCTGCACGAGAACCGCCTCTTCGGCCCCTACCTGCGGGACTACCGTGAAAAGGGCGTGATCTCGTCCCGGATCCGCACGACGACGGTCATGACGCTGTGGGCCTGCATGGGACTCTCGGCGTTCCTGCTTTGGGAGCGGCTCTGGATCGTGGCGTTGCTGGTCCTCATCGGCGGCGCCGTGACCGTGCACCTGTTCTCGCTGCCCACCGCGTCGAAGGCAGTCTCCTCGGACTAGCAGGCGGCCACCAGGGGCCCTGCGGCTTGCCTCCGAGCGTCGCAGGCCCCCGTTTATCCCGGGAGTCTCGTCGACTCGGTGCCATTCGAGACCGGAGTGGCAGACACGGACCTGGACAAACACGGAAGGCACGGGAATGGGAACCACTTCGGCTCGGAAATGCGTATGCGTGGTCATGGCCGCCATGACCCTCACCGCTTGTGGGCGCAACGCCCCCACGCCGCAAGCGCCCGGCCCGGCAGGAGCCCGCCCCGGCGGTGCCGCGGCCCGTTCGGGCCCCAAGCCCTACGCCGAAGTGGTGACGGCCAAAGCCGTGTCCGACGAGGGACTCTTCGCCGTGCACAGGGTGGACGACAAGGTCCTCTTCGAGGTGCCTGATTCGCTCCTCGGCGCGGACATGCTTCTCATCAGCCGCATCGCCGGCGTGCCGGCCAACATGGGCGGCTTCCTGTCCGCCGGCATGAGCGTAAACGAGCAGATGGTCCGGTGGGAACGTCAGGGGGACCAGATTCTCCTCCGCAAGTACGCTACGCAGGCCGTGGCGGGAGATTCCCTCCCCATCCACACCTCCGTGGTGGCCAACAACTTCGCCCCCATCCTCGCCTCGTTCCCCATACAGGCGTTCGGAACCGACAGTGCCACCGTGGTCCTGGACGTCACCGACTTCTACAAGGGCGACACCCCTGCCCTCTCCGGACTCAGTCCGGCGCAGCGGCGCACCTATGAGGTACGCCGTCTGGACCCCGCCCGGTCCTTCGTTCAATGGGCTCGGAGCTTTCCCCTCAACGTCAACGTCCGCCATACGCTGACCTACGAGGCGGACCAGCCTCCCTCGGACGAGGAGACGTCCACCATCTCCATGGAGATGAACCAGTCGCTGGTGCTGCTCCCCGCCATCCCCATGATGCCCCGACACGCCGACCCGCGCGTCGGGTACTTCACGGTGGCCCAGGTCAACTACGGGCTGGACGAGCAGAAGGCGGCGACCCAGACGTTCATCCGCCGTTGGCGCCTTGAGCCCGCAGACCGCGCGGCCTACGAGCGAGGAGAGCTCGTCGATCCGGTGAAGCCCATCACGTACTACGTGGACCCCTCCACTCCCGACCGGTACAAGGCTGCGGTGAAGCGGGGCGTGGAGAACTGGCAGGCCGCGTTCGAGGCAGCCGGGTTCCAGAACGCCATCGTCGCCCACTACGCACCTTCCCGGGAGGAGGACCCCGAGTGGGACCCCGAGGACGTGCGCTACTCCGTGGTTCGATGGACGGCGAGCCTCACGCGCAACGCCATGGGGCCGAGCACGTCGGATCCACGCACCGGCGAAATCATCGAGAGCGACATCGTCTGGTACCACAACCACCTGCGCTCGTACCGCAACTGGATGATGGTCCAGACCGGCGCCGCGAACCCCGACGCCCGTTCCCTTCCCATCAGCGACGAGCTCATGGAGGAGGCCATGGAGCAGGTCATCACGCATGAGATCGGTCATGCCCTGGGCCTTCCCCACAATATGATCGCCAGCTCGTCGTACCCCGTGGACTCCCTTCGTTCGGCCACGTTCTCGCGCCGCATGGGCGTGGCCCCCACCATCATGGACTACGCGCGCCAGAACTACATCGCGCAGCCGGGTGACGGACTCGAACCCCTGGACTTCCTCCGCCACATCGGACCCTACGACCACTACGTCATCAACTGGGGATACCGGGTCATTCCCGATGCCCAGTCACCCGACGCCGAGGAGGCGACGCTGGACGACTGGGTGCTGGAGCGCGCCGGTGACCCGATGTACCGCTACCTGCCCCAGGGAGGAGCCGGTGCGGCTGACCCGCGGGCCCAGACCGAAGACATGGGCGACGATCCCGTGCGGGCCGACTCGTACGGCATGGACAATCTGCGCCGCATCGTGCCTCGCCTGGTGGAATGGACGACCAGGTCCGGCGAGGACTACGCCGACTTGGACGAATTGTACGGGGAGGCCTTGAGCCAATGGCAGCGCTACGTCGGCCACGTCGTCAACGTGGTGGGCGGTGTCCACGCCGACCTGAAGACGGCCGACCAGGACGGCGCCGTGTACACCGTCGTGCCCAGGGCGAAGCAGAAGGAGGCCATGGCATGGCTGTCCGCCGAGGTCTTCGAGGCCCCTTCGTGGCTGGCCGATCGTCAGATCCTGTCGCTGGTCGGAGTCCAGGACGGTGGCCTCGAGGCCATGACCCGACGACAGGCCGGCACGCTGAACCAGTTGCTCGAGCCTCGCCGCATGGGCCGCCTCGCGGAGATGGAGATAGCCCAGCCCGACAACGCCTATCCCCTGGTGGAGTTCCTCGACGACACCAGAGCCGCGGTTTGGAGGGACCTCTCAGCCGTGTCCGCAGTGGACGGGTACCGGCGCGCCCTGCAGCGCGCCTACCTGGAGCGCGTGAGGACCCTCATGACCCAACAACCCGCTTCGAATTCCTTCCAGGGAGCAGCGCCCGACATGAGCCGCTCCGATGTCAGGCCCCTTCTCCGGGCCCAACTGACCGAACTGCGGCGGGACGTGGAGCGGGCCTCGCGGAGGATCAGGCACCGGGTCACCCAGGCACATCTTCAGGACGTTTTGACGCGGATCGATGACATCCTGGACGCCGGCCAAGAAGAAGGCGACGCCTAGTGTCGAACTAGGCGCGCAGCGCGCGATGGACTGCGTCGGCGAGCCCTTGGTGGAACGTAGGGAGCTCGGCGATCTGTTCCACCGATGCCTGGCGGAGGTCGTGGAGACGTCCGAACCGGTCGGCCAACGCCTCTCGGCGCTTGGGCCCCAGCCCCTTCACGTCCACGGTCTCCAACACCCGGAGGATCCGCTCGTGCTCCAACTCCGCTCCGATCCGGGCGGGGTCGCTCGTGTCCACTCCCGCGTCGGTGAGTTCCGCCAGCAGCCCGAGCCAGTCATGGTGGCTCCATCCGGCTGCATGGGTATCGACAAAGGTCCGGAGCTGTGCCCGGAACCCGTTCCGCTGACTGGCCATTTGGCCCACCTCCTCGATTTGACCTCATCATCCCCGGAAAGGGGCGCGATGCCACCGCGAGAGATCGGACTTCACTTCCCCGAACCCCCGGGCGATAATTTCACCCCTCGGCCGTCCTTTACCCCCGAAAAGTAACGGATTCAAGACCGTCATGATGGAAGAGTCGGGAAAGATCCCGTACCTGCCCGAACGCCTCCAGGAACTGGAGCGACTCGCCCTCAACCTCTGGTGGCGGTGGAATCGACGGGCCCGCTGGATGCTCCGGGCCATCGACCCCGTCCTATGGTCCAGCACCCGGCACAACCCGGTGGCCATGTTGAAGCGCGTGAGCCCCCAGCGACTCGCTCATTGCGCCTCGGACCCGGACTTCCTCGCTCTGTACGACGCCACCATCGCGGAATTCCACAGGGCCCTGGAAACCGACAACACGTGGTTCCAGAAGAACCACGGGGACCTGCCCCAGGATCGTCCGGTGGCCTACTTCTGCGCCGAGTTCGGTCTCCACAACTCCATCCCCATCTATTCCGGGGGCTTGGGCGTGCTGGCCGGCGACCACTGCAAGGCCGCCTCGGACCTGGGTGTCCCCCTCATCGGCGTCGGCCTCCTCTACTCCAAGGGCTACTTCGACCAGAAGCTGAATCTGGAGGGATGGCAGGAGGACTCGGACGAGACGTTCAACCCCCACATCATGCCCCTCGTCCGGCTCACGGGCCCCGACGGTGCCCAGGCGCTCACCACCCTTCAGACCGGTGGCCGCCCGGTCCACATCGGCGCGTGGCTTCTCGAGGCGGGGCGGATCAAGCTCTATCTGCTGGACACCAACCTTCCGGAGAATCACGAAGAGGACCGGGAGTTGACGTACAAGCTGTATGGCGGCGGCCAGAAGCACCGTCTCAAGCAGGAGTGGATCCTCGGTGTGGGCGGCGTCCGCGTCCTCCGCACCCTCGGGGTGGCCCCCGGGGCCTGGCACGCCAATGAAGGTCATGCCTCGTTCATGATGGTCGAGCGCCTTCGGGAGCGCCTAGCCCAGGGAGAGAGCCGGGAGGACGCCATCAGTGCGGTGCGCACCGAGAGCATCTTCACCACGCACACGCCGGTGCCCGCAGGGCACGACATGTTCGAACCCGAGAGCATCGAGGCCGTCTGCTCGGACTACTGGTTCGACGGCCTGGTGGACCGGGACTTCTTCTTCGAGCTGGGCCACCATCCCGCGCTGGACCACGGCCGTTTCCATATGACCGCCGCGGCGATCCGGCTGTCCGCCAGGGTGAACGGCGTCTCCAAGCGCCACAAGCGCGTCACCCAGGAGTTGTGGACGTCCCTCTGGCCTGGTCGGGACCCGAGCCACCTCCCCATCCAGGGCGTGACCAACGGCGTACACCTGCCCAGCTGGATGTCGCACCGCCACATGGAGATGCTGGAGGAGATCTTCGGCGACCAGTGGGAATCGCACTGGGAGACGCCCCCGGACTGGAATCGCGTGCATGAACTCAACGACGCGCGCTTCTGGAGAATCCACATCGAGCTCAAGGAAACGCTCCTGGACTTCTGCCGCGAGCAGGCCCGTGTCCGTTGGATCGAGTTGTGGCGGGAGGCCGCTCACCTCGTGGGCGCGGGCACGCTCCTCACCCCCGAGCCCCTCACCATAGGCTTCGCGCGGCGATTCGCCACCTACAAGCGGGCCCACCTGCTGTTCCGCGACGAAGAACGGCTCCGACGCCTGCTGACCGACCCCCGCCGCCCGGTACAGTTGGTGTTCGCCGGCAAGGCGCACCCCGCCGACGACGACGCCAAGCGGGTGCTTCAGCGTGTCTGGCAGCTCACGCGGGACGCGCGGTTCGAAGGACGCATCGCCTTCGTGGAGGACTACGAACTCCACGTCGCCCACCGCCTGGTCCAAGGCGTGGACATCTGGCTCAACCTCCCCCGGGTGCCCATGGAGGCGTCGGGCACCAGCGGCATGAAAGCGGGACTCAACGGCGTCCCCCAGATCAGCACCCTCGACGGATGGTGGGCCGAGGGCTTCAACGGTGACAACGGGTGGGCCATCCCCGTCTCGGAGGGAACCGACGAAGAAGTGGACGCCCGCGATCACGATGCGCTCTTCACGATGTTGGAGCGCGAGGTGATGCCGCTCTACTACGAGCGCGACGACGACGACCTGCCCCGAGGGTGGATCCGCATGATGAAGGAGTCCATGCGCGTGGCGGGCACCTACTTCACGACGGAGCGCATGGTGAGGGAATACAGCGAGCGCCTCTATCTGCCTGCGCTCAGGAGAGAGGTCGCGTCGGACGATCCGCCCACGGCCTGACGCACGAGGCGCCGGATCGGGGGGCGCACTGGTTCGGCACCCACCGCCCAGCGAGGAGGCTCAGGTGTCCCGCTTCAGGAAAAGGGCCGACAGGCCAGGTAGCGGAAGTTCCAGGAACTGATCCCGTCCGTGAAGCTCGCCGGGCACCGCCTCGAGGACGTCGGGGACGCTGCGGCCTTCCCCACCGAAACCGGGCGCGTCGGTGTTGAGGACTACGCGGTACCGACCCGGGAACGGGACCGCGAGGCGGAAGTCGTCCCTGGAGGTCGGGGTGAAATTCACCGCCACCGCCGTGAAGTCCTTCCAATCGGACGACCAACGCAGGTACGACAGGATGGTCCGTTCCGCGTCGTGGCAGTCGAGCCATTCGAACCCGTCGGGATGGAAGTCCATCTGGTGGAGCGACAGGTCGGTGCGGTAGAGGTCGTTGAGGCGTCGCACCAACGCCACGACGCCCTGGTGGGCCGGAAAGTCCAGGAGCACCCAGTCCAGGCCGGCATCCACGTTCCACTCCTTCCACTGGGCGAACTCGCCACCCATGAACAACAGCTTCTTGCCGGGATGGGACCAGAGGTATGCGTACAGAGTCCTGAGATTCGCCAACTTCTCGGGCTGCGTTCCCGGCATCCTGGACGCCAGGGACTTCTTTCCGTGCACCACCTCGTCGTGGGAGAAAGGAAGGACGAAGCGCTCGGTGAAGGCATACATGAGCGAGAACGTCAACTGCTCGTACAGTCCTGCGCGAAACAGGGGATCCGTTTCCATGAACTTCAGCGTGTCGTTCATCCACCCCATGTTCCACTTCTGATCGAAGCCCAACCCTCCACGGTCCGTGCCGTGGGAGACCCTTGGCCATGCGGTGGACTCCTCCGCGATGACCAGCGCTCCGGGACACGCCGCGTGCACCACGTCGTTCAACTCCCGCAGAAACGAGATCGCGTCGAGGTTCTCCTTGCCGCCGTACTCGTTGGGGAGCCACTGCCCCTCCGCCCGGGAATAGTCCAGGTAGAGGAGGGACGCCACCGCATCGACACGGAGGCCGTCCAGGTGGTAGTCCTCCAACCAGTGAAGCGCGCTGGACAGGATGAACGAGCGTACGGCAGGCTTGGCGTAGTCGAAGATCCGGGTGCCCCAGTCCGGATGCAGTCCCCGGCGGGGGTCCGGATGCTCGTAGAGGGCTGACCCGTCGAAGCGGGCCAGGCCGTGCACGTCTTCGGGAAAGTGCCCAGGGACCCAATCCAGGATCACTCCGATGCCCAATTGGTGCGCCCGATCCACGAAGTGACGGAAATCGTCGGGGTCCCCGAAGCGCGCCGTGGGCGAAAAGAAGCCCACCGGCTGATACCCCCAACTCTGGTCGTAGGGGTGCTCCAACACCGGAAGCAGCTCCACGTGGGTGAACCCCATCTCCCTCACATAGGGAAGGAGGTCCTCCGCCAACTCCCGGTACGTCGGCCAGCCGTGGTCCCCTTCGGGACGCTCCTCGGCAGGCGTCCGTTTCCACGATCCCAGATGGACTTCATAGACGCTCATGGGCGCCTCGTCGGGACCGGGCCCGCGTCGCGCGCGCCACTCAGCGTCGCCCCAGACGAACCCCGTAGGGTCCCACACCACGGAGGCGGTGGCGGGGCGCAGTTCCATGGCTCGTCCGCAGGGGTCGGCCTTGTCCACCTTACGCCCCGACGAAGTCACGATCTCGTATTTGTACGCCGCGCCCTTCTCGACCCCGGGCACGAAGAGCTCCCATATCCCGGTGGCGCCCCGGGGTCGCATGGGGTGGCAGCGTCCCTCCCATCGGTTCATGGTGCCCATGAGGTTCACCGCCCGTGCGTTGGGCGCCCAGACCGCGAAGCCGGTTCCGTCCACATCGTTCAACCGCATGGGGCGCGCACCCAGGATCTCATGGACCCTGCGTTCCTCACCCTTCAGGAAGAGGACCGCTCTGCTCTCGTCCAGGAAGGGGGGGAAGCGGTACGGATCCTCCAGCACCCGCACTCTCCCGTGAGCGTCGGTGGCTTCGAGGCGGTATGCGAAGTACCCGGGATCCGCGGGAAACTCGGCGACGAAAACCCCCTCCAGATGCACCTGCCGCATGGAGGCCGGGTCGCGACCCTCCCGGGTGACGCGCACCTTATTCGCCCACGGAAGGAACACCCGCACGATGCGCCCCACCTCACCGTCGGCGCGCACGGGATGGTTGCCCAGGAAATCGAAAGGAGCGCGGCAGCGGCCCTCGACGAGGGCGGCAATGGGGTCGGCGTTGGTCACGGTCGTACGATCTGCCCAAGAGCTCCGCTGCGCAACGGGGCCACCGTGCCGCCCTGCCATATACCGGTGGCCGGTCCGGGCGTACCTTTCAGAACGTGTCGCCCCCTTCCGGCAAGCCCCCGTCGTGAGCATACCCCCAGCACCCGGCTTTTCGGAAACCGTCGTCCACCTCGCGACGGAATACTGGCCATATGCTCGAACCGGCGGCCTGGCCGAGGCGGTGCGAGGGATCGCTCGACACCAGTCGGGCTCGGGCGTGCCCACCCGCGTGATCCTCCCCTTGTATCGGGAGATCCGTCAGGCCTTTCCCTGGATCGAGCCGGCCTTCGACGTACGGGTGCGGGTGGGCTCTCGCTCCGAGACCGGCACGGTCTATGAAGTCCCGGCCGCGCGGGGATATCCGTCGGTGTACTTCGTGGCGAACCGCGAGTACTTCGAGCGGCCCGAGCTGTATGGCGAGAACGGTGGCGCCTACCCCGACAACCATCTGCGGTTCGCCTTTTTCTGTCGGGCGGCCCTTGCCGCACTGCCCCGGATCTCCCCTGGGCCCACGCTGATCCACGGCCACGACTGGCAGACGGCCCTGGCTCTCATCTACCTGCGGACCACCCTGGCCGGCGATCCGTACTTCGACGCCATCAGCACGGTCATGACCGTCCACAACGCGGCCTTCCAGGGGTACTACCCTCGTGACGTCATGCTGGAAGTGGAGTTGGACCCCCTCCACTTCCATTGGCGCTTCCTGGAGTGGTACGGGCAGCTCAACCTGCTCAAAGGTGCGCTGGTCTGCGCGGACATGGTCACCACGGTGAGTCCCACCCACGCCCGGGAACTCCGCACCCGCGACGGGGGGTTCGGCCTCCACTCCACCTTCGACACGCTCCTGAACCGCTTCGTGGGCGTCCTGAACGGCATCGAGTCCGATCTGTGGAATCCCGCAGACGATCCGGAGCTTCTGACTCCGTTCGGTCCCGACGATCTGTCGGGCAAGGAGTCGTGCAAGGCGGCGCTGCAGCAGGAGTGCGGGTTTCCCCCCGAGCCCCGCAAGCCCGTGCTGGGGATGAGCGCACGCCTGGTCAAGCAGAAGGGTCTGGACCTGATCCTGGCCGATGACCTGGTCCGGGACCTCGACGCCCAGTGGGTCTTCCTGGGCCACGGCGATCCCTACTACCATTCGCGCCTGGAGTCCCTGGCCCGGGAGCTGCCGGATCGGGTCAACGTGCGCTTCGACTTCACCGAGGAGTTCGAGCACCGTCTCCTGGGAGGCGCCGACCTCCTGCTCATGCCGTCCCTGTACGAGCCGTGCGGCATCACCCAGATGCGGGCGCAGCGGTACGGGGCATTGCCGGTTGCACGGAGGGTCGGGGGGCTTGCCGACACCATCGAAGATCGCGTGACGGGGTTCCTCTTCGACGAATACGAGCCCTGGGCGCTCCGGGAAGCCCTCCAGGCAGCGCTGACCCTCTACGCCGACACCGAGGCATGGCGCGATCACGTGCGCCAGGCCATGGTGCGTGACTTCGGGTGGGACCGATCGGTGGCGCAGTACCATGAAGTCTACCATCGAGCGATCCGTCGCCGGGCCGAGAAACCACCCCTCCCTTGACCATGCCCTCACACGTCTCATGAAATCTCCCCGGGACCGACGGCGCTCCGTGGTCGTGCACGGACACTTCTATCAGCCCCCTCGGGAGAACCCGTGGACGGGCGAGGTCCCCGTGGAGGCAAGCGCCGCGCCCTTCCACGACTGGAACCAGCGCGTCTACGACGAGTGCTACCGGGCCGTGGTGGCGGCCAGGGTTCTGGATGGGCAGGGGCGCATCGCCGACGTGGTGAACACCCTGGAGTGGATCAGTTGGGATGCAGGCCCGACCCTGGTGTCGTGGCTGGCACGCAGCCACCCCGAGACCTACCGGGCTCTCCTGGAAGCCGACGCGCGCAGCGTCGCACGTCTGGGTCACGGCAACGCGCTGGCGGCTCCGTATCACCACACGATCCTCCCGCTGGCCTCCCTTCGGGACAAAGTCACCGAGGTGCGTTGGGGGATGGCCGACTTCCGGCGGCGGTTCGGCCGCGAGCCCGAGGGCATGTGGCTCCCCGAAACCGCGGTGGACACCGAAACCCTGGAGGTCCTGGCGCAGGAGGGAATCCTCTTCACCGTCCTGGCGCCCACCCAGGTGGACGTGGTTCCCGAGCGCGGAATGCCGGGGCTGGTGCGCCTTCCATCGGGCGCCTCCATGGCCGTGTTCGTGTACGATGGGAGCCTCTCCCACGACGTGGCGTTCGGAGAGCTTCTGGGAGACGCCCACGCCTGGGCCACCCGCATGGCCGAAGGGGGCGGGAAGGACCGGGCGCTCATGGCGTTGGCCACCGACGGAGAGACCTTCGGGCACCACCATCGTTGGGGCGACCTGGCCCTGGCGGCCGCCGTGCAGGCCATCCACCGACGCGACGACGTGCGCCTGGACAATCTCGGTGCATTCCTGGAGTCCAACCCTCCCACGGAAGAGGTGAAGCTGGTGGAGCCCAGCGCGTGGTCGTGCGCCCACGGGGTCGATCGCTGGCGCGCGGACTGCGGGTGCAAGCTCGATCCGTCCAAACCGACCCAACAAGCCTGGCGGACGGTGCTCCGCGATTCCCTGAACGACTTGGCGACCCACCTCCACGACGTCTTCGAACAGGAGGGGGGAGCCATCTTCGCCGACCCCTGGAGGGCCCGCGACGGCTACGGCGAGGTGTTCGACCAGGGGGAAGCCGCTCGCGTGCGCTTCGCCGCCGACCAGGCGGCGCGTACCCTGAACGACCCGGAGGTCCAACGTGCCCTCGAACTCCTGGAGATGGAGCGCGACGCCCTGCGGATGTTCACGTCCTGCGGGTGGTTCTTCGACGACATGTCCGGCCTGGAGCCGCTCCAGGTACTTCGCTACGCAGCCCACGCGCTGGACCTCGCGGGACCCGCAGCCGCGGGGTGGGAGGACACACTCCGCACCCGTCTCCGGGAGGCCCGAAGCAACGACCCCGAGGCCGGCACCGGCGCCGATCTCTGGGATCGCGAAGTACGGGAAACCGCTGTGTCCGCGGAGCCCATGGCCGGCCGAGGGACCCCGGAGGCCCCAACCGCCGGCCGGCGGGACGACGCGGTCCCTCATGCGGGAACCGCTCCCTTGGAGGCGATCGCATCCCTGAACGACGCCGTGGGCCGTTTCATCCGCGCGCCGGAACAGGCCACCGCCCGGGACGTCCAGGTCCACGCGGGACTCCTGGAGGCCGAGGGCATCCCCATCCCATTCGAGGCCCAGACGCAACTGGGCCGTGCCCTGCCGCGACTCCTGGCCACCGCCCCGGCTCACACCCGGGCCGTGGCCCGCGTGCTCGGCTTCGGCGAAAGCGCGGGTCATGCCCCGACCCTGCGCGCCAACGGGCCGGTCGGCTTCGTCTTCGGCCTGCACGTGCACCAGCCGGTGGGCAACTTCGACGAGGTCTTCCGAAGCCATGCCCACGAAGTGTACCTGCCGTTCCTGCGGCGGTTGGCGGAACGGGGGGCGCTGCCCGTGGCCCTCCACGTTTCCGGTCCGCTCCTGGAGTGGATGGCCAAGGACGGCCACGAGTACCTGGATCTCGTGGGGCGCCTGGTGGCCGACGGCTCGGTGGAGCTGCTTCTCTCCGGCTTCTACGAGCCCGTGCTGCCCGCCCTCACCCGCATGGACCGGGTGGAGCAGATCGGGTGGATGCGCGACTGGCTGGCGGGCAGATTCGGCGTGACGGCCACAGGGCTCTGGCTGACCGAAAGGGTCTGGGAGCCCGATCTGGCCGAGGATCTGGCCGACGCCGGCGTGGAATACGCCCTGGTGGACGACCGACACTTCCTGGCCACGGGATTCGAACAGCGGCAACTCCATCAGCCGTGGCGGACCGCATCCGGCGGCAAGAGCCTTTCCCTGCTGCCCATCGACGAGCGTCTCCGCTACCTCATCCCCTTCCGGCCGCCGGAGGAATTCGCGGATTACATGCGTGCGCTGCAGGCTCAGGGGCAGCCCTTGGCGGTACTGGCGGACGACGGCGAGAAGTTCGGCGGGTGGCCCGGAACAGCCGACTGGGTCTGGAGAGACGGCTGGCTGGACCGGTACCTGGACACGCTGGACGCCCTCGTGGACCTGGACGTCGTCCGGCTGACGACGCCATCCCAGGCGCTGGCCCGGGTGCCCACGGGAGGGCTCGCCTACCTTCCCAGCGCTTCCTACCGCGAGATGGAGGGGTGGTCCCTACCGCCGGCCGCGGCTCGGCGGCTCGAGGTGTTGGAGGACCGAACGTCCGGGCCGGACAACGACCCCGCCGCCAGACCCCTGCTCCGGGGAGGCCACTGGCGCAATTTCCTGGCCCGGTACACCGAATCCAATCGCATGCACAAGAAGGCGGAGGCCCTGTCGGAACTATGCCGGGAGCGGGGCGATCCGCCCGGGGCGCGCCGGGCGGTGGGTCGCGCGCAGTGCAACGACTCCTATTGGCACGGCGTCTTCGGCGGTCTGTACCTGCGGCACCTCCGGGGAAGCGTCTGGGCCAATCTGGCGGAGGCAGAAGGGATCCTTCGCGCGGGTGAGGAACTCGCGTGGGACACCATCGACCTCGACGGCGACGGCCACCAGGAGATCTGGCTCCACTCCCACGCGTTCTCCGCGCTGGTGACGCCCGCCCGGGGTGGCGCCGTCGAAGAGTGGACGCTGTTCGAAAAGCGGATCAATCTCGCCGACACCTTGACCCGCCGGCGGGAAGCCTACCACCGCGACCAGGCTGCGATGCCGGGCCACGCCGCCGGGGACGAAGCGGGAATGCCGTCCATCCACGCATTGGAGGAGGGACTGCGATTCGACACCCTGCCTCCTGCGGACCGGGAGGAGCGAGGCATTGGCGTCGTTCGCGTCCTGGACGCGGATCTCGACGCGGACACGTACGAGGGCGCGGACTACGACGCGATCCGGTCTTGGGCGGGAGAGGCCATGGAGGTCCAGGTCGCGCACGAAGCGGGGCGAATCACCCTCCTGCTCGAGTCCGGCGGCCCCGGAGCCCTCCGTACCGAGATCGCCGTGGACACCGGCGGCACGCTGTCCATCCATTATCGGTGGGATCCGTCGGCGTTCCCCCCCCATGCCCGGTTCGCCCCCGAGTTCTCCATGAACGAGGAGGCCACCATGGCTCTGGACCCCACGCCGGAGGCCGTATGGCGGTACGACATCCGCACCGTCTCGAAGTCGGAGAAGGGAGCCGACACGTCGGTGCAGGGCGTTTCCGTGACACCCCTATGGCCTGCCCAGCTGGGCGAGGCCCGCGTCGCCCTTCGGCCCTAGCCCGCGGGCCTGCTCTGCCTCAGCTCCCGCTGGTCATGATGAAGAGCGGGCGTCCACGGAAATCGTACTTGGGGCGCATGCGGTCGGTGTCGTAGTAGAGGCCGACGTCCACGACCTTCTTGGCCCCCTGGATGGACTCGATGGGCACCGGGCTGTACACGCCGTTCCGCACGGCCACCAGTAGCCCGCTGCGCCCCTCCAGGATGAGATCCAACGCCAGGTTCCCATAGGCCATGGGGACGATGGAGTCCAGGGCGTCGGGGTCCCCGGAGCGCACGAGGTAGCCCAGGCGCTGGCTCACCACGTTCACCGTCTTGCCGTTGTTGTACTTGCCCGAGAGGCGCTTGATGTGCTCGGAGACGGTATCACCGATGCCACCCAGCTTCTTGTGCCCGAACTGATCGGCTTCCTGGCTCTCGAAGACCATGTCCTCCTGATGCTGCGTCGTTGCACCCTCGGACACCAACACGACGGAGTAGTGGCTGGGGTTGCGCGCTCTGTCCTTGATCAGCAGCTCGGTAAGCCGCTCGGGATCGAAGGGATGCTCTGGAATGACGCATCGGTCTGCGGCGCCGGCCATGGTGGGGAGCAGTGCCGTGAAACCGGCGTACCGTCCGAACACCTCGATGACCAGGATCCGCTCATGGGAGCCCGCCGACGTCCGCAGGCGATGGGTGAGTTCGATGGTGCGGGTCACGCAGGTGCTGAACCCGATGCAGTAGTCCGTCCCGGGGACGTCGTTGTCCATGGTCTTGGGAATGGCCACGACCCTCACGCCTTCCTCGTGGAGGCGCAGCGCGTAGGACAGCGTGTCGTCGCCACCGATGGGGACGAGGGTCTCCACTCCCATGAATTCCAGGTTCTTCAGCACCTGGGGCGTGATGTCGTTGATGTCGTCGGTGTACTGGTCCTGGAGGTGCTCGGGGACGAACGCCCTTGGCAGGTGGCTCGCCCGCGTGCGGGAAGAATGGAGGAACGTCCCGCCGCTGCGACCGGCCCGGTTCACGATCTCCTCGGTGAGCTCGATGACGAACGCCGAGTTGTCGGCACCCTTCGCGGGAACGAAATCCACCAGGCCCCGCCACCCCCGGCGGATGCCCAGGACCCGGTACCCCTCGCGCAGCGCTCGGATGGTGACCGCTCGGATCGCCGGATTGAGTCCGGGGACGTCTCCGCCGCCGGTGAGGATTGCGATGGTGCCCTTGCTTTCCGACATGGTCGCTCCGTTCAAGTTCCCGCAGCACGGCCGCCCGCCGCGCTCCGTGGTCCATCCGGCCCGCCGCCATGGGCGCCGGACCGCTTCAAGCTAGCCTGAATCCCCAAGCCGTGTCATGGTGACCCGCGGACTCTCTACGCTGTTCCGCGGGGGTGGCAGAAGAGGCATCGGGAGCTCTCGTATTCGTATCCCTCCACGCCCCGGTGTTCGGCATCGGTCAGGGTCTGGCCGTGCCTGTGACAGGAGAAGCAAGTGAAGACGCCGAAGTCGTCTACATCCACGTGGCAAGTGGGGCAGCCGCGGCTCGTCCATCGGTTTTCGTGCACGCCCGAATAGATGGGAAAGTACTGGGCATCGTGATCGAAAACGGCGCCCTCCCACGCCAGACCGTCGTGACAGCTGAGGCACGTGGGCGGGAATCCGGACTCCGCATGCTCCGCGTCGTACTCTGCCTGATGGCAAGCGATGCAGTCCCATTCGTCCGAGGAGGGGACGGAGGGGGCGCATGTGGCCACCGAGTGGCAGCTTCGGCACGGCAGGAACGCATGGACCCCGATCAGGTCGAATCCGTTGGACACCGCGGCGTGGTCCATCTCGGCCTCGGTCCATGAGGTCGGCGCGTGGCAGAACACGCAGCTCGAAGGAACACACGTGCCCCCGTGGCTCTCGTCGTAGTCGCCCCCGTGGCAAGCGACGCAGTCCCCCTGTCCCACAGGAGTGAACCGGGGCGCGAAGGTCTCCACGAGATGACAGACGGCGCACTCGAGCGTCTCGTGAATCCCCACCAGCGCGAAGTCGCCCGACTGCGGCGCATGGGGGGCGAGGGCCCCGCCCCACTTTTCCGGATTGTGACAGATCAAGCACCGCGTCGGGTAGCCGTCACCTTCGTGGCGGACCTCGTACCGCACCTGGTGGCACGCGTAGCAGTCCTCCTCGTTGGAGGGATCGAAGCGGAGGGCGAGACTCTCGGGCAGATGGCAGGCGATGCATCTCGATCCGGCGTGGGCCCAGAGCAGGTCGAATCCTCCGGATGCCGCGCCGTGATCGAAATACCGATCGGACCACGCGGTGGGCGTGTGGCACATCCCGCATGTGGTGGGATATCCTGCCCCGCGGTGCGCCCGGTCGTACTCCTCCCCGTGACACGCCAGGCAGTCCTCCGGATCCGCCGGCGAGAGATCGACGCCGTCGTGTCCATCGCTGTGACACCCGGCGCAGGAAGCGGAGTCGTGGACCCCCACGAGTGCGAAGCCCCCCGACGCCTCCATATGACGCCTCTGCGGAGGAACGTGACCTCCGTCCGCCAGGGCGTGGCAGGTCCAGCATGAGCCCATGGGAAGGAGCAGGGCCGCGTGCGCTCCCTGCAGTTGGACATGGCACGGGGAGCAGTTGCGCGCCACGGCGTGGACGGGGTCGACGTGCACCTCCACCGAGTCCGACACACCGTCGACGTTGGCCGATACCTCCGCGACGCCCAGCGCCACGGCAGTGACCTTTCCTGCTCCGTCCACCGTCACGCGCGTCAGGTCGGAAGAAGCCCAGGTGATGCACCGTCCGGCCACGGGAAGCCCCCTGCCGTCCAGGGCGTCGGCGCTCAGCGTCGCGGTGTCGCCGGGAACTGCCAGGTCCAGCCGCTCCTGGGCGATCCTGACCGCCACGACGACGGGCCCGGGCTGCTCGGGGACCGGGAGCACGCCGACGCCCTGATCGGCGCCGCAGGCGACGATGCCGGTGGTGCACGCGAGGACGAGCGTCCGGCGCATGATGGGTCACACCGGGGTGAAGTGAGCCCCTCCCGCTACCGGAAAAATAACACCGTAGCTTCCCGCCGAAGGACTCTTCAGGTGTGCCCCAGCTCCCTCATCCACGCGTCGATGGCACGCCCGAAATACCCCGGGTTGAAGAGCGTCCATTCCCCCAGCGCGGACGGAACCGAGTACCGCGCGCCGGCCTCCTCGGCGGTGATGCCCTGGGCAACGGCCTCGCGGGCCGCGGCCTCCACGTCGTCCAGGAGGTCGAGGTACCGGGCCAGGGCCGCGGTGTCGGCCAGGGGGCCGTGGCCCGGCACGTAGGTGCCCGCTGCCAGGCTCTGGAGCATCCGCACGTTGAGGGAGAGCCTGGACGGTATGGCATCGACGTAGTTCGGGAACATGGCGTTCCAGACCAGGTCGCCGCAGAAAACCACCGCCGGATCCGAAACCTCGAGACTCACGTCGGAATCGGTGTGGCCGCGCCGGGGCACCACCACCACGGACCGGTCGCCCAGGTCGATCTCCGTAGGGCGCCTCGTGTCGAGCAGCTGGGCGCCTGCCAGGAGTTCCGCCGGAGATCCCGGGTTGCGATCCCGCGTCTGGTCCCGAGTCACCCCGGTTGTGAGCAGCTTCACGTCCGCGGTCTCGAAGGCGCCCCGGAGTCCACCCGTGTGATCGCCGTGATAGTGGGTCACGACCGTGTGGGTGGCTGAGCGGCCCGTCAGGGCTCGGGCCTGGTCCGCCATCCACCGAGCTCCGGCGTCCGAGCCGAACGCCTCCACCACCAGGACCCCCGCCCGCCCGGAGATGATGCCGCCGTTGCAGAGCGTGGTGCGGTCCTCCAGGGGCGTGGACACCAGGGCCCAGATCCCTTCGGCCACCCGCTCCAAGCGTCCCCAGGGCTCGCGCGCCACCACCGGGAACATCTCCTGGGCGGCCCAGAGGTCCCGGGTGAACAGGGGAGATGTCGCCGCCATGAGGCCGATATGCGCGGCGCACGAAGACGAATGCTTGATGAAGTCGCGCCGGTTCCAGGTCTTCAAGAAGACAGCTCCGCTACGTTGACGTTCGGTCCAAGGTCCGCCCTGGTGCAATCCGCGTCAAACCTCGGCGCGCAGATCCCCGTGCCCATCGACCTGCGGCACTGTACCTTGGTCGGCCATGTGGACCAACACCATTCGAGCCGCCAAGGCCCTTCTTCTCGCCGGCACCGCCATCGCATGTGGCGCGGCGGGGAGCCCTGACGCACGGCAGGCCGGCGCATCGGCCGCCCTGGCCGCCCTGGCCGCCGACAGCGCCACCATCCTCGACGACCTCCGCTACCTGTCCTCCGACGAGCTTCAGGGCCGGGCAACGGGGAGCGAGGGCGCCGCCCGCGCACGTGATCGCCTCGCGGAGCGCTTCTCGGGCGCGGGCCTGGCGACCCTGGGCGGCCAGTACGCTCATCCCTTCGAATGGAGCCCGCGAGGATCGAGCGACGTGCGGCCCGGCGTGAATCTGGTGGGTCTCGCGCGAGGAACCGAGTTGGCCCAACGGTTCATCGTGGTCTCGGGCCACTACGACCACGTGGGCGTCCTGAATGGTGAGGTCTACAATGGGGCCGACGACAACGCGTCCGGCGCCGTGGGGGTGGCGGCTCTTGCCCGCGCCCTGTCCGGCACCGCCCTGCGGCATTCCATCCTCTTCGTTTCCTTCGATGCGGAAGAGGTGGGCCTTGAGGGAGCTCGAGCCTTCGTGGCCGCGCCGCCCGTGCCCCTCGACGCCATCGTCCTGGACGTGAATCTGGACATGGTGGCGCGCACGGGAGGGGTGCTTTGGGCCGGGGGAGCGTACCACACGCCTGCGCTTCGTCCCATCCTGGAGGATGTGGCCCGGCGCGCACCCGTGGACTACCGCTTGGGCCACGACGCTCCGGGCGCGCCCGAAGGCGCAGATTGGACCCGGCAGTCCGACCAGGAGGCCTTCCGACGCGTGGGCATCCCCTTCGTGTACCTCGGGGTGGACGATCACCCCGACTACCATCATCCCACCGACGACTTCGAACTCGTGGACCCGGGCGAATACATGAACGCGCTCCGGGCAGCGCTTCTCACCGTGCTCGCCCTGGACGCCGCACTTCCATTTCCGGAGACCCTTCCGTGACCGCACCAAAACTGCGCGTTCCCCATCCCCTGGTTCTCCTCTCGGGCTTCGTATTCCTGGCGGCCGCCGCGAGCTACATCGTCCCCGCGGGAGAGTTCGAGCGACGATACGACGAGGCGGCGGATCGGACCGTCGTCGTTGCGGGCACCTACCACGAGGTGGAGCGTAGCCCCGTGAACGGATTCCGCGCGGCCGTGGCGCTCCCGCGGGGGCTCCTGGAGGCGGGTGACGTGGTCTTCCTGGTGTTCCTGGTGGGGGGAGCCTTCACGGTGGTGGACGAGACGGGTGCTCTTCGCCGGGCCGTGGGATGGTTGGTGCGGAGCCTGCACGGGAGAGATCTCATGGTCATCCCGGTGGTGTCGCTCTTCTTCGCCATGGGTGGCGTGGTGGAAAACATGCAGGAGGAGATCATCGCCCTGGTCCCGGTGCTCCTGGTCCTCACCACCCGCATGGGCTTCACCCCGCTGGTCGCAGCCGCCATCAGCGCGGGTCCGGCGTTCGTCGGCTCGGCGTTCAGCCCCATCAACCCTTTCCAGGTCCAGATCGCCCAGAAGGTGGCGGAACTCCCACTCCTGTCGGGCGCAGGGCTGCGCATCGTCTTTCTCGTGGCGGCCTTGAGCCTCTGGATCGCCATGACCATGCGATACGCCAAGGCCACCCGTACCGAGGCGCGGGCGGTGACCGCGGCCGACGACGAGCCCCTCAAGGGCGCCGACGGTCCCATTCTGGGGCTGGTGATGGCGACCTTCGTGGTGGTGGTGGTGGGGATCACGTTCCTCGGGTGGGGCTTCGACGAGCTGTCGGCATCCTTCTTCATCATGGGCATCGTGGTGGGGGCGCTGGCAGGCCTGGGCGTCACCGGTACCGCCGAGGCGTACGTGAAGGGCTTCCAGAGCATGGCGTACGCGGCCATCCTCATCGGATTCGCCCGGGCCATCTTCGTGGTGCTCGAGGACGGACGGATCGTGGACACCATGGTGCACGCGCTCTTCACCCCGCTCGAGAACCTCCCCGTGGCTGCCTCGGCCCTGGGCATGATGGTGGCTCAGGCGGCCATCCACGTGCCGGTGCCGAGCGTGAGCGGTCAGGCCGTTCTCACCATGCCCGTGCTCGTCCCGCTGTCCGACCTCCTGGGGTTGTCCCGCCAGGTGACGGTGCTGGCCTACCAGTACGGCGCCGGACTGTGCGATCTGATCACGCCCACCAATGGGGCGCTCATGGCGATCCTGGGTGTCGCGGGGGTCCGCTACGAGGAGTGGATTCGTTTCACGACGCCGCTCTACCTGGGCCTCATGGGCCTGGGGGCCGTGGCCATCGTCGTCGGGCTCATGATCGGTCTCACCTGAGGGAGCGTCCGTGAGCCAGCCCGGTGCGCCGCGCCTCCACAGAAACGTCTGGGTAGCCAGCGTCACCAGCTTTCTGACCGACGTCAGCAGTGAGATGCTGCAGAACGTCCTGCCTCTCTTCCTCGCCAATGTCCTTGGGGTGCGCACCTGGACGGTGGGCATGGTGGAAGGCCTCGCGGAGTCCACCGCCAGCATCCTGAAGCTCTACTCCGGATGGCTGTCGGATCGACTTCGCGCCCGGAAGTGGCTGGCGGTGGGGGGATACGGAATCTCCGCGTCGGCCAAGCCTTTCTACCTCCTGGCCACTTCATGGCCCGTGGTGGCGGCGATCCGCTGGGCCGACCGCGTCGGCAAGGGCGTGAGGACCGCGCCCCGGGACGCCCTCCTGGCCGACTCGGTTCATCCTTCCCGGAGAGGTCTGGCCTTCGGCATCCATCGGGCCGCCGACACGGCCGGCGCGGTGGTCGGCCTCCTGGCGACGTTGGCCATCGTCAGCGCCACGCAGGGAGACGACAGGCTTCTGGGAGCGGAGACCTTCCATCGTCTCGTGCTGTGGAGTCTGGTGCCGGCGTTCCTGGCCGTCCTCATCCTGGCGGCGGGAGCCCGGGACGTGCCGGTAGCCGCAGGAGAAGCTCGAGGGCCACGACTCACCTTTCGGGCGCTGGGCGGTGGCTTCGGAGCCTTCGTCGTCGCCTCCGCCGTGTTCCAGTTGGGCAACTCCTCCGACGCCTTCCTCATCCTGCGAGCGCAGGAGCGAGGACTCGGCGTCATGGACCTGATGTGGATGCTCGTGGCCTTCAACGTCGTTTATACGGCGGTGTCGGCCCCCGCTGGTTCCCTGGCCGACCGCATTCCTCGCAAGTGGGTCGTCCTCATGGGATGGTGCGTCTACGCTGCCGTGTATCTGGGCTTCGCGCTCGCCCGGACCGGTACCCACGTCGTGCTTCTCTTCACCGTGTACGGGATCTACCAGGGGATGGTGGCCGGCGCGGCCAAGGCGCTGGTGGCCGATCTCGTGGCCCCGGAGCTTCGGGGCACCGCGTTCGGCACCTACCACGCGGTCATCGGGCTCATGAGCCTCCCCGCCTCGCTGCTGGCAGGCCTTCTCTGGCAAGGCTTCGGGCCGTGGTCCGGTTTCGGCGCCGCCGCGCCTTTCCTGCTGGGGGCCGCCCTTTCGGGCGTGGCGGCCATACTGCTCCTGACGATGGTGCCCGGCAACTCCCACCCATCTGCTCCCGCGAACGAGGGACACGCATGAAGAAAGGGCTCGAGGTTCTCAGAGGTCCGGTGTACCGGCTCATCGACCCGGTCGTGCGATGGATGGTGAGGCACGAGGTCCATCCCAACCTCCTCACCACGTTCGGATTCTTCTCCGTGGTGGGAGCGGGTGTCCTGTACCATCTGGATCACGTGCGATGGGCCGGGGCCCTGGTGCTGTTGGGAGGCACGTGGGACATCTTCGACGGACAGGTCGCCAGGGTGAGCGGCCTGGCCTCCAAGTTCGGCTCCTTCTACGACTCCACCCTGGACAGGATCAGCGAGATCGTGGTGTTCCTGGGACTCCTTTCGCTCTACAACAGCTACGGACGGGAAATGGCCGACGTTTGGATGGTCTACGCCCTCTTCCTGGCCATGGGAGGGTCCCTCATGGTGAGCTACACGCGGGCCCGCGCAGAGGGCCTCGGCCTGGACTGCAAGGTGGGGTTCATGCAGCGCCCCGAACGCGTGGTGCTGCTGGGCCTTGGCTCCCTTTCCTTCGGTCTCATGTGGGAAGGGTTGGTGCTCAACGTCGTCATCGTCATCGTGGCGACGGCGACGAACGTCACGGCGATCCAACGGATCGTATGGGTGTACAGGCACGCCGCCGGAGTTCCCTTGCCGGATCCGTCCCTCAGGGGGCAGTAGGCGCGAGGCTCGCCTGCTCAGCCTCCGCCGCAACCGCCTTCCGGAGATCCAGTGGACCCCATTCCAGTCATCGCCGCCGTCATCCGCCGTGACGGGCGGTATCTCGTGGGCCGTCGTCCCGACGCGAAGCGCCACGGCGGACTCTGGGAATTCCCCGGTGGGAAGGTGGATCCGGGGGAGAGTTGGCTGGAGGCCGTCCGCAGGGAGCTGTCCGAAGAGTTGGACATGGACGCCGTGGCCGCGGGTCCGCTGCTTCTCAGCGTCCAGGACCCAGGATCTCCTTTCGTGATCCACTTCCTCGAGGTCGAGGCCGAGGGCGACCCGACACCGCTGGAGCATTCGGCGGTAGGGTGGTACACCCCCGACGAGCTTGCCGTGCTGCGGCTCGCGCCGGCGGACGCCCGCTTCGTCAGTCGTCTGGAAGCGGATCGGTAGGCGGGATCCTCCGCTGGACCAAGGCCTCCAACTCCCTGGCTTCGGATTTCGAAACCTCGCTGCGGATGCCCTGTAGGGTGGGCACGCCCCGCCCCACCACGAGTCCCTGATGGAAAAGGGCCTGGAGCCCCTCCATCTGTTCGGGCCACGGGAGGGGATCGCCGCCGAGGACCCTCAGCAGCTGCTGGTCGTCCAGGTCCACTCGTCTGGACCGTAGCCGCCCGCCCAGCCACTGCAGGACGTCGTTGGTGGGCCGCGGCCTTCCCCGGGTGTCGAACTCCATGGCCCTGAACCCGGTGGACACCACCCGCCAGGCTTCGGAGGGCGTCCAACCCGCCACGGGCCACTCCGTGAGTGCGTGGAGCCACAGGCGCCCACCGCGGGACAGCCAGGACAATCCCCCGAAGGTGGCCGGGTCCACGTCGAAGTGTCCCTGAAGCGAATCCAGGGCCCGTGCGACCATGGCCCCGGCCGCGGAAGGCTCCGTGCCATCGTCCGGAAAGACCGTAGGGACCGGGCTCCACGCCCCTTCGTCCGACGGCGTCCCGTCCTCCAGCCTGCGGAGCCTGGCGAGGAAGAGTCCCCCGGAATCCAGGTGGTGCGGGTAGATTCGCGCGGCGCCTTCCATGCGTGGATCGAACCGCAGGTCCCCGAATCCGGTGAGCCCCCGGGCGTGGGGAACGGGCAAGACCAGAGGCTCCAATTCCACAGGACTGTCTTCGAGCACCCGGCTCACCACGGCCTCGTTCTCCTCCGGGGCGAACGTGCACGTCACATACAGGATGGTCCCACCGGGGCGCGTCACGCGCACGGCCTTGCGGAGGAGGGCCTCCTGAACGCGGGTCACGTAGTCCAGGAAACGCCGGGACTGATCCGGCGGCTGGCCGCCCCGGCGACGGAGGGTCCCCTCCCCCGAGCAAGGGGCATCCACCAGGACCCGGTGGAAGCGGGCGTCCTCCGGAAAGTCCCTACCGTCCGCGGACACCACCATGATGTTGGGATGGCCCATCCGGTATACGTTGCCCAGAAGCCCTCGGATGCGTCCTTCGCTCACGTCGGCCGCCACCAGGGTGCCGCGGTCGTCCATCAAGTCCGCCGCGTGGGTGGTCTTGCCGCCCGGCGCCGCACAGAGGTCCAGCACCCGCTCGCCGGGGGCTGGCGCCAGGGCGGGCGCAGCCACGCCGGTGGACGCCTGCTGGACGTAGAGCAGGCCGGCCCAGTGCTCCAAGGTGAAGGAGACGGGCCGAGGGCCTTCGTCGACCTGGAAGAACGCCGGCATCCCCTGCAGGGGGCGCAGGCGGTACCCCTGGTCTTCCAGGCGGGCCTGCACGGCATCCGCCGCCATTCGTCCGGTGCGAACCCTGAAGACCGTGGGCTCGGGACGGGATGCGGCCTCGACGAAATCGGACCAACGAGGGATGACGGAGCGATACCGCTCCAGCTCCACCGTGCGTTGGCGCGGCGGCCGGGAGCGACGACGACGCGGGCCAGCCACTAGGTGGCTTCCCGGGGGGCGTCCCGCATCAGAACGGCAGCAACCCCGGGTCGTTTTCGTCCTCTTCCCGCACCAGCGCGAGAATGGCCGCCTGGGGTACCACGAGGTAGTGCTTGCCCTCGAACGTGATCTCGACGGCCGCCTTCCGGAAGAAGATGGCGTAATCGCCGATCCGCGCCTGGAGCGGCATGTACTTGGGCTGGGCGCCCCCGATCTTCCACGGCTCCTCGTCCAGTTCCGTGGGTGCCTGAACGGCGGTGCCGGGTCCCGTGGCCAGAACGGTGCCTCCCTGCACGGCCTGATTGTCCACGGCGCTGGCCGGCAGGTACAGGCCCACCTTCGTGCGGTCCTCTCCCTCTTCCGGCTGGATGAGCACTCGATCTCCCACGACGATGAGGCGTTTCTTCGGATCGGCCATGTGCGGTGCCTGGGAACGGGAGCGGGCGGGACGAAGTGAAGAATCGGTGGGGAGCGTCGGTCCCTCAAGGGGGGACCCCGCCGCGGTCCCGTCGCGACGCCCGCCTAGATGCTCCGGGCCATCTCGAGAACCGCGTTCACGGTGCGCCAGTTCCGGGTTGTGGATGCCGACCCGAGTACCCGCTCGAGAAACGTCGGCGTGAGCTTGGTCCGGGCCATCCCTCCGGGACAGTGGAGGTACGCCTCCCGGCCCACCAGGCGGAGCTCGTCGGACCCCACGCGGTGCGCCGCGAAGTCCCCCCTGGCCTGGTCGGACGCAGCCCCCTTCAGGAACGTCACGTGGAGCTTGGACGGGTCCACGCCCTCCCCGAGGAAAGGGTTGCCCCGAGCCACGTCCTCCATCTCCGCGGCGGTGCGGAGGATCACCGGGACATCGAATCCGAAGTTCGCCGCAAGGGCTTCCTCGATCTTCCCGGCCACGATCGCGCCACCACCCGTCGCCCCTCCGAACACCACGTTGCCGCTCTGGATGTAGCTGCGCACCGGGGAGAAACCCAACGATGCATAGAGGGCCCTCAGGTCCTCCATGCGGATCTTCCTGTGCCCACCCACGTTGATTCCGCGGAGCAGCGAAATGAAGGTCGGCGCTCCCCATCGTCCCCGATCCGTCATCGCGCCGACCGCACCGGAGTCGCCGACCGGTTCCTCACGGGTCATGGAACGGACCACTCATCTCCGAGGTGACGCGCTTGGGTCGACGGGTCGTCACGTCCAGGGCGCACCACACCGTCCGGCCCCGGGCCAGCACGGCTCCGTCCTCCAGGCGCACCAGCTCGGTATGCCGCTCCGACGTGGCTCCCTTCCATCGTTCCACCCAGGTCCGCGCCACCACCCGGTCGGCCTCCAAGGCCGGTCTCAGGTAGTCGATCTCATGGCGCACCACCACCCACGCGGTTGCCGCCTGGTCCTCCGGCCGCGCCACGGCGCCCCAGTGTTCGATGGCCACGTCCTGGATCCACCGCAGGTAGACCAGGTTGTTGACGTGCCCCTGACCGTCGATGTCGGACGGGGTGACGGGGAAGACGCGTTCGTGGCGGCTGGGCACAGGCGTGGGCATGGGGGGCAACGATAGCCGAGACGGCCGCCCCTCGCGAGACGCCATTGCCGCGGGCGGCCACGACGCCTTCTACAACGGTGAGATCGCACGGAAGATCGCCGCGGACATGGCGGCCCACGGAGGCGCCGTGACCCTCCAATCCCTTGCCGAGTACCGGACCCAGCATGCCCGCATCGTGCGCGGATCCTACCGTGGCTTCGAGATCGTGGGCATGGACGTCCCCACGGCCGGGGTCGTCGTCATCCAGGCGCTTCAGATCATGGAGACGTTCGACCCGAAGGGCATGACCGAGGCCCAGTGGGCCGGGGTGAAGGGGCAGGCCCTCGGTCTCGCCGCTCGGGAACTCCGCGGAATGGGCACCGACACGGCGGCGGCTCGGGCCACGTCCAAGGCGTGGGCGGCCCGCCAGGCGACCCTGGTGAAGGGCCCGGCCCGGGCCCGACCCATGGACGACGCCGGGGCAGCGGCGACCCTCGCAGCTGCTCCCAAGGATGTGCGGTACCTCCCGGTACAGCCCGATGACCAGGGGCACACCACCCACCTCACGGCCGCAGACGGCGACGGCATGTTCGTGGCCCTCACCCAGACGCTGGGACCCAACATGGGCTCGTCGGTGGTCACCGAGGGACTCGGATTCCTGTACGCAGCCACCCTCGGTGGATATTTGGGCCGGGTGGAGCCGGGCGAGCGGGCGCGCTCGTCCATTTCCCCCGTCATCGTGCTCAAGGACGGTGAGCCCGTCCTGGTGCTCGGCGCCGCCGGCGGCGGCCGCATTCCCCCGGGCATCGTGCAGGTGATCAGTCGCGTCATCGACGACGGCCTGACCCTGGCCGACGCACTGGCGGCGCCGCGCGTCTACATGGGCGGGGCCACCCTGGAGGCGGAGACCAGCCCTGGGATCGGATGGACCCCCGACGAAGTGGCCGAGATGCGCGCCCTGGGCCTGGAGGTTCGTGAGAACGCCGGCGTGGGGTCCTTCTCCCGGGTCCACGCCGTCCAATACGATCCGGTGACGAAGACCTGGATCGGCGGCGCCGACCCGGATTGGGAGGGCAGCGCCCAGGGACCCAACCGACTGCGCCAGCCCGGAGGGCCCGCCCGCTGAGTAACCGCGCGCCCGGATCCTCGAAACCGTGATCGTCCATGGCCCGTAGGGCCCCAAGACCCCATGGGACGTTGACGATCACGGGAGGATCCGGCTTGAGCGCGCTTACCCAAAATCTCCGCCACACCCTTCGCAAGCTCTTGCGGGCACCCCTCTTCTCGGGGGTGGCGATCCTCACGCTGGCGGTGGCCATCGGCAGCAACGCGGCAATCTTCAGCGTGGTCAACGGGGTGCTTCTGAGGCCGTTGCCCTTCGAGGACCCGGAGACCCTGGTGGGCATCTGGCACACGGCCCCTGGGTTGGGTTTTCCCGAGGTCAACCAGGCTCCGGCGCTCCACTTCACCTACCTCGACGAAAGCCGCACCTTCGAAACCGTCGGCATGTGGGACAACGGCTCCGTCTCGGTGACCCAGGTCGCCGAGCCCGAGCAGGTCCCGTCCATGCGGGTGACGCACCAGATCCTCCCCATGCTGGGCATCCGGCCCGCGATGGGGCGGACGTTCACCGAGGAGGACGACAGCCCGGGCACCCCCGAGACGGTGATCCTGGGATACGGCTACTGGCAGCGTCGGTTCGGGGGAGATCCGTCCGCGGTGGGACGCACCCTCACCGTCACCGGCCGGCCCATGGAGATCATCGGGGTCCTTCCTGCCGGTGTTCGCTTCCTGGCCTATGACCCCGACGTCTACCTGCCCTTCCGCTTTGACAGGGCCAAAGTGGCCGTAAGTGACTTCAGTTACCAAGCCATGGGGCGGCTGCGCCCCGACGCCACCCTCGCCCAGGCGAACGCCGATGTGGAGCGGATGGTGCCCATGGCGACGGAGCGCTTCCCCGGCGGCATCACCAAGGGAATGCTGGAGCAGGCCCAGTTCGGCGCCCTGGTGCGGCCCCTGAAGCAGGACGTGGTGGGAGACGTGGGCAAGGTGCTGTGGGTCCTTGTGGGCACCGTGGCCATGGTACTCCTCATCGCTTGCGCCAACGTGGCCAACCTCTTCCTTGTGCGCGCCGAGGGCCAGCAGCAGGAGATGGCGGTACGCACCGCCATGGGCGCCAGCCGAGCCCAGATCACGGGGCAGCTCCTCTGGGAGAGCGTCGTCCTCGGCACCCTGGCGGGGACCCTGGGACTGGCCCTGGCCTACGGCGGCATCGAGCTTCTGGTGGCCCTGGGTCCCGAGAGCCTCCCACGCCTGAACGAAATCGCCGTGGACGGGCGGGCGATGGCGTTCACGCTTCTGGTATCCGTCGGTTCGGGCGCCCTCTTCGGGCTCTTCCCGGCCGTCCGTTTCGGCGCCACGAGCCTGGCTTCGACGCTGAAAGAGGGAGGTCGGGGGGGAAGCGCCGGCAAGGCGCAGCACGTCGTGCGCAACGCGCTGGTGGTGGCCCAGATCGCCCTGGCCCTGGTGCTTCTGGCGGGCTCGGGGCTCATGGTCCGGAGCTTCCAGGCGCTGAGGAACGTGGATCCCGGCTTCACCGATCCCGACGAGGTGCTCACGTTCCGCGTCAGCATCCCCGCCGCGGAGATCGAGGACCCGCTGGTGATGGCCCGCACCCACCAGGAGATCCTCCGGCGCGTGCAGGCCATCCCCGGCGTGGCATCGGCAGCCATCACGACGTCGGTGACCATGGACGGCACCAACAACGATGCCCTGGAGTCCGAGACCAACCCCGTGGAGGGGGACCAACTCCCCCCCATCCGACGGTACAAGTTCATCGGCGAGGGTACCTTCGCCACTCTGGGCAACCGTATGGTGGCCGGCCGTGACCTCACCTGGGCCGACATCGACCAGGTCGCCAAGGTGGTCGTGGTCACCGAAGACCTGGCCCGGGCAGAGTGGGGAGACGCCCGGTCCGCCATCGGCAAGCGGGTGCGTCAGTCCGGGGGGGCCGACAGTCCGGGGGACTGGTACGAGGTGGTGGGCGTGTCCGGGGAGATCCGTGACGACGGCGTGGGCAGGGACCCCGTCCCCACCGTGTACTGGCCGCAGGTGGTGGTGGACTTCTGGGGCAACGAAGGCCCCTTCGCTCAGCGCTCGTTGGCCTATGCCGTCCGAGTCCGGGCGGGCGACCCCAACTCCATTCTCCCCGCCGTGCGCGAGGCCGTATGGGCCGTGAATCCCAATCTGCCCTTGGCCCGCGTGCGCACGCTGGACGAGATCGCCGCGGGGTCCATGGCCCAGACGTCGTTCACGCTCATCATGCTCGGCATCGCCGCCGCGGTGGCCCTGTTCCTGGGGGCCGTGGGGATCTACGGCGTGATCTCGTACGTGGTGTCCCAGCGCACCCGGGAGATCGGCGTGCGCATGGCCATGGGAGCCGAGAGCGCCGACGTGAGTCGCATGGTCCTCAAGCAGGCCGGCGCCCTGGCGGCCTTGGGCGTCGGGGTGGGGCTCGTGGCCGCAGCCGGTCTCACCCGCCTCATGGCGTCGCTGCTCTTCGGCGTGAGCGTGTTGGATCCGGTGACCTTCGCGAGCGTAGCGGTGAGCCTGGCCGTGGTGGCCTTGGTGGCGAGTTGGGTGCCCGCATACCGGGCATCCCGGGTGGACCCGGTGGTGGCGCTTCGCATGGAGTAGCGACAGATTGCCGGCCGACCCTTTCCCGGACGGCAACATGCTCGAACTCCTTCGTGCCCCCTGGCCCTGGTACGTAGCGGGACCCCTCATCGGCTTGGTCGTGCCCTTCGTCTTCTGGTACGGCGGCAAGAAATGGGGTGTCTCCTCCAGTCTCCAGCACCTGTGCGCGGCCGCACTGCCCCGCCGCATCGAGTACTTCCAATACGACTGGTGGAAGAAGGGATCGTGGCATCTCGCCATGGCCTCCGGGATGATCCTGGGCGGGTTCCTGGGCGGGCGGCTCCTGTCCTCACCCGACGACGTCGTCGCGATCACCGACACGGCGCGGGCGGACCTCACCGCCATGGGCATCACGGATTTCTCCGGCATGGTGCCCGCCGAACTCTTCTCGTGGGACGCGCTCCTCTCGGTTCCCGGGCTGATCCTCATCCTGGGGGGAGGATTCCTCGTGGGGTTCGGCGCCCGGTACGCCAACGGATGCACGTCAGGGCACGCCATCTCCGGACTGGCGAACCTCCAGGTGTCGTCTCTGGTGGTCGTGCTGGGGTTCTTCATCGGTGGCCTCGTCTCGGCCCACCTGATCCTCCCCTTCATCCTCTGACCGGAGCCCTGACATGGACGACATCAACCATCAGGGTCCCGGGACCGCGGCCAAGGCGGGGCCCACCGAATCCCTCCTGGTCTACTTCGCGCTCGGGACGTTCCTCGGACTGGTCTTCATCAAGTCCGAAGTGGCTTCGTGGTATCGGATCCAGGAGATGTTCCACTTCCGCGCCGTGCACATGTACGGGGTCATCGGGAGCGCGGTGGCCGTCGGGGCCGTCTGCGTGGCCTTGATGAAGCGCTTCGGTATCCGGACGGTGAGGGGAGAGGAGATCGTATACCCGGGCGAGGACGAGGTCCGGCCCCAGAGACGGCACCTTCTGGGTGGCACTTGTTTCGGCCTGGGGTGGGGACTCCTTGGGGCATGCCCCGGCCCCATCTTCGCCCTGGTGGGGACTGGGCTGAGCGTCCTTCTGGTCGCCCTCCTGGGGGCACTCATGGGAGCGTGGTGCTACGGGGCCTTCAAGCCGAATCTTCCTCACTGACAAAAGCGTCCAGGCGCGCCACGATCTTCCCGAACCGGGGGTCCGACCTCACGCCGTCCAGGTCGGGGTCGCGCTCCAGCCAGGCGCGGTTCCCGAACCCCACGGCCAGGGCCTCCTCCAGGCACGCCAGCGCACGCTCGGTCCGTCCCGCCAGTGAGAAGAGGCAGGCCACGTTGTAGCGCACACCGGCATCGTCAGCGTCGATGGTGAGGGCCTCCTCCGCCCAGACCAGCCCCTCGTCCACGCGTCCCAGGCGGCAAAGGGAAACGGCCCGCATGGTCGCCGTCCGCGCGTCGTCGGGATTCAGCTCCATGTGACGCTCGGCCACCACGAGGGCTTCCCCATAGGCTTCCAGGGCCGCCTCGTGGCGCCCCTGCGCTTCCATGGCCTGGGCTGCGAAGAACGCCGCCTGCGTATCCGCCCTGACCCGGAACGCCTCCTTGAAGAGCGCCGCGGCCTCGTCGAATCGCCCCTGTTGGAAGAGGGCCCGGGCCAGGATGTACCGAGCCTCGTAGAGTCGCGGATCCAGATCCACCGCCCGCCGGAGCGCGGCCTCGGCTTCCCCCACTTTCCCCTCGACGAAGAGGACGGCACCGGACGCGCTGTGCGCCTCGGCCAGACGGGGCTCGAGCTCCAATGCCCGCTCACTCGCCGCGCGCCCCGCCGCCAGGTCCGCCCGCGCGGCAGGGTAGTACGTCGCGATCATGGCCGTGCATTCGGCTACGCCCGCGTAGGCCAACGCAAAGTGGGGATCCAACTCGATGGCCCGCCGATACAGGTCCCGCGCGTATTCCAGGCTGCGGCGCTTCATCTCGAAGTAGAAACGGCGCCCCCGCAGGTACAGTTCGTAGGCTCGGATGTCCTGCGTCGGTACGCGCGACATGGCTTCGCGCTCGTGTTCCGTCAGGACCGCCCGCAGGACTCTGGCCACGTTTGCCGCGATCTCGTCCTGAATCCGGAAGACGTCGTCCATGGTCCGGTCGTACCGTTCGGACCACAGGTGATATCCGTCTTCCGCGTTGATGAGCTGGGTGGTGACACGCAGTCGGTCGCCGGCCCGCTGCAGGCTCCCCTCCAGGATGGCCCGGGCGCCCAGCTTGCGGCCGATGGCGCGCACGTCGTCCTGACCCTCCCGGCAGGCGAAGGACGAGGTGCGTGCCACCACGTCCAGATCTCCAACGCGCGCCAGATTGGTGAGGATCTGGTCCGCGAGTCCGAATCCCAGGAACTCCGTGTCGGCGTCGCCGCCCACCGTCATGAAGGGGAGCACCGCCACCGAACGCGGAGGCGCCTCCGTCGTCGGGGCCGCGTCCGGGGCACCCGCCCTCCATGCCCCCAATACGACGAAGGGCAGGACCACGCAGCCGGCGAGGAACACCAGCATCACCAACGGAGCCTGGAGTCCGAACCGGGTCACCGCCCAGTCGGTGAATTCCAGGATGCCCCAACCAGCCGCCAGATAAATACCCAGCACATGAAGCACTCGGCGGCGGAGCAGTTCGTGGAGAATCCGCGCCATGGTCCCCCTCCGTGGCCCACGGGCCTACGGAATGAAGGCGGGCAGGCCCCTTGAATCTAACGCAGGACTCCGGGGCGTGTTTTGCACTACAAATTCCGGTTAGCGAAAAAATCCTTGACACCGAGCGCAGGGTGGCCGCAATCTGGCAACGTGGTCCGACGCGGGTCATCCCGCGCCCCTCCAGGACCACTCGGCTTTGGCTGGCACGCCGCCTCCCCGGCGCTACGTAATCTGCGATCGACGCTACGTAGGACTGCGTATAGGGAAGCCTCCCCTCCCTGTGCCATCGTGACGCATGATCGCCGGAGCGGGCGGGTTCTACGGGAGCAAGCCGCCCTCCGGCGCTTGGATCGGAGGAGAACTGCCATGCTCGACGTGTACCTCGGCATCGACGTTGGCTCCACCACCGTCAAGGTCGTAGTCGTCTCCCCCACGGGAGAGCTCCTCGCCCACAGATATGTTCGGTCCAACGGGCAGCCCCGCCAGACGCTCCTCCGCACGGCCCGCGCCATGCTCTCCGGATTCCCGAACGCCTCCATTCGCGGCGTGGGCCTGTCAGGGTCGGGCGGCCGTCCCGTGGCCGACATCATCGGCGGTATCCACACCAACGAGCTCGTAACCCAGACCCGGGCGGTGGGCGCGTTCCACCCCGAGGCCCGCACCGTCATCGAGATCGGTGGCCAGGACAGCAAGTTCCTGTCCGTGCAGTGGGACGACGCGAGCCGGCAGATGATCTTGGTGGACTTCGCGATGAACGCGCTGTGTGCCGCCGGCACCGGCTCGTTCCTGGACCAACAGGCCGAACGCCTCGGCATCGCCATCGACGGCGAGTTCGCGGGCTTGGCCCTCCAATCGGAGAGTCCAGCCCGGATCGCGGGACGCTGCACCGTCTTCGCCAAGTCGGACATGATCCACCTCCAGCAGGAGGGGACGCCGATGCCCGACATCCTCATGGGCCTGTGCCACGCCCTGGCCCGGAACTTCCGGAGCGTCATCGGGAAGGGGAAGCCGTTTACTCCCCCCATCCTGTTCCAGGGAGGAGTGGCCTTCAACGGAGCCGTTGCACGGGCCTTCGAGGAGGTGCTGGATCTGGCACCAGGCCAACTCATCATCCCCCGTCACCACGACCTCATGGCCGCCATCGGCGCCGCCTACGTGGCCATGGACGAGGAGGCCGAGGGTCGTCACCACCCCTTCCACGGCTTCGAGGTGCTGGACGAAGCGCTTCGTTCCCGGAACGGAAAGGAACGCACGCTCCCGCCCCTGGCGCCCCGCCCCTGCGCCGCATGCCACGACGTGTTCCCGCCGGTGGGCAACGGACAGAAGGAAGCGGTATTCCTCGGAGTGGACGTGGGATCCATCAGCACCAACTTGGTTCTCCTGGACGAGCGGAATCGGGTCTTGGCCCGACGATACCTTCCCACGGCCGGTCGTCCGTTGGAAGCCGTACGCCGCGGGTTGGAGGAAGTGTACGCGGAAGTGGGCGACACCGTGCGCGTCGCCGCCGTGGGGTGCACGGGCTCGGGTCGATACCTCACGGGCCACTACGTCGGCTCGGACGTCATCCGTAACGAAATCACCGCCCAGGCCCGCGCAGCCGTCGCCATCGATCCCGACGTGGACACGGTCTTCGAGATCGGCGGACAGGACAGCAAGTACATCCGTCTGGACCGGGGCGCCGTGGTCGACTTCGCCATGAACAACGCGTGCGCCGCCGGCACGGGATCGTTCCTGGAGGAGCAGGCCGATCGCCTGCGCATCTCCATCAAGGACGAGTTCTCCGCGACAGCCATGTCCGCACCCGAGCCCTCCTGTCTGGGGGAGCGATGCACCGTGTTCATGGAGTCGGACCTCATCCACCACCAGCAGCGCGGCGCGCAGGTGGACAACCTGACGGCGGGTCTCGCCTACTCCATCGTCCACAACTACATGAACCGCGTCGTCAACACGCGGCCCGTGGGCAAGCGCATCTTCTTCCAGGGAGGCGTCGCCCACAACGAAGCCGTCGCCTCCGCGTTCGAGTCGGCCACGGGAAGATCCATCACCGTGCCGCCGCACCACGACGTCACGGGCGCCATCGGGGTGGCCATCCTCGCCCGGGAGGAGATGGCGCGGCAGCCGGAGCGTGCCACACGATTCCGGGGATTCGATGTCGCCGACCGCCACTACGAAGCCAAGAGCTTCATCTGCCGTGCCTGCCCCAATCTGTGTGAAGTGAAGAAGGTCTCCGTCCAGGGAGAAGCGCCGCTCTTCTCCGGGGCCCGCTGCGAGCGCTTCGAAGAGGCGGGCCGCGACAGGAAGGCGATGGACGACATTCCGGATCTCTTCGCGGAGCGGAGCGCGCTGTTGTTGGACGGCTACGAGGCGCCGGCGGCGAGGACCGCAAAGCGACTCAGAGTGGGGGTACCCCGTACCCTGCTCTTCCACGACCTCTTCCCGTTCTGGCACGCGTTCTTCCGCCATCTGGACGTGGACCTCGTCCTGTCCAGCGAGACCAACTCGGACATCGTGCGGCGCACGGCCCAGACGGCGGCCGCCGAGACGTGCTATCCGGTGAAGCTGGTGTTCGGCCACGTCATGGAACTGCTGGACCAGGACCTGGACTGCGTGTTCCTGCCGAGCATCCTGGACCGCGAGGACCCCGCCCCGGGACAGATCCGCAACCACTACTGTCCGTACATCCCGGCTTCGCCTCACATGGTGGCGGCCCACGTCCGGGCCGAGGAACGCGGCATCCGGCTCGTGACGTTCCCGTTCCACATGCAGCAGCGGGTCGCCCGCCGCCGGGAGCTCTCGGTCTTGGCCAAGCAGTTGGGCGTGAGCACCCGCAGGGCCCTTGCCGCCGCACGCCTGGGCGACGAGGCGCAGGCGGCCTTCTACAGGGCCATCCGTCGCCGGGGCAGACAGATCCTGTCCGAGCTGGCTCCCGGTCAGACCGGGGTGGTGGTGGTGGGGCGCCCCTACAACACGTGCGACCTCGGTGTCTGCCAGGACCTGCCGCGCAAGCTCCGAAAGCTGGGGGTGGTACCCATCCCCATGGACTTCGTGGGGGCGCGCGCCGTGGACGTCAGCGGCGACCATCCCGACATGTACTGGCGGAGCGGCCAGGAGATCCTGGGGGCCGCCCACCTGGTCACCGCCAATCCACAACTCCAGTGCATCTACCTCACGAGCTTCCACTGCGGGCCCGACTCGTTCCTTCTCAGCTACTTCAGAACTGCCATGGGCTCCAAGCCCTTCCTCGAACTGGAGGTTGACGACCATACGGCTGAAGCGGGAATCGTGACCCGCTGCGAGGCGTTCCTCGACAGTCTGGGCATCAGACGGGAGGTGGCAGCATGAGCGCCCCATCGACGGTACCGCAGACGGTGTATCTCCCCTACCTGTCCGACCATGCCCTGACCGTCGGCGCCGCCATGCGCCATCACGGCATCCACGCGGAAGTGCTCCCCTCACCCAACCAGGAGTCCATGGCTCTTGGCTTGAGCCTGTGCCGAGGTCGGGAGTGTCTCCCCTGCTTCCTGTGCGTGGGCGACCTCCTGCGGAAGTGCCGCGAACCGAGCTTCGACGCTCAGCGCGCCGTGTTCTTCATGCCCACCGGAACCGGGCCCTGCCGTTTCGGACAGTACAACATCCTGCAGAAGTCCATCCTGGCCCAGGAGGGTTTTCCGGAGGCCGAGGTCGTCTCTCCCAGCACGGCGGACTCCTACGCCCTCTTCGGCAGCGATCCCGTGGGCCTCCGAAAGCTGTCGTGGCAGGCTATCGTGGCGGTGGACCTTCTCACCAAGGTGCTTCACGAGCACCGGCCCTACGAGGTCGTTCCCGGATCCGCCGACGAGGCGTATCGAGCCGGACTGGACGACCTGGTGGACGCCATCGAGGCAGGCGGCGGCGATGAGGTGGTGCAGGCCCTCGGGCAAGCGGCCGGCCGATTCTCCGCGCTGCCGGTTGACCGCGGTGAACGGCGTCCGCTCGTGGCGGTCATCGGCGAGCTCTACCTCATGCTGAACGTCCAGAGCAACCTGGGGATCGTCCGGGCCGTCGAGCAGGCCGGCGGCGAGGTGATTCAGGGGACGTTCTCCGATTGGCTGTACTTCGTCGACTGGCGCCGCAAGAGCCTCTCTTGGCGGTTCGGCGACTACAAGAACTTCATGGGCGGCGTGATCTCCGATCTCTATCAGCACTGGATCGAGCGGCGCTTCACCCAACCACTTCGGGACGTTCTCACGCACCCGGCCGAAGCCCCGGTGGGCAAGGCCATGGAGCGCCTGGAAGCATGCTACGAGCCGGTTCTGGGCACCGAGGCGGTGCTCACCATGGCCCGTACGCTGGACCTGGCCCAGCATGGCCTCGCCGGTGTCCTGAACGTCCTCCCGTTCTCCTGCATGCCAGGCACCGTAGTAGCCTGCATGGCGCCCAGGCTGCGCGAGGAGATGAACGGCGTGCCGTGGCTCGACGTCGCCTTCGACGGTCAGGAGGAAACCAACCTCCACACGCGCCTGGAAGCCTTCATGCACCAGAGCTTCCAGTATCATCGCCGCGTTCTCTGCGCGTGAGGGAGATCCCATGTCATCCACACTGGCGAAGGGCCCGGAAGGGCCCTTCCAGGGGACGCGCATCCTCCGGGGGCTGATCACCTTCCTCGGGCTCACCGTAGCGGGACTCGCCGCGCTGTTCGCGTTCACCGCGAAGGGCAACGCCACCCATGTCGTGCAGAGCCTGAGCGCGGGCTTCCTGATTCTCGCCCTGGGCGCAGCCGTTCTCGACCTGCTCATCGGGGCGGTTCGCTACCAGATCTTCCTACGCCGCATCCGACCGGGAACGTCGCTCTGGCTGCCCATCCGAGCCGATTTGGCCAATCGCTTCATCGGAGCGGTCACCCCGTCCCAGACCGGGGGTGGACCGGCGCAGGTGTTCGTGCTGCACCGGGGAGGCATCCCCATCCCCGACGCTCTGTCCTTTCTCCTCATCAACTTCCTGTCGACGCTCGTCTTCTTTCTCATGGCCGGCGGATTCACCGCCTGGATCTTCCATGCGCGCTTCCCGGACGGAGCCATCCACGTCCTGGTCCAGTACGGCTTCATCGCCTTCGCGGCCTGCCTGGCCGTGATGCTGGCGGGGCTCCTCCGCCCTGCTTGGATCGCCAAGCCCATGGCGGCGGCCGCGAACCGGCTGCGGGGCGACAAGCGCCCCTGGGCCCGGGCCACGGCTCGGGTGTGCTCAGCAGGTGCGAACTACGTGGATCAATACCGGGCGGCCTGCACGCGATTCATCCGCGACAACCCGATCCTGCCCGTGCTCAGCTTCGCCCTGACGGTAGTTCTGTACCTCAACAAGTTCACCCTGGGATGGCTGGTCATGAGGGGCCTGGGTGTGGATGGCGGCTACATGACCACCATCGCCGTCCAGGCCCTGCTCCACTTCATCCTGTACGTCGCACCCAGCCCGGGTGGCAGCGGGATCGCGGAGATCACGACGGGTGCCCTCATGGCCATACTCATGCCAGCCAACCTGCTGCTGACCTTCACGCTCGCGCAGCGGTTCTTCCTGCTCTACCTCCCTGCCAGCGCAGGTGCCTTCGTCCTCATGGGCGAGCTGCGTAGACGCCGGGCCCCCGCCCCCGCGGTCGCGCAGGCGGCCGCCCTGAGCCTGGTGTTGCTCCTGGGGGTCGGTATCGCCCCGGCGGCGGCGCAGTCTACGACCAAGGACCTGGTCGTGCAGGGGCTCGTGGAGGCGGATGGCGAAGCCGCCAAGGCCATCTTCACCCAGGCAGTCGATTCGGCCCGCGCACGAGTGGCTGATGCACCGGACGAAGCCGAGGCCCACTACATGCTCTCGGTGGCTCTGGGCTACCTCCTGGAGCACCATGGCGTGCGGACCAAGTTCCGCATGGCGGCCGAGGTGCGCTCCGAGGCGGAGCGGGCCCTCCAGCTGGACCAGGACCACGCTGGAGCCCACCACGTGCTGGGGCGGCTGCACGCCGGAGCCATGCGGCTGAACCGGCTGACGCGTCTCGTGGCTCGCAAGGTCCTCGGCGCGTCCGTATTGGAGGGAGCGTCCTGGGCCGAGGCGGAGTCCCACTTCAGCGCCGCCCGCGAACTGGAACCGTGGAACCCGCGGCACACCATGGAGCTCGGTGCTCTCTATCTGGACACCAAGCGGCCCGAACTCGCCCGGGAGGTTCTGTCCGACGCGGTGGCCCGCGTTCCCGTGGAAGCGCCGGACTCCCTGGCCGTGGCCCGGGCTCGGACGCTCCTGGCCGACCTGGGAACCCAGTAGGCGCACGAAGGCCCCGGACGGGGACGCCGTCCGGGGCCTCGGGGTGGGGATGCGACCTCCCCGGCTACCGCCCCGCTTCCTCCCCCAGTCGCTTCAAGTCGATCTCCAGCCGCGCCATCTCTTCGTTCAAGCGCTTCTCGAGCTCCTGCCCGTAGACCTGCTCCAGCTTCACCCTGCTCTCATCGAGGTCCGCCAGTGCCCTGTCCAGCTCTTCCTGGACCAATTGGTCTACGACCACCACCCCGCACCCGTGCGTGGCACGCACATGGAGCCTCGGAGCGACCACGATGGAGTGGCTACCGTGCCCGGACTCCACCACGATCCGCGGAGCCGGCATGGCCGAGGCGGCGAAGCACTCCTCCACGGCCGTTTGGCTCCCCCGTTCCAGCGCCGCCAACGTGACCACACCGCCCACTGCCCCGCTTCCCAGGATGGCCGCAAGCGCCACCACGTCACTTCCCAGCCGGTTCATGATCCGCTCCTCCCTTCCCACGGTCGTCCCTTTCTTCGTGAGATGCGGTGGAGGCCCAAAAGGTTGCGACGGGTGAAGGCGGACGGGCTTCGCTACGTATTTTCTGGAAAGCTCTTCCGAACGGAGCACACCATGGACTCCTCGATCACGACCGCCCCGGAAGACGCCTCCGCGTCTTCCCAGCTCGAGCCTCTCACCGGAGGGAGCACAGCCTACTTCGGGCGGGTCTTTCCCGTGGTGTGGACCACGGCCATGGGTGCGCTCACCGGCGCCGCGTGGTTGGACCTCCTGGGGGACGGAGCCACTCCGACCACGGTGAAATGGGCCATGCTCACGGTCTGGGTCGCCCTCTCCACGGTGATCATCCGCTACTTCGGGAGCCTGCGACACGTGTGGCGGAACGGTGACGAGCTCATCGTCGGAGACCCCCGGCGCGGCCTCCGCATCCACCTGGGCGACGTGCGGGAGATCAAGGAGAGCCACTTCCAGCAGATCAAGACCGTGACGCTGAAGCTCCGGCGCCCCACCGCGTTGGGCGACAGCATCTCCTTCGTGCCGAAAGGAGCCGGTGCGTTCTTCTTTCCGCTCATGAGCAGCGGCGTGGCCGAGCGACTGCGGGAACGGCACCAGGAACTCGCCGTGCAACAGCACCGGATGATCGGCAGGAGCCAGTAGCCCCTCGATTGCCCCACGGGCCGTCGCCCCCGCTCAGTTCCTGATCCGCGCCTTCAGCTCCTCGAAGAAGTTCTGGACCAGGATCAACTCGGCCGAACTCCCTCCCGAAGCGCCTCCGAACTGTGCGGCCCGCCCCATGAGGAAGCTCTGGCCGTCGGGAGTGACGTCGTACCAGCCACGCGCGTTGACCGCGGTGACCCCGGGCGGAAGGTTGAACAATTGGGTGTGACCCGTCACGCGGAAGGTCGGTTCGGTCTGAA
>DATHZE010000207.1:0-9594 GCA_035458765.1 Longimicrobiales bacterium
GACGCGGGCCGGCGCGATGGCGCTGGCGTTCGGGTTCCGGGACGTATGCTGGGGCATCGCGTATGCATTTGGGATCCGCCAGGTTCTGGCGGGAGCCGCTGCCGACCCTTCCGCCTACCCGGCATCCTGGTACATCGTGTACGCCTCAGGCCCCCTGTTCGCGATTCCGGTCCTCACCTACGGCATTCTCCGGACTCAGCTCTTCGACATCGACCTGCGCCTGCGGTGGACCCTCAAGCAATCCACTCTGGCCGGCGCCTTCGTTGCCCTTCTCTATCTCGTCACCGAGCTCTCGGAACGGCTGCTGTCGTCGGAACTCGGCAGCGTGGCCGGTCTCCTGACCGCCGCGGTTCTGGTGTTCTTCCTCGCGCCCCTGCAGCGGTTTGCCGACAGGGTGGCCAGTGCGGCCATGCCCAATACCCAGGACACGCCCGAGTACGCGTCCTTCCGGAAGCTGCAGGTGTACGAGGCCGCCTTGATGGACGCGACCCGGGATGGGGGGATCGGCGAGAAGGAGCGACGGCTCCTCCGTCGACTCAGGGACTCGCTCGGTATCGCTGAAAGTGACGCAGCCGCGTTGGAGCGTGACGTGGAAGGCCGTGAACCGCGCAGGTGAGGCGGCACCGCTGGGTGCGATGCCGCCTCGTTCGGGTTTGGGGTGAAGGACATGGTCCGGACGACCATCCCTCAGCGTGCCGGTGCGGTTGGATTCCCTATCCCTTCGATGAGCCAGATCTCCACCGCGGTCCTCCCCGCCGGGACCGCGATCCGATTGCCGTTGGGCTGGATCACCATGGCACCCATCCCCGCGGTCTGGAACACGTCGCCGGGGGGGATTCGGAGGTACCGATGGTCCCCCGTGGCCACGTCCACGATCATGACCTGGTTACCGATGGTCACCAGGACGTGCTCCCCGTCGGAGGTGATGGCCGTAACCCGCATGAACCGGTCCTGGACGGCGTCCTCCCACACGGTGCGGCGCGAGCCGTCCACGCCCACCACGGACAGGGTTGCATCGACGGGCGAGCCGTCCCGGGGGCCTCGCTCGGTCCACACCGCGTAGCGCTCCGCCCCGGGGAAAGCCAGGATCGACGACCATCCGCCGGTCTCGATCTCCATCTCCCGACCGGTCTCCAGGTCCCGCACCCGATAGCCCGTGATCCCCGGTCCGCCACTGCCGTAAGGAACTGCCACCGTCCGCCCGTCCCGTTTGAAGCGGTCCTCCAGGTTCCCGGGGGCCTCGTCTCCCACCAGGACCGCAGTGACCTCTCCGGACTGGAGGTCCAGCTGATGGATGCCTGTTTCGCCGCCACGGCGGGTCGCGTGCATGAGGAGGGTCAGCGGGTCCGAGCCCCAGGCGATCTTCTCGACCCCCAGGTCCAGGACGAAGCTCCGCACGTCCCCCGTCTCCAGGGACCGGACGGCGATCTCCGTTTGAAGGGGCTCACCGGGGAGCCACATCCGATAGGCCAGCTGCCGCCCATCAGGGGACCACGCAGGGCTGCCCGATGCCGTCCCACTCCCGGGGTCACGGACGGGGGTGGCCACGGAGACGATCTCACCCGTGTTGAAGTCGATCTCCGCCGTGTGCACCTGCCGCTCCTCGGCGCGCACCATGTAGTAGAAGCCCTGCTCCCCCATCCCCATGGGCTCCATTCCCCACACGTCGTCCCTCACGAACTCCGGACTGCCATCGGGAGAGCCGTTCCGGACCGCCAACCGCCAGATCCCCGGCCGGGCTTCCCGCTCGCTGTGCAAGAGAATGCCGGAGCCGTCCTGGACCCACCCCAAGAGGCGGTCGTTACCCTCACCTGTCACCAGCGGGCCATCGACCTCCCCATCCGCCGAAAGGACATGGATGTCGCTGTCCGCCGTCCCCTGGGCGTACCGCTGGTACGCGATCCACCGACCGTCGGGAGAGAACCTCGCCATCCCCATGCCGGCGCTGCTGGGGGTCAGGGCCATGCGTCCGTCCACCGTCCCCGTCACCTCGACCCGCTTGAGCACATGGGGCTCACCCCCGGTCACGGGAACCAGGATCAGCTCATCCCACCCCCGTGTTGCGAAGCCGCGGTTGTTCTCCAGGCGTCGCCCCTGATCCAGCCGTCGGACGATGGCGAGAACCGAGCTCCCGTCCGGGGACCAATCCAGCGGGGCCACGATGACGCCGGGAAGAAGCACCCGATGCTCGCTCCCGTCGGCCCGGTCCAGCCGCAGCCCACCGGCTTCCTCGTCGGCCCAGCTGTGGGCGATCCACCGACCGTCCGGGGAGAACATGGGGTTCAGGGAGAAGGCATCGCTGGTTGCCCACGTGCCCTTGTCCGTCACCCGGACCCAGCGGTTCTCCAACATGTCCAGGAACTGCAGGTTCCCGGTGTAGCTGTCCCACCCCGGAACGTAGCGCCCGTCGATGGACACCATGGTGTTGCCGCAGCAGAACGGATCCGGATCTCCCTTCCAGACCCTTCGGGCCCGGAATCCGCCGTCCTGACCCAGTGCCGGAGCCGGAGCGAGCAACAGGGTCGTCACCAGGGCGAGGATCCCAGCCGCCGCGATTCGTCTCGGTTTTCTCAACGTCGCGTCCATCTCATGCCTCCCGCATCACGATGGGTGCCCCGGCGGTCGATCCCCATGCCCGGGGCGTCTCGCCACCCGATGGGGCAACCTCGGGGCCAGTCACGTCCATCCTGCACAAATCCTTTCTGCACATTGACTTGCGACGATGGCGGCTGCCGGCGTCGGTGCGTTGGAGGTATCGAACCGTTCCCGTTGGGCCACGGAGATCGGAACGAACGCTGTCGACGGCGGGGGGTCATCCGTCGAGGAGCTGGAAGCGCACCCGGAACACCGTCTCCCCAGACCGGTGCTCCACCTCGACGTCCGCGCCGTGGGCCCGGGCCACCCGGCTGGCGATGGCGAGACCCAGCCCCGTCCCCCCCGGTTTGGTGGTGACGAAGGGATCGAACAGGGTTTCGCGCACTTCGTCCGGAACCCCGGGGCCCTGGTCCCAGACCTCCACGACGGCCAGTCCATCATCCCTGAAGAGCCGAACACCCATGGGTGTGCCGGCATCCACGGCGTCCACGCCGTTGAGGAGGAGATTGAGGAACATCCCCTGGAGGGCGTCCGAATCCCCGGCCACCATCACGGGTTCCAGCGGTTCCTCGTAGCGCATCGCGCACTCCTTTTCCACCCGTTGGGGCTGGGACGCGCGGATGGCTCCGGCCACGGGTCCCCTGAGGTCGCAAGGAACAAGCGTCACGGTCCCGCTCCTGGCGACCCTCAGGAAGTCACTCACCGTGGCGTTCAGTCGGTCCACCGACTCCATCGCCCGCTCCACCAGAGCCCCCGCGACCTCGGGGTCGGCGCGCTTACGCTGCGCACGTTGGAGATCGGTTCGGATGGCCGTGAGCGGATTCCTCACCTCATGGGCCAGGTCGGCGGCAAACTCCCCCACCGCCGCGATGGACTCCTTGTGGGATAGCTCCTTCAGGGTCTTGTCGAGGGCGGCGCTCATGGCGTTGAACGCACGGGCGGTTTCCCGCACCCCGGGTGGTCCCGACTCCTCCACCCGGACCGACAGATCTCCGGCGGCCACGGCGCCCGCCGCCTCGGCGAGACGGTCGAGCGGACGGGTGAGGCGCCGGGAGTACGAGGACACCAGAGCGAAGGAGACGGCGATGGCGACGAGGATCGCCAGGGCTCCTTTGCGTGCGGCCCGATCGAAGGGCGCCGTGACCGGCTCGAGAGGGGACGCCAGGACGAACCGCAGGGGCAGCTCCCGGGAGATCCGTTCCTCCGTGATCCACTCCTCTCCCTTCCATGTGAAGCGGTCCCTCGAGAAGAGCGTCGGCTCGATGGAGGTACGGGTGAGGGGCACGCCCGTCTCCGCATCGAAGATCCCGGGGATGGATCCGCCCACCCCCTGCGCCAGGAACTCCGGGGGAAGGAGTCCCTCCACGCGGAGCCGGACCGTCAGGGACCCCAACTCCTCTCCGGAGAACCGGGTCAGGACCGGGAACGTCCGCTCCACGCTCGCCAGAGGCGGGGCGGGTTGAGCGTCCACGCCCAGGGCTTCCGGAAGGCGGCCCACCACCCTCCCCCGCAGGTCCCGCAGCTCCAGGTACACCACGAAGGTGGAGAGCTGGACCCAGAGTTCCGAAAGCGCCAACCTCCCCTCCCTTTCCAGGTTCCCGTCCCAGGGCGACGTCCCGTCCAATGCCCCCACCACCGGGGGGGTCTCGGTCAGGTCGATCAGGAGGGACCGGCGGCGCACCCATTCTCCCTGGAACTCCGCCACGGTCTGGGCCAGGGCCTCCCGGGACCGGGTATGCACCAGTTCCACTCCCGTGCGCCGCGCCGAAGTGCTGACCCACAGGCCGAGAACCCCCATGGGAAGGACCACGCCCAGAAGGACGAGCATGAGGAGGCGGGCCCGGAGGCTGGGATTGAATCCCCGCTCCCCACCCGTCGCTTGTCCCGGCCTGGCGCTCATGCCCCTACTCCAGTCCGTGCTTCTCGATGAGGCGGTACAATCTGGGCTTCGAGATGCCCAGCACACGGGCCGCCTTCGCCTTGTTGCCGCCCACCCCCTCCAGAACCCTCCGCACGTGTTCCGCCGCCACCTCGTCCATGCTGCGGAACGCGGAATCCGACGCCGGCGGCCCCGGGTTGAGCCCGAGGTGCTCCGGACGGATCACCCCACCCGTCGAGAGGGCGATGGCTCGCACCAGGCAGTTCTCCAGCTCCCGTACGTTCCCCGGCCAGTCGTGGGCGAGGAGCGCCTCGAGGGTCTCCGCTGCGACGGTAGGGGCGGGGCGGTGAAGGCGCTCCGCTGCCTTCCCCACGAGGTGCTCCGCCAGGAGCGGGATGTCGCCCCGGCGCTCCCGGAGCGAGGGAATCACCACCTGCGCAACCCTGAGCCGATAGTACAGATCCTCGCGGAACGTCTCCTCCGAAACCCGTGCCTCCAGATCCCGGTGGGTGGCGGCGATGACCCGTGCCTCGACCTTCTCAGGGCGCTCAGCCCCCACCGGGTATACCAGCCCCTCCTCCAGGACCCGGAGGATCTTGGCCTGGAACTCGGGCGACGTATCCCCGATTTCGTCCAGGAAGACGGTGCCCTTCCCGGCGAGGACGAATCTCCCCCTCCGGTCGGAATGCGCTCCGGTGAACGCGCCCCGGACGTGGCCGAACAACTCCGACTCCAGCAGCGTCTGGGGAAGCGCCGTGCAGTTGACGGGTACGAAGGGCTCGGACGCCCAGGGAGAGTTGAAGTGGATGGCACGGGCCACGAGCTCCTTCCCGGTGCCGCTTTCCCCCCGAACCAGCACGTTCACTCGGGTCGCCGCCAGCTGACCCACGAGCTTGAAGACTCCGATCATGCGGGGGTCACGGCCCACCAGTTCGTTCAGCCGGTACGAGCGGGCCTGGTCCTCCATCTCCTGCCGGCCGCGCTCACGGACCCTCCGGTCCGCCAAGGCCCGCTTCAGCACCTCCTCCAGCTCGTCCAGGTTCAGGGGCTTCACCAGGAAGTCGAAGGCCCCTTCCCGCATGGCCGAGACCACCGTGGGCATGTCGTCGAACGCGGTGATGAGAACGACATAGACGTCGGGCATCCGCTCCTTCAGCAGCCGCAGGAGTTCGATGCCGTCCATCCCGGGCATGCGGATGTCCGAAAGGACCACGTCGGGGCGGTATCCGCCCACCATGGAGAGCGCCGCTTCCCCGCTGCCGGCCGTCTCCACGGCCAAGCCGAAGTCCTGCAGGGCCTCGGAGAGCGAAGTGCGGACCTGCGGATCGTCGTCCACCAGCAGCACACGACCGGGCATGGGCGTCGGCCTGGAGAAGAAGAAGGGAATCACTCTGGCATCGGTGCAAGGCCCGGGCCCGTGCGCCACCGGCCCCGGCGGGCCACGGTGAGAAGCTCGGGAAGCCGCCCAGGACCACCTCGTTCCTCGCCTGCCTCCCTCGATCCACCGCGTTCCGTACCCCGATTCGGAGTAGCGTTTCGATACTCTCCACCCGGGCACGGTAACGGAACATTACCTTCGCCAGGGCGCTGCCGCACCTCCCGCGCCGGGTGCCAGGGGGCCTCCCTGCGGACGAAGGCGCTGGGCGGCGCGCGAACGACTGTTCGGGTCAGCGCCTTCGTCTGCGCCTGCGGCGTCAAAAGGAGTTCCCTGGAAGGATGCCGCCGCTCATGGATGGCGACATCCTTTCAGGGAACTCCTTGTCGTGCTCACCTGCATCGGGTTGGCGCAGCGGTCCGAAAGTCTGTCGTTACTGCTGCCCCACGGCCCGAGACCCGCCTCGACGGTCCCTGAGGCGCCCCTCGAAGATGTTGGGCCACACGCCGATGGGTCAGGTTCGAACGCGATCCTTGAGGCCCTTGCCCGCCTTGAAGGTGGGAACCGTCATCGCTGCAATCTTGATGGTCGCGCCCGTGCGGGGGTTGCGGCCGTCGCGCGCCTTCCGACGACGCGTGCCGAACGTGCCGAAGCCCGTCACCGTGAAGTCGCGGCCGGCGTCCAGCTCGATGGCGATGATGCCTTCCCTCGGCTCCGTCGAGAAGATGCAGTCGATCACTTCGCGCGCCTTGGCCTTGGTCAGGTCGGTCTTGTCCGCAAGCTTCGCCGCAAAATCGTCCTTGTTCATTCTCTCCCCTCCTTCGATGGTGAGACCTCCAATCCGTCGAACCCATCCATTATCAACGGTCCGGGGGGCAGATGCCAAGTCCCGAGGGACCGAGGGGGCAGCGTGCTCCACGCGCACGTCGTCCGTTTCACTCGCGTTTGGCTTCGTGGCCGAGCCGCTCCCCGGCCCCTGGCCGGCCGCGGGAAAGGGGGTGGAGCGCGCCAAGCAGGAGCAGCCGCGGCGGTGGACGCCGGGCACGCCAACGGGCCGCGGCACCGAGCCCGTTTCCGGCTTGATCCCCTTCGTGCCGGGACCGTCTCCACGGCGGACACGAGCGTCCTCGAGGCAAGACGCTCCCCTCACGCACGTGGGCCGGACCGGCCCGAGAGGGCGTGGCAGGTGGGTTGCGGCGAAGGCCCATGGGTACACGTTTCCGTGGGAGGTCATGATGAGAATCCCGATCGCCGTGACGTTGGTCGTCATCGGAACGGCCTGCGCCACCGCGTACAACCTGCCTCCGGAACAACGGACGCGGTCTTTCGAGGGCGGCGAAGTGGAACGGATCATACAGAGCGTCAGGCTGGTCTTGAGCGGGGCTACTGGCCCACGGTGCCCACCTGGATTCCATCGGCGCGTCCCGATCCGCGCGGCGTGGGAGGATCCAGGGTGAGCGATTCGAGACGCGAGTGCGGTTCCTGCTCCGCCTGCTGCACCGTGATCGGCGTGCACGAGATCGAGAAGGGCGCCTACGAGACCTGCAAGCACCTCTGCGAAGCGGGCTGCGGCATCTACGCCGAACGCCCCGCGTCGTGCCGGAACTTCGCATGCCAGTGGCTGCGCGGAGCCCTCGAGGCCGATGAGGCCATCGACACCGAAATGCGCCCGGACGTCTGCGGCGTGGTTTTCGACTACCAGCCCGACTCGGCCTTCGGGGAGGTGTTCACGGCCTGGGAGATCCGCCCCGGTGCGTCGGCCGGTGGCCACGCGGGGGGCATCATCAGGGGACTCGGGGAGAGCTTCCTGGTCATTGTCATGACCCTCGGCCCGGACGGGCCCGGACAACCCACCTTCGTCGGTCCGTCCCACCTGGTGACGCAGGCGTCCGACGTCATGTGGAGTAGGCCAGCGGATCGGGGAATCGGAGGTTGACGAGTCATCCAGCCACGCAAGAGACCGCCGGGTAGTCCGGTCCCGACCTCAACGGCTTTGCGGCGGCCGGGGAGGATTCCCGAGCTGCACGAAGCGAAATCCACGGTGCCCTCCTTCAGGGAGGCGGACGCCCCCACGGCGTCCCCGAAGGAAAGACCCCCGCCGGACCCGAGGTCCGGCGGGGGTCTTCCCCGTCAGCTTCCGAAACAGGGCAGACCGCCCACAGACAGGTCCCCTACGCGCCGGGGAGGATCACACCGTCAATCACGTGGATGACGCCGTTCGAAGCAGGCACGTCCGTCAACACGACCATCACGGTCTGACCCGTGGCGTCGGTGAGTGAAACGCCGTTGCCGTCGATGTTCACCGTGAAGGTGCTCCCTTCGACGGTGCTCACGACCTGGCCGTCCAGCAGATCGCCGGAAGCCACGGTGGCCCCCACCACATGGGAGGTGAGCACGCTCACCAGCGCATCACCGCTGGGGATGGCGGCGAGGGCGGCGAAGGCTTCGTTGGTCGGGGCGAACACGGTGAAGCCTTCGCCCGCGTTGCCGCTGCGGAGAGTGGCCTCGAGCCCCGCGCCTTGAACCGCTCCGACGAGCGTACTGAACCCGTTGATGACCGCCTGGTCCACAAGGTCCAGATTCTCGGTGAGCACCCCGTCGATGAGGTGGATTACGCCGTTCCCCACGACGATGTCGGTGGCGATGATGCTCGCGCCATTCACCATCGGCAGGTCGCCGGAGAGGTCGATGGTCACGTTGGTTCCCTGGACCGTCTGCACGGAGGCGCCGTTGGTCAGATCGGCGGCGCGGATGTCACCGGCGATGACGTGGTAGGTGAGGACCTTCTGCAGGATGGCCTGGTTGGCCGGGTCGAGGAGATTCTCGATGGCAGTGGAGCCCAGAGCCTCGAAAGCCTCGTTGATGGGCGCAAAGACCGTGAAGGGACCCTCGCTCTGAAGCGTGGAAACCAGACCACCGGCCGCCACCGCCGCCACGAGGGTCTGTGTCTGGGGCGTCACGATGGCCGTCTCGACGATATCGAGCTCGGGAACGAGAACCCCATCGACGAGGTGGATCACGCCGTTGCTCGCACGGATGTTGATGCTGGTCACGTTGGCGCCGTTCACGGTCACACCCTCGGCGCTGACGCCGATGGCGAGATTCTCGCCCTGCAGCGTGGTCACGGTTTGACCGTCGGAGAGCTCACCAGCGTACACCGCAGCGCCAGGGACCACATGGTAGGTGAGGATGCTGGTCAGCAAGTCGAGATTGGCCGGATCGAGGAGATTCCCGATCACGCCGTCACCGAGGGCCGCGAAGGCGGCATTGACCGGAGCGAAGACCGTGAAGGGTCCGTCGCCGGCCAACGCGTCCACGAGGCCGGCCGCGCTCAGGGCCGCCACGAGCGTCGTGAGGCCGGAAGAAGCGGCGGCAGTCGCTGCAATCGACTCCCGAGAGGGAAGCAGCACGCCACCGATCAAGTGGATGAAGCCGTTGCTGGCCTCGATGTCCGTCTCGAGAATGCTGATCCCGTTGACCGAAGGCCCGCCCTGCAGCGACACCGTCAGGGCTTCGCCCGTCAGCGTGACGAGGGACGCACCTTCGCTGAGGTCCCCGGCGGTGAAGGCACCGGGAACGACGTGGAACTGAAGAAGCTCCTGGAGTTCACCCAGGTTGGCGGGGTCCAGGAGCCGCTGCAGTTCGCCGGCGGGGAGAGACGCGAACGCCGAGTTGACCGGCGCGAAGACGGTGAAGGGTCCGGGGGCCGACAGAGCATCGATGAGGCCCGCCGCCTGGATCGCCG
>DATHZE010000208.1:0-7564 GCA_035458765.1 Longimicrobiales bacterium
AGGCTGGCGAAGAGAATGCCTCACAATTGATCGAGGCGTTCAGGGAACTCCGAATCACGCTGGGTTTCGCCTATGGGTCGGCCGGTCCCATGACTTTGGTGGTGACCAGTCCGTCACAGTCTGAAGGGAAGACGCTCATCACCACGAATCTTGCCGTGGCCTTCGCCGAGATGGGCAGACGGACGCTGCTCATCGATGCCGATACCCGTCGGGGAGACGCCCACCGGCTGCTGGGATTGGAGCGGACACCCGGACTCACGGACTATCTGCGTGATCGCTCGTCCGGAGAGGTGATCCAATTCACGAAATACGATCATCTCCATTTCATCGGGTCGGGCACCCGGAGCAGCACGACGCCGGAGTTGTTGGCGTCGCAGCGGATGGGCCAGTTCTTTGGCACGCTGAAGCGAGCCTACGACGTGATTCTCATCGATAGCCCGCCGCTGGCGGCGGGTGGAGATGCCGTCCTGTTGTCGGCCCTGGCGGGAAACATGGCCATCGTCATCCGGAGTGGATCGACGGAGAAGCCGCTCACCCTGGCCAAGCTGGAAGGCCTTTCCCGTCTGCCCATCAGGGTCCTGGGCGCGATCCTCAACGATGTCAGTGCGAGCGGGAGCAGCTATGGCTACTACTCGTCGTCGTATCTGCCCGGGTACGAGGCGTCGGACGAACCAGACATCGAGACGGCTGCGGGTCAGCCACGCTTGTTGGCCGACGCGGGGGTGGACGAGGCTGGCGGTCAGGCCTCGTAGGAGCGCACGGGGAAGCCGCTTTGGTCCGCTTGGGCTCGGCGGAGGGCAACCGTAGCTTTGAAGAGTACATCTCCCGGGTCGATGGCGGAGTCTCCCGCCGTGGCAAAAAAGCCGGCGCGAAGGCGACCCTCTCCCTCACGGAATCCCGGCGGTCCACTTTCCCGGTGAACTGACTCGCCGACCAGTTCGAGTACGCGGTCCGCCAAGCGTTCCGCGCCGGCCCGATCGGTACCCGGCGCCACGATGATGAACTCTCCCGTGGTTAGGCGCCCCACGGTGTCGGATACCCTGGTGATGGACTTCAGCGCGTCGGCCACGCTCTGCGCGGTGTTCACCAGAGCCTGCTCTTCCGCTTGGTTCGCGAGCGCCGTTGGCGTATCCAACCACTCGAGCCCGAAGGCGATGCAGGCCAACGGTCGGTCGAAACGGGTCGCGTCAGCACTGATCTCCTTTGTCCGGCGAAGGAGCCCCCGGGCATTGTAGAAGCCGGTACTCGGATCGGTCAGTCCTTCGTCACGAACACGGTCTGCTTCCTGCTTGGCGCCGAGCAGCGTTTCCATACGCAACACGAATTCGCTTGGATCCACCGGGTGGCGGAGGATGTCCCAGGCCCCGGCCCCCAGGGCCTCCAGACGCTCTGCCCGGCCCAAGGAGGAGGTCGTGATCATGAGGATGGGTGTGGCCGGACTGACCGTGGAGGCCTCCCGGAGTTGGCGCGCGACTTCGATCCCGTCCATATCCGGAAGTCGGAAATCCACGACGATCAGATCGGGGCTCACCTTTTCCGCAAGGTCCAAGGCCTGACGACCCGTGAAGGCTTTCACCACCGCATAGCCTTTGGGCCTGAGGATGCTCTCGATGGAGAGGGACATCCACTCCTGATCATCAACGAGTAGGACCAGCGGGGTGACTCGATGGAGGTCAGTAGTCATTTGTTGCGGCAGATGTGGCGACAAGTCGGCTGTGGGGATGAGGAGACTATAATCTCCGTGCAGGAATCGTGCGAGACGCGGCGGCGTCCGGCTCCGGTGACTGGGTGGGGGTTTGTTGTTGCGCTGACGCGGCAGGTGTAGCGTCGGCACTATGCCCGAGCGACTCGTGAGGGGGTTGCTGTACCGGCACGCTACGTGCGTGTACTTTATGGAATGACCCGACTCGCCCTGTCAGTCGTTCTGCTCTCTGGCCTCATCCTCCCGACGGTTGGGAGTGCCCAGATTCCCGTGGAGTTCGGCCCCGGGAGTTCACAACTCTCCCGTGAGGAACTCACCAACGTCCTCGCCCAACTGGAGGAGGCGATTCGCTCCCCCGCATACTCGGGGCGCGTCAAGGCTGTAGCCCGTACCAGCGCCGAGCGCGTGCGGGATCGCCTCGAGAACGGCGACTTCCACGTCGGTGACCAGGTCGTCTTGAGCGTTCAGGGCGAACCCACGCTGCCTGCCCAAGTCGTGGTAGAACCGGGGCCGCAGATCACCCTTCCGCTCTTCGGGGCTATTCCCCTGGCCGGGGTCCTCCGATCGGAGATCCAGGCGCATCTGACCAGGGAATTGGGAAAGGTGATCCATGAGCCCGTGGTCCAGGCCCGAGGCCTCCTGCGGCTGTCCGTGCAGGGGTCGGTCGGAAATCCCGGGTTTTACGTCATGCCGGCGGACATCTTGGTCAGTGATGCTCTGATGCAGGCCGGGGGGCCAAGAAACGGTGACCTCGACGCTCTCCGGGTCGAACGCGGATCGGTCACGCTGGTGGAGGGGCGTGCCATGCAGGAGGCCCTGCTACAGGGACGTACCCTGGACCAACTCAACCTGCAGGCAGGCGATCAGATCTTCCTTCCCCCGAAGACCGCTGGGGGCGGGGTCTTCGGGACCGTAGCGAGGTACACGCTTCCGATTGTCATATCCGCAGTTATGTGGCGTTTCGTCTTTCAGGGGCGGGGTCGGGGTGGCTTCTAGCGCCCTCCCATCGCCGCCCGCAGAACCTCCCCCAGTTCCTCTCCCGTAAACGGCTTCCGCAGAACGTAGGTGGCGTCTTGTAGTGCCCCGGCCAGGATCGGATCGTCCTGGGCGAAGCCGGTGATGTAGACCACCACCATCTCAGGGTGGGAGAGCAGGAGGTGTTGGGCCACGGCGGCGCCCCAGCCATCGGGGAGGTTGATGTCCATGAGGAGCACGTCGATGGGCTCTTCGATCTCCTCGATCCGTCGCCCTGCTTCTTCCGCGTTCCCGGCTTCCAAGACCTTGAAGCCACGCTTGCGCAGTAGCGCAGAGAACGCGCCGCGCAGTTCCGGTTCGTCATCGACGAAGAAGACCACGGGCTGACGCTGCTTCTTATCATCCACGGACATGCTCGGCCCATCGGCGGGGGAGGAACTCCTGCTCGACGGGGGAGAATGTGGTACTCGGGTATCCTGTGGCGCAAACGAGGGGGTCTTCCACTAGGTGCACGGATGCGGCCCCGACGGGAGCCGGTCTTGCCGCCGATGGTGCGCGTGTCACCTGCTCCGCACGCGGTCGACCAGGCCTCACCCCGCCCCACGGCGCGAGGGGGCCCGCGGGGTTCTCCCCACACCCTTTCCGGCTCGCAACGGGTAGATTGATACGCAGAGGGATTGACCCCGTGGTCCCGAGGTGGCAGCGGTGTTTCGGATGTTCACGCGTCTGGCCGACGTGGTGGCCTATGGCTGGCTGGGGCTGGATCCTGCCACTCGCTCCGCCGCTGCCGTGCACTTCTTCGTGGAAGACGTCACCAAGATTTTCGCTCTCTTGGTCACGGTGATTTTCGTCATGGGGCTGTTCCGCTCCATGCTCTCTCCCGAGCGTGTGCGCGTCTATCTGGAAGGACGGTCGCGGTGGGCGGCCTACGTCATGGCGGTGGTCCTGGGCGCGGTGACGCCCTTCTGCTCCTGTTCGTCGGTGCCCCTGTTCATCGGCTTCGTGGAGGCGGGGATCCCCGTGGGCGCCACCATGGCGTTCCTGATCACGTCGCCCATGGTGAACGAGGTGGCCGTGGTGCTCCTATTCGCCCTTCTCGGATGGAAGCTCACGGTGCTGTATGTCGCCACCGGCCTCGTGGTCGGCATCGCGGGCGGGGCCCTCATCGACACGCTGCGGTTGGAGCGATGGGTGGAAGAGTACGTATGGAAGATCAGGGTCGGAGCCGTGGACCTTCCAGGCCAGCGGCCCACCGTGGCGATCCGGATCCGATACGCCTGGGGCCAGGTGAGAGAGATCCTGGACCGCATCTGGGCCTACGTCTTGGTGGGGATCGGGCTGGGCGCCGTCCTCCATGGATACGTACCCCAGGACTTCTTCGCGCGGTACGCCGGCGCCGCCAATCCCCTCGCCGTCCCGTTGGCCGTCATCGCGGGCGTGCCCATGTACAGCAACGCGTCGGGGGTGATCCCGGTGGCGGAGGCGCTTCTGGGCAAGGGCGTTCCCGTGGGAACCGTGCTGGCGCTCATGATGAGCGTGGTTGCGCTGTCGTTGCCCGAGATGATCATCCTCCGCAAGGTGCTCACCGTGCGGATGCTCGCCTTCTTCGCCGGGTATCTGGCGGTATCGTTCGTTGCGGTGGGATACCTGTTCAACGCCATCCAACTTTGACCAAGGGCGCCATGAAGGAATTCAAGGTGCTGGGCCCCGGGTGCCGGAGTTGTCAGCTGACGGCGGAGATGGTCCAACGCGAGGCTGATCGGCTGGGCGTCGAGGTTGTGGTGGAGAAGGTCACCGACATGGTCGAGATCATGAGGTATGGCGTGATGCGGACTCCCGGAGTCGTCCTGGACGGCACTCTGGTTCACACCGGGGGCGTGCCCCACGTCCGGACCGTGCGGGAGTGGCTGAAGAGCGACTAGGCGACGAGGCCGGGGCATTCCGCAGAGGGAGGCGACTGTCTAGCTTGCCGGATGCCCGAGATCAAAGCCAAGCGACCCAAGGTCGACTTCAAGAACGTCCGCGCCGAGGCAGGCCACCTCCTCCGGGAGCATCGCAAGACCCTTTCCATAGGGTTGGTGCTCATGGTCTTCAACCGGCTCGCCGGGCTGGTAATCCCTGCCATGCCCCGATATCTGCTCGACGAGGTCGTGGGCGGCGGACGGCCGGAGCTGCTCAAGTACCTCGTGGCGGCGGCGGCCGGAGCCGCGCTCGTCCAGGCCGTGACTTCCTTCTCGCTGTCCCAGGTGGTGAGCGTAGCGGCGCAGGGGGCCATCGCCAGGATGCGGAAGGACGTCCAGGCTCACGTTCTCCGCCTGCCGGTCAGCTACTTCGATTCCACCAAGACCGGCGTGCTCATCTCCCGGATCATGACCGATCCCGAGGGCATACGGAATCTGGTGGGCACCGGCCTGGTTCAGCTCGTGGGCGGACTCATGACGGCGGTCATCGCCTTCGGCATCCTTCTCTACCTGAACCTCAGCTTGACGCTGGGAACGGTGGCCCTGCTCCTGCTCTTCGCAGGTGCCATGTCCATCGCCTTCAAGAAGCTCCGCCCCATCTTCCGGAAGCGAGGGGAGATCAACGCCGAGGTCACGGGGCGCCTCAACGAGACGCTGGGTGGCGTGCGTCTTGTGAAGACCTATGTGGCCGAAGAACGCGAAGAGGCCATCTTCGGCGAGGGCGTCGATCGGCTTTTCAGGAACATCGCCTCCACCATCACGGGCACCTCGGCCGTGGCCGCGTTCTCCACGCTCATCGTCGGCGGCATCGGGGTCATGATCCTCTGGGTGGGTGGCCACTCGATCCTGGCCGGGGAGATGACGACCGGTGAGCTGTTCACGTACGTGCTGTACGTCGGGGCCATGGTGGCGCCCCTCGTGCAGATTTCGTCCATCAGCACCCAGATTTCCGAGGCATTCGCCGGGCTGGACCGGATCCATGAACTGCGGGCGGTGCGCTCGGAGGACGACGACGACCAGGACCGCCTTCCCATCCCGGACCTGGCGGGTGAGGTCGCCTTCGACGACGTGTGGTTCGAGTACAAGCCCGAGACTCCGGTGCTCAAGGGCATCTCGTTCCACGCGCCGGCGGGAACCACCACGGCCCTGGTGGGGCCCTCGGGTTCGGGCAAGAGCACTCTCATCGGCCTGGTCATGGCGTTTCACCGGGCCAAGGAGGGCCTGGTCCAGGTCGATGGGAAGCGTCTCGACGATCTGCGTCTCGGGGAGTACAGGCGCCACCTCGGTGTGGTGATGCAGGACAACTTCCTGTTCGACGGGACCGTCCGGGACAACATCGCCTTCGCGTTTCCCGGAGCCAGTGACGAGAGCATCCGTGAGGCTGCCCGCGTGGCACACTGTGACGAGTTCATCCTCGGCTTCGATGACGGGTACGACACCATCGTGGGGGAGCGGGGCGTGAAGCTGTCGGGGGGGCAGCGCCAGCGCGTGGGCATCGCCCGGGCCATCCTGGCGAACCCCAAAGTCCTCATCCTGGACGAGGCAACGTCGAGTCTGGACTCGGAGGCCGAGGCCCTCATCCAGGACGGCCTCACCCACCTGCGCCAGGGCCGCACCACCTTCGTCATCGCCCACCGTCTCTCCACCATCCGCAGCGCGGATCAGATCCTGGTGCTGGACGAAGGGAAGATCGTGGAGCGGGGCACGCATCCCGACCTCATGAAGCTGGGTGGCCTCTACAAGCGGCTGTACGAAAAGCAACACGGCCTCATGGAGGACCTGTACATCAACCCCGGCGAGGAGCCTCCTTCGGAGACGGGACGGGAACTGTAGACGGACTGCAAGAGAAGGAGGCTCCCCACGCGCAGCGCGCGGGGAGCCTTCCGTCTTTCAGCGTCTTCTTCTACATCCCCAGCTTGCTGCGCGTGAAGCGAGCCGCGAACGCAGCCGGCGGGTTGTGGGCCCGGACGATTTCGGACGCCTTCTTGTACATGTCCATGGCGTCGGCCTCGCGCCCCTGGCGCTCGTAGAGCATCCCGACCAGGCAGTGCATGAACGGGTCGTTCTGGTTTCCACGCATGGTCAGGAGCTCGTCGAAGAGACGCTCGGCCTCGTCGAGGTCGCCCAGGAACAGGGCCACGTATCCCGCGAGGTACGGGTAGAATCGCTCCTGCTGCTGAGCCATCTCAGGGTCGGAGTCGAGCGCCTGCCGGGCCAGGGCCACCTGGCGCCGGGCTTCGTCGGCATCGCCGCGTCGCGCGGAGATGCGCCCGAGGGCGTGCGCGAGGCGGAAGTCCCACAGGCTCTTGGGGTGGGTGCGGGGCTCGGGTTCCATGTTGCCCAGCATGTATCCGCGCCGATACATGCGCTCGGCGGTGTCGAGGTCGCCTGAATCGATGCACACGCGGGCCGCTTCGTTGGCCATCTCGCCCTGCTGGTAGAAGGCGTTCTGGGGCTCTTCGTCTTCCCGGCTCACCCAGTACGAAATGACCATCTCCTCGTACCGGACCGCGTTGGCGCAATCACCCATGAAGCCGTAGTGCATGGCCATGCGCCGTTGGGCGGCGGCCAGGTCGGCAGGCTCACGGGCATTGTCGATGACCGACTGGAACAGGGCGCGGGCCTGCTCGAAGGAGCCCTCGCGGTCCAACTGCTGCGCCTGCCGGAGGGCGCCCGGCTCGCTCTGTTGCGCGACGGCTGCGAGCGGAAGAAGAAGCGCGGTTGCCAGGGCCAATCCCGAGGCGGCGCGACGTGCGGTGCGGATGGTAGTGCTCATGAAACGCTCCGGTGCTGGAGGGTCAGAAGATCAATAGCCTCGTCACCTTCACGGTGACGAATCTTTCGAGGACGCCGGTCCCCGTGGTGGATCGCCGCTCGGTGTAGAGCAGGAAGAGGTCACTCAGGGGTGCGTGGATGAGGTCGGCCC
>DATHZE010000209.1:0-2740 GCA_035458765.1 Longimicrobiales bacterium
CCACGTGTTGGAGGTGAGCCCGTACGTGGAGGCCACCTACACCACGGATCTGAGCGGGCGACTCGAGACCCGGGAGAACCGCGCGGGCTTCGGGGTCAGCTTCGACGACCGCTCGTCCCTGAACCTGACCTACACCCGGCGCTTCGAACGCCTGGACGTGCCGTTCCGCGTACGCGCGGGAACCTCCATCCCGGTGGGCGACTACCGCTTCGGAGAGGGCTCGGCGAGCTACCGGTCCAGCCAGGGCCACGCACTGTCGTTCAACACCGGCGTGTCGGGGGGCGGCTACTACGACGGGACGCGCTTCACCCTCACCGGAGGCGTCCGGTGGCAGCCGAACCGGCACCTGGTGCTGGACCTGGACGCCAACCACAACGCGGTCACCGCCCAGGGCGACTCGTTCAGCGCCGACCTCTACAGCGCCCGCGTCCAGTACGCGGTGAGCACCACGCTGAACTTCAGCGGCTTCGTCCAGTACAACGCCGCGGCGGACGAGATGGTGACCAACCTGCGCGCCGACTTGATCCCCGCGCCCCTGAGCGACCTCTTTCTCCTCTACACCGAGAGGAGATCCACCACCGGAGCCGGGATCCTCGAACGCTTCATCACCGTGAAGATCACCAGGCTCCTGATCTTCTGACCCTCCACCATCGGAGCTTTGCATGAGCACGATCACAGACACCGTCCGTTCCGCCGCCTCCGGGTTGGCGCTGGCGACCGCGCTCCTTCTGCCCGTGGCGGTCTCCGCGCAGCAGAGGGAGTCGGGGCCGCTCCAGCAGGCGCAGCAGCTCGATCGCGAAGGCGCCTTCGAGGAGGCCCGGGTCCTCATCCAGTCGGTCATCGACGCGGCCAGCGAGCCCGCGGAGCTGGCCGCGGCCCAGAGGCGCATGGCCATGCACTACGGGTTCATGGGGGACTGCGCCAACGCCGTGGCCTACGAGGAGATGGTCATCTCCTACTGGGTCACCCAGGAGGACATCGACCCGCAGAACGCCTTCTACCAGGAGGGCGAGATGGCCAACGAGGGCGCCCGGGTGTGCGTGGACGCCGGCGACCTGGACACCGCGGAGCGCATGTACCGGCGCGGGTACATGCTTGGCCTCATGGAGCCCGAGCCCAGGACCCATCCCAAGAGCCTGTGGGACTTCCGCCTCGCCCACGCCCTGGGTCGGATCTCGGCCCGCCGGGGTGACGCCGACGAGGCCCGGCGCCAGGTGGCGCTGGCGCGGCAGGCGCTGGACTCGGACCCGGCCATGGCCGAGCAGCAGGAGCGCTTCTTCCCCTACCTGGCGGGGTACGTGGCGCTGTACCTGGGCGATCTCGACGAGGCAGAACGGCTCTTCGACGAGCTCCTCACCATGCGCGGCAACCAGACCGACCCGTTCATGCATTGCCTGGTGGGCATGCTCTACGAGCGTCAGGGGCGGGAGGCCGACGCCATGGAGATGTACCGGAAGGCGGCCGGGATGATCCGGGCCCATAACCCCCCGGCGGCGTTCGCGGCCAGGTTCACCCGGGCCAAGCTGGGGATGTAGCCAGTCGTCCGCGGCCGGAACGCGAAGGGCCCCGCCGAAGCGGGGCCCTTCGTCGTTTTCAGGATCAGAGCTCCCGACCCGTCTCCGAGGGAGGCTCCTCGCCGGGATTGATGTAGAGGTCCTCCATGAGGCCGTACTGCTTCTCGTACAGCCGCTTGTAGAGACCGCCCACCGCCATGAGCTCGCCGTGGGTGCCCCGCTCCACGATCTGACCGTCGTCCAGCACCAGGATCTGGTCGGCGCTGCGGATGGTGGAGAGGCGGTGGGCGATGACGAACGTCGTGCGCCCCTGACGGAGGTGCCGAAGACCGTCCTGGATCAGCGCTTCGGCCTCGGAGTCCAGGCTCGACGTGGCCTCGTCCAGGATGAGGACCCTGGGGTTGGCCAGGATCGCCCGGGCGATGCCCACGCGCTGGCGCTGTCCGCCGGACAGCTTCACGCCGCGCTCGCCCACCACCGTATCGTACCCGTCGTCGAAGCCCAGGATGAACTCGTCGCAGTGGGCGATGCGGGCCGCCTCCCGGATGCTCTCGTCGGAGGCGTTGGGAGAGGCGAAGGCGATGTTGTCCCGGATGGTGCCGTCGAAGAGGAAGTTGTCCTGCATGACCACGCCCAGGTGCTGCCGGTACTCCCGCAGGCGCAGCTCGTCCAGGTGCTTCCCGTCCACGCGCACCAGGCCCTCCTTGGCCCGGTGGAACGCCATGACCAGACCGCTGAGCGTGCTCTTCCCGGACCCCGACGGCCCCACCAACGCCGTCGTGGTCCCCGCCGGAGCGTGGAAGGAGATCCCCTTGAGCACCGGGACGTCGGGCTTGTACTCGAACCAGACGTCCTCGAAGGCCACCTCTCCCGCCACGTCGGGAATGGGCGTGCGGTCCGCGTCGTCGTCGTCCTCGGAGCGGATCGAGCGCAGCTCGTGGATCCGGTCCAGCCCCGCGAACGCCTCGGAGATCTGGGTGCTGATGGACGAGATCTGCACCAGGGGCGCCACCATGGCACCCACGTACAGCACGTAGGTGAACAGCTCGCCGGAGGTCATGTCCCCGGCCAGGATGGAATGACCGCCCACCCACAGGATCATGACGCCGATGCCGCCCACGATGAGCGTGGAGAACGCCGCCACCGCCGAGGTGCCGGTAATGGTGGATGCGATGTTCTTGAACAGCCGGTCCACGCCTTCGCCGAAGACCGCCTCTTCACGTTCT
>DATHZE010000210.1:0-3469 GCA_035458765.1 Longimicrobiales bacterium
CGCGCCCAGGTAGACCAGGAGCACCTGGACGATGCGGGCCTGCTTCAGGCGCTCGAAGAGTGTGGGTGTGGTCATAGGGTCTTAGGTGGGAGGAGGGCGGGTTAGGTGCCCAAGCGGCCGAGGGCTTCGCGCGCTTCGACCGCGTAGGAGAGGTCGTCGTCGGCGTTCCTGAAGAGTTCCGTCGCCTGCTGGTAGGCCTCCTTGGCCCCGTCGACGTCGCCCAACCCCTCACGCAGGCGGCCCAGGCGGACCATGGCGTACGCCGTGAAGACGCCGCTCCCCATCCGCTCGAGTTGGGCCTCGGCCTCGCGGGGGTTCTCGTCCGCCAGAACCTCCGCCAAGTGGATGCGCGTGGCGTACCCCATGGCCCCGGGCAGTCGGGTTACCCCTGCGCTCAGGTGCTCCCGAGCCGCCCTCGGGTCCTTGTCCTGATACCAGGCCCACAGCCCCTCGAGGGCGCGGGCCAGTGCTTCGTGCTCCTTCCCATGAGCACCCTGCCCGTCGCGCTCATAGGTGGCGCCGAGGCTGTGGTTCCGGTCCACCCACATCTTCCAGGTGGCCCGGTCACCGCGGACGGCGGCCAGGGCTCCCACCAAGAACATGCAGTTCTCCCCCGCGTCTTCACGGTCGGGGCAGACGTCCAGATCACGGGTCGCATCGACGAGCTCCGGAGGAACGGCGATGCCCAGCAACTCGAGCTGCGCGACCTGGGACACCCGCCTCCACGGCTCAACCGACCGGTCGGCGAGTCCCTCCCCAGCCTCATGGATTCTGCCTCGCGACACGAGGTAGGTAGGAGGGAGCCGTCCCCCGTTCATGGCCTTCAGGACTTCCTCGGTGGCGACGGCATCCGGCAGCTCGTACCAGGGCGCCACGCTGCGGAGGTTGTCCGTGACGATGTCCGAGACGGTGTCGAGCGCCGCCAGGGCATCGGCCCGTGCTGCGGGATCCTGCCCGAAGAGCGCCACGGCCAGCCCAAGGTGTGGCTGGGCTTCGCTCCCCACGAGAGCCTGATACGAGGCCAACGCATCTAGGGCCTCAGCGCCCTTCCCCGCCGCCACGAGTCTCTCGATGAGATGGATGTAGTAGGGTCCGAAGCTGGGATCGAGTTCGACGGCGCGCTGAAGGGCGTCCAAAGCGTCGGCGGAGGTGCCGATTCCCGCCGGGATGCCCACATGCAGATAGAACTCTCCCAGTTCGTACCAAACCTCAGGGTCGTCGGGGTACTTCGACGCGGCCTGGCGGAAATCGCTGATGGCGGAAAGATCGCCCTCGTTGACCCCCCGCTGCACGGCCAGCACCAGGGCACGCTCCCTCATGGGGAGCCGGTCAGCCAACTCCTCCACGCGCCGGCCGGCCCGCCCCACGACATCGCTGTTCAGGTCCTCCAGCCATCCGTAGGCGCTGTAGAGTCGATACCAGGCCAGGGCGAACGTGGAGTCGGCCTCGGTGGCGCGCTCATACGCCGCGGCCGCCCCGGCGAAGTCCGCCTTCCGGTACACTACCTCACCGTCCAGGTAGTGGCGGAGGGCCTCCAGAGACTCCGTAGTGATGCTCGCGGCCCTGGGGGCCTGCATGACCTGCTGCCCGCCTGCCGCCAACAGCTCCCTCGTGATCCCTACGGTGAGCCGATTCACCAGGGCCAGCACCGAGTCCGCGGGCCCCTCCACATAGCTCTGGGTGACCTTGTTGCCGGTGGACAGGTCGTAGACATCGGCGGCCACGCGCACTCCGCCGGGGTTCCCAACCAGATTTCCCAGGAGGCCAAAGCGAGCGCCGGTTGCACCGGCCACCTCCAGCGCGGTCCGGAGGTCCGGAGCGTCATCGCCCCCCACCTGCTCGTGCCACCGTGCCATGACGGTTCGGGCGTCAATGGTCCGGTACCCCCCCATTCCGTCCAGGTTGGTGGACAGAACGTCCACCATGCCCTCGCGCCACAGGTCCAGGTCCTCCCCGCCGGTGACCGCGAAGGGGAGCACCGCGATCCCGGCCGCCGCAACGTCGGCGCCCAGATCCGCCGGACCCAGGCCCGGCACCCGGCTCCCCGTGACCAGAACGTACGCCCCTGCCCCGCCGAACAGCAGGGACAAGGCCACGACGCCCCCCAGGATCGCCCGCCCCCAGGTCAGATGGGGAAGCTTCCCGGCCTTCAGGCTGGCAAGGGCCTCGGAGGGGGCCACCTGCCAATCCGTGGGAATCTCACCAGCCTCTTCCTTGGCCGTGGTGGCCGGAAGGGACTGGACCCAGGCCGTGGCCAGGATGATGACCAGACCCACCAGCAGGAGGAGGACGGCAACGGGAAGGACCCACCCCGGCAGGGAGAGGGCTTCGGTGAGGACGTCGGCAATCTGAAGGACCGCCCAGGAGGCGCCGAGATAGACCAGGAGAACCTGGACGATCCGGGCACCGCGCAGGCGGTCCCATAGGGAGGGGGCAGGCATGGGGGCCAAGATAGGGCCCCACCCCTGGTTCAGAAAGCTTTGCGGGAGAACAAAACCGGACCTTGCCCGGGTGGGGGGCCCGCCGGGAGGCTACACCGTGACCGTGGTTCTCACGTTGAAACGGGGCGGATTTTCGAGGTGCTTCTTCACCGCGCACCGGTCCGCGGCCCGGATCAGAGCCTCGTGGTACTTCTCCGGGAAGTCCGGGGGCACCACGATGTCCAGGTCCACCTGCTCGACCATGTGGGTGGTGGGGTTGGAGTGGACGCGCTGCACGATCTTGATGCCGTCGGTGGGGAGCCCGCGGTGCTGGCAGAAGCTCAGCACGTAGATCCCGGCGCACGTCCCGATGGAGGCGAGGAAAAGAGCAAACGGCGCCGGGGCGGTGCCGTCCTGATTGGTGGTGATCACCGTGTCGCCCATCACGGCGTCCACCCGGGCCCCGCCCGGAAACACGATCTCCATCTCCATCGGAATCTCCATGGATCAGGAGGACCGGGAGGAGTCCTCGGCATTTCAGATTGTGGTCTGCCTATCTGAAATCCCCTGACCGCGTGCGTTGGTTCCCCGCTAGTTCTTCAGGGGCAGCTGCCAGATGTCCACCCGGTTCAACGCGATGTACGGCACGGCCACGCGTCGGCGTTTCGTGTCCACGCCGATGTCCGCGGGCGCCCCCATCACCTTGATGATGGCCCTGGTCATTCCGGCGTCCATGAGAAGGATGGAGGAGTCGCTCTGGCTGGCCAGAAGGAGGCGCTTGTCGATGGGCTCGATGCCGTCCAGGCGGCCCGGCGTGGTGCGGGGACCGAAACCGACAGGGCTCTGACCGACCCTCCAGGTATTCACTCTGGAGCCCGGGTCCCAGGGGACCATGACCAGGAGACTCCGGGTGGCGTCCCAGGTGATTCCATTGGGATTGCCGAGGCTCGGCTCTTCCAGGCCTACCGAGACGTCCCCGCCGGAGACGCGGTACACGGCGGACTTGCCGGTGTCGGTGACGTACAGGGCGCCATCGGGCCCCTGGGCCA
>DATHZE010000211.1:0-2494 GCA_035458765.1 Longimicrobiales bacterium
ACACGACGGTGGACCCCCGCTGACCGGGTTCAGCCTTCTCTACATCTCCTTGAGAAGCCCCACCCGCAGGGCGAAGCGCACGAGCTCCGAACGGTGGTTCAACCCCAGCTTGTCCATGATCCGGGACCGGTAGGTATCCACCGTCTTCGGACTGATGAACAGCTTCTTGCCGATCTCCCGGGAGGAGTAACCCTCCGCCGTCAGCGCCAGGACTTCCTGTTCTCGCGTGCTCAGGTCGTGGAGACCGGCGGTGTCCTCCGACTCCGACGCCTTGTAGCGCTGAAGGAGGAGCGTCGTGGCTTTGGGCGGGAGGTAGACCTCGCCCCGGGCGACCACCTTGATGGCCTCGATGAGGTCGTTGTCGGCGCTGGTCTTGGTGAGGTAGCCGCTGGCCCCGGCCTCCACCACCGGCACGAGGTACTCTTCTTCGGCGTGAACCGTGAGGACCAGGACTTTGGTGTCCAACTCCAGAGCGGCGATCCGCCGGGTGGCCTCCAGGCCGTTGGAGCCGGGCATGGAAAGGTCCATGACCACCACGTCCGGCTTGAGTTGCCGCACCTTGTCGACGGCCTCATCGCCGGACGACGCCTCCCCGATGACCTCCATGCGCCCTTCGGCCTCGAGCAGGGCCTTGATCCCTGCCCGGAACATGGCGTGGTCATCGACGAGCAGGACTTTGGTTCCGTCAGACATTCCGGGCCTCCACGGCCGACGAGGGCACTTCGATTCGGACCCGTGTCCCCTCACCCGGGGTGCTGTCCACGGTGACACGCCCGCCCAACATCAGGGCGCGCTCCTGCATACCCACCAGTCCCAGTCCTGCTCCCTTGTCGGACAAACGCGCCGGATTGAACCCCCGGCCGTCATCCTCCACCACCGCCGTCACGACGCCGTCTTCGGCCCGCAGGACCACGCGAGCCCGCCCCGCCCCGGAGTGTCGCACGGCGTTGGACAGCGACTCCTGGATGATGCGGTAGAGAGCCAATTTGGCATCGATGCCGAGGCAGTGCTCGACGGGCTCCACGTTCAGTTCCACGTCGAACCCCGCGCCTTCCCTGAGCCCCCGGGCATGAGCGACCAGGGCCAAGCCCAGTCCGACCTCTTCCAACTCCGGGGGCCGTAGCCCCCGAGCGATCCGCTTCACCCCCTCGGCGGCGTCGAGGATCTCCTCCCGGAGTTCCTCCAGGAGCGTGGAAAGGCGCTCGCGGCTCGTTTCCCTGCCGATGAGCCGCACCCGGAGCATGAGGGTCGCCAGACGCTGGGCCGTGTCGTCGTGCAACTCCCGGGCGATCCGCTGCCGCTCTTCCTCCACCGAGCGGAGCGCTCCCTCGGAAAAATCCTGGAGACGCTTCCGGTCGGTGATGTCCCGGACCGTGCACACCACTCTGAGCCCTCCGGCGCGATCCGTCTGCCAGGGGCTGAGACTGATCTCCATGGGGAACTCGGACCCATCCTTGCACCGCCCCCGGAGCTCCATGCCGACCCCCATGGGTCGAGCGTGCGGGTTCTTGACGAACCGGCTGCGGTGCTCCACATGGGCTGTCCTGAAGACCTCGGGAACGAGCATTTCCACGGGCTCGTCCAGGAGTTCCTCCCGGGCGTACCCGAAGAGAACCTCCATCATGGGGTTCACGTCCTTGATCTTCCCGTCCCGACACACCACGAGGATGCCGTCCGGGGACGCCTCGAAGACCGCCCTGTACTCGTCGGTACTCAGCACGTACGCAATAACTCCTGTTAAGCCCGAACTGTGGAGAAAAGCCCCACATTTCCGGCGGCGCATTTCCCACCCCTGGCGCGCAAGGTCCCTGACAGCCCTTGGACCCGCCTGACGCAAGAATTTATGCGAGGAGGTGGGGACCGCGAGCCCCCCCCCTTCAAGTCGTGCGTTCCGGCGAAGCCTGAACGGACCTCCGTTTGTCCCGAAAACCCTTACAACTCCTACCTCTTCTTCCTACGTGACGACTTCGTCCACGACGCCGATTTCAGCGACGGCACCGGTAGTTTCCGGCGCCCGGTTCGGCTTTGTGGGCAAACTGTCCACCCTCCCCAGGGTGCGACCCCTCCTCAGACTCACCGTCTTCTGGAAGATCTTTCTCGCCAACGTCGCCTTGGTCATCATCGGCGCCGGCGTGGGTGGAGTCCTGGCGATGAGCATGCACGAGGCGAGCACGGGGACCCTCGCGGTGACGACGATCACCACGAGTTCCGTGGTCATCCTCCTGGGCATCAGCGTCAACGCGATCCTTGTCAGGACGGCGCTGTCCCCGATCCAGAACCTCGAGGCGACGGCCCGCCGCGTCAGCCAGGGTGAGACCGAAGCCCGGGCCGAGGAGTCACCGCTTTCCGACCCGGCCCTCGCCCAGGTGACCGAGGTCTTCAACGACATGCTGGACGCCCTGTCGGCCAACCAGGCGCGCCAGCAGGAGCTGGCCAGGCGGGTGCTGGAGTCCGAGGAGCGGGAGCGGCAGCGCATCGCCCACGAACTCTACTC
>DATHZE010000212.1:0-16234 GCA_035458765.1 Longimicrobiales bacterium
AGCGGTGCGCATCGCCCGGGACGTGGCCGACGCTCTGGACTACGCCCACCGCAAGGACGTCATCCACCGGGACATCAAGCCCGCGAATATCCTGCTGCATGAAGGCCGCCCCGTGGTGGCGGACTTCGGCATCGCCCTGGCCATCAGCGCGGCGGGCGGCGGGCGCATGACGGAAACGGGGCTCAGCCTGGGCACCCCCCACTACATGTCGCCGGAGCAGGCCTCGGCGGACCGGGACCTGTCGGCGCGCTCGGACGTGTACTCGCTGGGGTGCGTCCTGTACGAGATGCTGGCGGGCGCTCCGCCCCACACGGGGCCGTCGGCCCAGAGCATCCTGGTGCGCATCCTCACCGAGGACCCCCGACCCATCGCCGACGTGCGCCGGAGCGTGCCGCCCAACGTGGCGGCCACCATCACCAAGGCCATCGAGAAGCTCCCCGCGGACCGTTTCGAGACGGCCAGGCAGTTCATGGAAGCCCTGGACGACCCGGCGTTCACGTACCAGGCGTCTACCCGGGCGGTGCGGGCGCCCGCCCTTCCCCAGGCGGCAGCAGGGGCCCGCCTCCCCGCGAGTTCCGCGGCGGCGCGCTGGCTTCCCTGGGCGGCGGCAGCGGTCCTCGCGGTGGCGGCGGCGTGGGGGTGGCTGCGTCCATCGAACCCACCCGCGGTCCGCCGTCTCGCCATGGTCCTGGACAGCGCCGGCAGAGGGTTCGGTCCGTCGCTGGCGGTGTCCCCCGATGGTTCCCGGGTGGTCTACGTGGGCGACGACGGCCGCCTGTGGCTCCGCGAGCTGCAGTCCCTGGACAGTCGCCCCATTCCCGAGACCCAGGGAGGCCAGGCGCCGTTCTTCGCACCCGACGGCCAACGCGTGGGCTTCCAGAGAGGAACGCAGAGCTTGGGCTCGTTGATCACGGTCTCCCTGACCGGCGCGCCCCCCGTGGAGGTGTTCAGCGGCGAGTTGTATCCCGGCGGGAGCTGGGCCGACGACGGTTGGATCTACTTCGCCACGGAAAGGGGAGCCCTTCGGCGGGTCCGCTCGGAAGGAGGCTCCGCCGAAACGGTGGTGGACACCGCCGCCGGATGGTGGGCGGAATTCCCCGACGCACTCCCAGGCGGAACGGTGGTCCTGGTGGGCACACCCAGCCAGGTCGAGGCCATTGACGTAGCGTCAGGAGTCAGAACGACGATCCTCTCCGAGCTCGTCGAGGCCCAGCGGCCCAGCATGGCCCGCTACGCTGGTGGCTACCTCTTCTGGGCCAACTACGCCAACACCCTCATGGCCGCGCCCTTCGACACACGGACCCTGGAGGTGACGGGCCCACCGGTCGCCCTGGTGTCCGCCGTGGTTCGGGCCGGCAGCAGCTCTTTCGACTTCGATGTCTCCGACGACGGGACGTTGATCTACGCCCTGGGCACCGCCGGCGGATCGCGTCTCAACGGCGAGAGTATTGGGTGGGTCGGCCGGGACGGAACCCTGGAGATCGTCGACGACCGCCTCGCCACCGACGTGGGTGATTTCGACTACCTGAGCCTGGGGCCCAACGCACGGTACATCGCCGCGGAGGTGCAGACGGGCGCCGATGGCACTCCCACGGAAGACCACCAGGTCTGGGTCTATGACCTGGATCAGAATACGCTCGTCCGCCTCACCCTCAACGGAACCCGGAACGTCCGTCCCGTCTGGCTCGACGACCGCACCGTGGCGTACCTGTCCAACCAGACCCCGGACTCCTCGGGCATCTTCGCGCAGCCGATTGATGGAAGCGGCGGCGAGCGGCGCTTGTTCATGACGGACCTGCCCATCGTGGACTTCGCCGCGTCCCCTGTGGACGGCACCCTGGCCGTCACCGTCGTGTCCGGCGCCAGCATCGACATCGTTCGTGTGGACCCGGCCGCCGGCACCGTGACCCCTCTCCTCAACTCCCGGTTCGACGAAGGCGGACCCGCCATATCGCAGGACGGAAAGTGGATGGCCTATGTGTCCAACGAGTCGGGACGTACGGAGGTCTACGTGCGGGCGTACCCCCAGGGGGATCGGAGGGCGGCCATCTCCATCAATGGTGCGAAGACCCCCCGGTGGAGCCGGAGCGGCGACGAGCTCTACTACATCGGGCTCGACGGCGAGACGGAGGTCGCAGGGTTGGAGGTCGCCGACGGAGTCTCCGTGCGCTCACGCTCCAGGCTCTTCGGGTCCGGTCCGTTCGAGATGGGTCAGGCCGGGATCGGCGCGACCTACGACGTGGACGCCGACGACGAGAGGCTCCTGGTCATCGTGGAGGCCGGGGCCGGCGGCACCGGGGGCCAGCCGAATCGCGTCATCGTCTTCAACGTGTTCGAAGAGTTGAAGGCGCGGGGCGGGCGGTAGGCTCAGCCCCCCACCATGGCGGCCGCCCGGAGCAGCGCCCGGGCCTTGTTCAGCGTCTCTTCGTACTCCGTGGCCGGATCCGAGTCGGCCACGATGCCGGCGCCGGCCTGCACGTAGGCTTTCCCGCCGGTGACCAGCACCGTACGGATGGTGATGGCCGTGTCCATGGACGCGCCGCCGTAGTTGAAGTGCCCCACGGCACCGGCGTAGGGCCCACGGCGCACGGGCTCCAGCTCGTCGATGATCTCCATGGCGCGGATCTTGGGCGCGCCGCTTACGGTGCCTGCGGGGAAGCACGCCTTGAAGACGTCCACGGCGCCCAGGCCGTCGCGCAGCTTACCCTCCACCTGGCTCACGATGTGCATGACGTGGGAGTAGCGCTCCACCACCATGAGGTCTGGAACGGTCACCGTGCCGTACTCGGCCACCCGGCCCACGTCATTCCGGCCCAGGTCCACCAGCATGCGGTGCTCCGCCAGCTCCTTCTCGTCGGCCAGGAGGTCCTCGGCCAGGGCGCGGTCCTCGTCGGGCGTCTTTCCCCGGGGGCGGGTGCCGGCGATGGGGCGCACGGTCACGGTGCCGTCCTCCACCCGGACCAGCACTTCCGGGGAGCTCCCCACCAGGGCCACGCCGTCCATCTCCAGGAAGTAGAGGTACGGCGACGGGTTCAGGGTGCGCAGCGCCCGGTAAAGCTCGAAGGGGGTGGACTTCAGCTCCACGCCCAGGCGCTGGCTCAGCACCACCTGGAAGGCATCGCCGGCCCGGACGTACTCGCGGATCCGCTCGACGCCCGCCTCGTAGTCCTCGCGGCGGGTCGAGCTGGTGAACGCGGGATCTTCATCGGGCTCGGCCGCCAGCACCAACGGTGCCGGCCCCTGGCTTTCGGCGAGCTTCTGGATCAACGCCTCGATGCGCGTGCCGGCCTCGTGGTAACGACTCCGGAGCTCCCCCTCGGTCATGCCCTCTTCCACCGCCACCGCGGCGATGGCCATGGCCCGGCCCTTGAGGTTGTCGATGGCCAGAACCACGTCGGTGAACACGAAGAGCCCATCGGGAATGCCCAGGTCGTCGGGCGGCCCGGCGGGGAGCCGCTCGATGTGGCGCACCACGTCGTAGCCGAAGTACCCGACGGCCCCTCCCCAGAAGCGCGGCAGGCCGGGAACCGCAGCCGGCGTTCGGGCCTTCAGGCGGGCGTCCAGGTCGGCGAGCGGGTCCTCGGTCTCGACCTCCGACCACCCCCCGTCCGGCGTCCACCACGACACCTGCCCACCCTGGAGGCGCCACGCCCCCGACGCTCGGGTTCCCAGGAAGGAGTAGCGGGCCCATTGTTCGCCACCCACGACGGATTCCAGCAGGAAGCCGAAAGGGGGGCGGGCCAACTTGGCATAGGCCGTGACGGCGGTGTCCACGTCGAAGAGGAACTCCCTCCAGACGGGGACCACCCGGGCGTCTGCGGCGTATTCCCGGAAGTCGGAAAACTCGGGTAGGATCTTCATGAGCGACCCAATGTCCTCACATGACAAAAGAGCGTCAACGGCGGTGGTGGCCGTGGACACCGGCGGCACCTTCACCGACCTCATCCTGTGCAGGGACGGGGGGCTGGTCACCCTGAAGGTACCCTCCACCCCTGCGGATCCGGCACAGGCAGTCCTGGACGGTATCCGGGCCCTGGTCCCCGAAGGTGAGCCGTTTCTCCTTCTCCACGGCTCCACGGTGGCCACCAACGCCCTTCTGGAGCGACGCGGCGCCAGGGTGGTCCTGGTGACGAATCAGGGCTTCGAGGACGTCATCGAGATCGGCCGCCAGAACCGGCCGCAGCTGTACGCCCTGGTGGGACACCGCCCGCCGCCCCTGGTGGCCCGTGAAGACCGGATCGGCATTCCCGGGCGCCTCGGCCCGCGGGGCGACGTGGTGGAGGCCCTGGACCCGGCGGCGCTGGAGGCCCTGTCCAACCTGGTGGACGAGCGGGGCGCCCAATCGGTGGCGGTATGCCTCCTCCATTCCTACGCCAACGCGGATCACGAGCGGACGGTGGCGGAGGCCCTGATCCCGGCCGGGCTGCCCATGTCCGTGTCCTCGGAGCTTCTCCCCGAGTTCCGGGAGTACGAGCGCACGTCCACCACGGTGGTGAACGCCTACGTGGCGCCGGTCATGTCCCGGTATCTGGGCCGTTTGTCCGAGGAGGCCGGCGCCCAGAGGGTCACCATCATGGGATCCAACGGCGGCGCCCTCCCCGTGGAGCGCGCCCGCCGGGAGCCGGTGCACACGGTCCTGTCCGGCCCCGCCGGGGGCGTCGTGGGCGCCCTCGCCTGGGCGCAGCGCGCCGGCCATGAGAACGCGCTCACCTTCGACATGGGCGGCACGTCCACCGACGTGTCCCTCTGCCCCGGTCGCCCGTTGCGCAGCCGTGAGTTCGAGATCGACGGGCAACCCGTGGCCATTCCAGTGCTGGACATCCACACGGTGGGGGCCGGCGGCGGCTCCCTGGCCCGCCTGGACGCCGGCGGCGCCCTACGGGTCGGGCCCCAGAGCGCCGGCGCCGACCCGGGCCCCATCAGCTACGGCCGCGGCGGCACCGGCGTCACCGTCACCGACGCCCACGTGTGGCTGGGCCGCCTTCCCGTGGACGCGTTCCTGGGCGGAAAGGGGCACCTGGACCGCGAGAGCATCCAGGCGCCTCTCCAGACCCTGGCCGACAGGCTGGGGATCTCCCTGGAAGCGGCGGCCGAGGGCGTCCTGGCCGTGGCCGATACCGCCATGGAACGGGCGCTGCGGGTCATCTCGGTGGAGCGGGGCTACGACCCCGCCGACTTCGCCGTGGTGGCCTTCGGCGGGGCCGGAGCCCTCCATGTGGCGGAGTTGACCCGGCGGCTGGGGGCGAGCCGGGCCCTGGTGCCACCGGATCCGGGCCTCCTGTCGGCGTACGGCATGCTGGCATCGCCGGTCACCCGCGAGGTGTCGCGAACCGTGCTGGCGTCGACCGTCGATCCGGACCTGCCGGCGCGCATGGCGTCGGTGTTCACCGAACTCGAGGCGCAGGGTCGCCAGGAAATGCTCTCGGAGGGCGCAGATGCCGACCTGCTGGTGGTGGAGCGATGGGTGGACGCCCGATACGAGGGCCAGAGCTTCGAACTCCGCGTTCCGGCGGTGGACTGGGTGGACCTCTTCCACACATCCCATGGCGAGCGATACGGGTACCGGCGCGACGAGACGCCGGTGGAGGCCGTGACCCTCCGCGTGGTGATCACCGCCCCGGCTGTACCGCTGGAAGTGCCCGAGTTGGCCCCCGCGTCCGGTCCACCGGAAACGGAGTCCTCCCCGGTCTTCTTCGGAGGCACCACCGTGTCGGCACAGCGCGTATGGCGGCAGCATCTGCGGGCGGGCCATGTCCTCCGCGGCCCGGTCATCGTACAGGAGTACAGCGCCACGACCTGGGTTCCCCCGGAATGGCGCATGGAGGTCGACCGGTGGGGATGCATCCACCTCATCCCCGATGGCACATGAACCCGCTTCCTTGGGCCGTAGCCCGGGCGCGTTATCTTTCCACCCGCCACGAACGGCGCCGTAGAACCCGAGGAAGACAGCATGGCCACTGAGGTTCCCAGCACCGAGGAAGTCCGCTCCGGCGGCGCCGACCTGCGTCCACCCTACGGGGCCGCGGCGCTGGCCGGGCTCATGGTGTTCGCCCTGTACGCGCTGACCCTGGCGCGCACCACCGCGTTCTGGGATACCAGCGAGTACATCGCCACGGGCCATATCCTGGGGATTCCGCACCCGCCGGGAAATCCGACCTTCGTGGTCCTGGCCCGGGCCTGGTCGGTCCTGTTGGGCCCCCTGGGCCTCTCGGTTGCCGTGCGCGCCAACCTCTTCAGCGCCCTCATGAGCGGCCTGTCCCACGCGCTGTGGTTCCTGGTGGCCCATCACATCCTTCGCTTCTTCTCCGACGACCGTCGCTTCCGGCTCACGGGCGCCGCGGCAGCCGTTCTGGTGAGCGCGACGGCGTTCACGGTGTGGAACCAATCCAACGTGAACGAGAAGGTGTACACGGTCTCCCTGCTGACCATCGCGCTTCTGTCGTGGCTGGCGTTCCGGTGGCAGGAGAACCTGGGCAAGGGCAAGGACGACAACCTCCTCGTCCTCATGGTCTTCATCCTGGCCCTGAGCGTCGGGAACCACCTCATGGCCTTCCTGGCGGCACCGGCCATCGCCCTGTTCATCCTGGTGGTCCACCCCCGCACCCTGCTGAACTGGAAGCTCTACCTGGCCGCGGGGGGCGCGGTGATTCTCGGGATCTCCATCCACCTGTTCCTGCCTCTGCGCTCCGCGCTGGACCCCGTGATCAATGAGGCGGCGCCGACCTGCCCGGATCTGGGATCGGCCCTGGGCGCCATCGCGACCTACGGCAAGGCGGGGTGCGTGGCGCTCTCCGAGGCCCTGAACCGAACGCAGTACGACAAGCCGGGCCTGATCCCGCGCCTGGCGCCACTCTCGTCCCAGTTCGCCAACTACCTCCAGTACTTCGACTGGCAGTGGGCCCGGGGCCTCGACGGAACGAACACCGTCTTCGCCAACCTCCGCCTCCCCTTCACCATGCTCTTCACCGGGTTGGGGGTGTGGGGCGCCATCGAGCACTTCCGGCGGGACAAGCCGAGCTTCTTCTACGTGATGGCGCTGTTCGGCACGCTCTCCGTTGCCCTGGTCTACTACCTGAACTTCAAGTACGGCTACTCCCTGGAGTCTCCGGTCCCGAACCGCGAGCTCCACGAGGTCAGGGAACGGGACTACTTCTTCATCGTGAGCTTCTCGGTGTGGGGGCTCTGGGCGGGCATCGGCATCGCAACGCTCTGGAAGGAGGCTGCGGACGAGTTGAAGACGTCGCTGGGCAGGACGGTCCCCATTCTCGGCCTCGCCTTCATCCCTCTGATCGCCAACTGGGGGTGGGCCAGCCGAGCCGACGACTACGCCGCGCGCGATTGGGCCTACAACCTGCTCATGAGCGTCGAGCCCTACGGCGTCCTCTTCACCAACGGCGACAACGACACCTTCCCCCTCTGGTACCTGCAGGAGGCGGAAGGCATCCGCAAGGACGTCACCGTCATCGTCACGTCGTACCTCAATACCGACTGGTACGCGAAGCAACTGCGCGACCTGACACGTCCGTGTCCGGCCGGCGTCAGCCCGGCCGACGATCCGACGCTCATAATCTGCCAGCGCCCCTACACGGCGGAGAACACCGACGCGGCGTACGTCTTCGACGTGGCCGACGCCGGCGACAAGGTCCCGCTGCAACTGGACCGTCCCCTTCAGGCGCCCACCAAGTCCATCCTTCCCCTGGATGATGCGACGATGGAACGGGTCGCGCAGTCGTACGCCCCGGTGGAACAGGACCAACGGCTTCAGTTGGGCAATGTTGAAGCGACACTTCGTGCTGGGCAGATCATCTACCCCTGGATGCAGTACGCCCTGGTGCTCATCAACGAGTCCCTGGCCGAGCGTCCGGTGTACTTCGCCTCCAGCGGCAACGCCGCTTCCTCCCTGGGCATGGACGCCTACCTCGTGCGCCAGGGATTGGCGTTCAAGTTGTCCAACGGGCCTCCGGAAGCCGTGGGCGGAGCCGACGTGGTTGCCATGAGCCAGACGCCGTACTCACCCGTCATCGGGGATTACGTGGACGTGCCACGCACCCGAACGCTGCTGGACGAAGTCTTCGTCCATCGGGGCGGCATCCCCGATGGCTGGAGCCATTGGCCCGACGAGGCCACCATCGGCATCCCGAACTACTACGCGTGGACGTATCTGGCCGCGGCGCAGGCAGCCCTGCAGGCCGGTGACGACGAAGCGATGCAGCGGTACCAGGAGCGCACGGAGGCATGGACGGGCCTGGGCAGCTAGCGAGGCCTCTCCCGAGGGGTTGCCCACCCCCCCCGGCGTAGCGCAACCTTCGCAGGAGGAAGCCGCTCGTCCCTCCAGCGAATTCGTGTGATGCGCACCGTTGAAACACCCCTCGCTCCGGCGCCAGGTGGCCACTACAGCCAGGCGGTCGTCCACAACGGCACCGTATACGTTGCGGGCCAACTCCCCATGAATCCCGCCGACCGCGACGCACCTGCGGGGGATGCAGCGGCACAGACGCGCCAGGCGATGGAGAACGTCCGGCATATCCTGGAGGCCGCCGGCAGTGGTCTCGATCAAGTCCTCCAGATGACGGTGTACGTGTCGGACATCTCCCACTGGGGAGAAGTGAACCGCGTCTACACGGAACTCATGGGAGACCACCGTCCTGCTCGGGCGGTGGTGCCCGTACGTGACCTGCACTTCGGATATCTCATCGAAATCCAGGCCATCGCCGCAGTCAGCGAGGATCGGTCATGAGCTCGTACCACCGATGCACCAAATGCAACTCGGACCAGATGATGGACGGCGCCTATCTTGCGGACGCCCAGGGTCCCAGGATTGTGGTGGGCGTGGAGTACCACCCCGACAAGGGTCGTCTCACCCACATGGTGAGCACGCAGGTCCGTGCCAGCGTCTGCGGATCGTGCGGGTTCGTGGAACTGTACGCCAACCGACCGTCGGAGCTGTACGAAGCCTACCAGATGGTGGGGAGCAAGCACCTCCGCCCCACGTCGCCGGCGTAGCCGCCCACCCAGGACCCAGTGACGCGTATCCGGATCGGCATCGACCTGGGCGGCACCAAGATCGAGGGCCTCGCGCTGGGGCCCTCGGGTGATGAACTCGCGCGTTTGCGGATTCCCACGCCCCGGGGATACGGGAAGACCCTGGACGCCATCAGCGGACTCGTCGCGCGGCTGGAGGAACGGAGCGGCGGCACCGGCCCGGTCGGCGTGGGCATCCCCGGGACCATCTCCCCCGCCACGGGGCTGGTGAAGAACGCCAACTCCACATGGCTCATCGGACACCCGTTGGACGACGATCTCGCCGCCCGGCTGGGGCGTCCGGTGCGCGTCATGAACGACGCCAATTGCTTCGCGCTGTCCGAGGCCAGCGATGGCGCCGGAGTCGGAGCGGATCTGGTGTTCGGAGTGATTCTGGGTACCGGCGTGGGCGGGGGGATCGTGCTGCGGGGTGAGCCGTGGGCCGGCGCCCAACTCGTGGCGGGCGAATGGGGACACAACCCCCTGCCCTGGCCGACCGACGCCGAGCGCCCGGGTCCCGAGTGCTACTGCGGAAAGCTGGGCTGCATCGAGACCTTCGTCTCAGGGCCCGGAATGGAGAGGGACCATCTCCTCCACGCCGGACGCACCCGGACCACCCGGGAAATCGCCGAGGCCCGACGGTCGGGCGACCCCCAGGCGGAAGCGACCTACCGACGCTACGTGGATCGCCTGGCCCGCGGGTTGGCCACGGTGGTGAACGTGCTGGATCCCGACGTGGTCGTGCTGGGCGGAGGAATGTCCAACCTCGCCGGTCTGCACACGGACGTGGCCGACGGACTACCGCGATGGGTGTTCACGGACGAGGTGCGGACGCGGGTGGCGAAGAACCGCCACGGGGATTCGAGCGGCGTGCGCGGGGCCGCTTGGCTCTGGCCTTCGGAGGGTTAGCCGAGGCGGGGAAGCGTCATGTTGTCGAGGAAATTGCGGTCCTTGGACGAGAGCGCGTTGATGCCGTGGCCATCCACCATATCCAGAAGCCGCTGGACTTCATCGCGGTTGAGTGGGTGGAGTCGCCGCTGGTTGATCTGGCCCCAGCGCTCCCGAGCCTCCTGATTGCGCACGCCCTCGGAGGCATAGTGGGAGTTCGGCCTCTCCACCACACGTCGCGCCGCCACGCTGCGCTTCCGCCAACTCCGGTACGCCATCCGGAGCGCCACCCCCAACACCATGCCGACCAACAGGGCAGGAATCCAAGTCGTCATATCTGCCTGTACCAGCCACCAAGACCCGAGCCGAACGTCCCCGGACGGGGCACGCCTTTCATTCTACTATGACGAAAACGGACTCCGAAAGGTTGCAGTTGGGCGGGTCGAGGAGAGTCAGGTCCGCGGGGCGCGAACCCGGGGCTGTTTCACGGGCAGCCGGAGAATGACGCGCCCCGCTCCAGACGGAGCCGGCCTCAGCGCCGCAGAGCCGCTGCCGGCGTCGTCCCGTACCTCCAGCACGCTATCGAAAAGTTCGGGGCGGGCGTCCACGGCGTCTCCCCGGGACACGAGCACGATGCGGGGCACGTCACGGAGAAGGCCCCTCAGCAGCACCAGGGTCCTCAGTGCCGACTCGGCGTCGAGACGGTCGAAGGGTTCCTCAAGGACCAGGGATGCCATGACCTGGCCCTCTCCGGCGACGAGACTCGCCGCCGCCAGACGGACCGCCAACCGACCCACGGCCAGGTCCTCTTCGGACAGCGGAGCCAGGGGTCCGGCGTCCCCCTGAAGTTGTGCGACCTCCTCACGCCACGTCACGGCGAGGATGCGTCCGCCGGAAATGCGGCCGACGAATCTGGACGCCCGCGAGAGCAGCAACTCCCGGGCTCGGGCCAGGCGCGCTTCACGCACCCGGAGGAGCGCCGCAGCGACATCGCCCAGGAGACCCCCACCGTCGGCCGGGTCGGCGCGCATCCCACCGGCGTCGTCCAGATCAGCCAGGCGAGCGCGCAGGAGTTCCACCCGCTCGGACGTCCCTTCCAGGGCAGCGTGGAGACGCAGCGAGCGCTGCTCCAACTCCTGCAGGTGGGTCGGCTTGAGCTCCAACTGCTCCCAACGCCGCTTCCACCAACTCCCGTCCTGCACCACCGCTTCCCACTCGGCCTGCAGCTCACCCCTGACCTCGTCGTAGTGGCTCTCCAGCACACGCCCACAGGTCGGGCAGGGTGCCGTCGGGCCGGCTTCCTCCATCTGGCGAAGCCTGGCCTTGAGCTCCCGGGCTCGGTCCCGGTACGAATGGAGCGTCGTCTCGGCATCCTGGCGCTCGCGGTGCCAGTCCATGACGGCGACCTCCAGATCCCCGTCCACCTCCGCCGCGTCGGCCCGGATGGCATGGAGCTCACGCGACGCGGAACGCATTTCGGCGGCCACCAGGTCCGGATCGACCCTCACCGCACCGGCGTACCGCTCCTGGGCGGCGTCTTCGTTCGAGACACTCCTGGGCTCGGGCGCTCCCATGTCTCGAGCCCGGGCCAGCGCATCGCTCACCGTCGCCAGCCCCCGGGCTTCGGCCACCGCTTCCACGGCCTGGATGACGGCACCGTCCAAGGTCTCGCCACCGCGTCCTGCCCAGAGACGCGCCAGGGCCCCCTCTCCCACCGGCCCTGACGTTTCCAGCAGGAGCCCGACCACCGCTCGCCTCGACCGGCCGGCGCCGCCGATGATGGCGGTGAGCCCCGGCGTGACGGACGTGCTGACGCGCCCCACCGACGGAATCTCGCCATCCACTGCTTCCAGGACCCCGAGGGTAGCGGATGCCGCGACCGGAGGTCCTGAGTGATCGGGCACCAGCGCCCGGACCAGTTTCGCGGCGTCATCGTCGGCCATTCCGTCCCGGGCCAAGTCCGCCAGCACGGCCTCGCGGAGGAGGGCCGGAGCGTCAATGGGAAGCCACGCCTCAACGTGAAAGCGGGGCTCCCGCCCGGCCTCCACGGCCAGGTGGAGGGCCTGCTGGCGCAGACCGTGCAGCTGATCCCCCTGAAGACAAAGCAGGTCCTCCGGGTCCACCCCCTCCAGACGGAGGCGGACGATCTTGCCGGTGATGCCCCCGGGCACCTCCGTCATCACCTCATGCACCCGGCGCTGCAGTCGATCCGGGTCCCCGGGCTGGACCTTGATGGGAGCCAGGGCTGCCACGGCCCGACCAGGGATGGCATGGAACGTGGCTTCACCTCGTTCCAGGTCCACGGTGAGAAAGCCCTTCTCGTCGGCGGCCTCGTCCCAGGGATCCAACGCCACCCGCTCGAGCGAGCCGGAGTACTGCACCCGGGCGCTCACGATCCTGCGTCGATGCTCGCCCCCCAGGGCCACGTAGTCCCAGTCCGCCGGATCCACGTATACGCCCGACTCCTCCGGCTTGCTCTCCCGGGCGTGGAGCACCAGGAGATTCCACCGCACCCGCGGATCCGGTTCGGGGATGAGCGCCGGATCGCGCATGGTGGCGCGGTAGGGAATCAAGGAGGCGTGGAGGTCCAGGCGCTCCAGGAGGATGGAACGGGGGAGCCCGGCGGCGGCCTCCACGTTGGGGAACGTGTCCAGAACCGCGAGGGCCCCGGGATCACCGGGACGCCGGGGCGTATCCCGAGGCCCGGCCACCATGAGGACAGGCGTCTTGGGCAGGGACGACCGCAGAAGCTCCAGGCCTCTCGCCAGCGTCACCAGTGCCCCCGCCGGCGGGTCGGGTCGGTCGAAGACATCGCCCGCCACGACCACCACCTGGGGGGCCAGGCGAACGAGCTCCTGGACCGTGCGCTCCCAGGAAATGGCCACGTCACGCTCTCGTACGTCCACACCCCGCTCCACCCGCCCGTAGGCGCGGAAGCCGAGGTGGAGGTCGGAGAGGTGGGCTACGATCATGGTATCTCGTCGGGAACTCGCGCGAAGGGCCCTATGCCGTCAGGCCACATGCACTCGGCCAGGCGGCTCCCCACCCAGATATGGCCCTCCATGGGCGTCCCGATCCCCAGCGACGCCAGTTCGTCAGGAAGGTCAATGCGGTACCGGGCCGAGGACCAACCCTCCGGGAAGGCCCAGGCAGCTGCGTCGGGGCGCCAGGGACCCAGGGCCATCACGCCCCCTGGCTCCAGGCTCCGGAAGATCTGCGATCGCGTCGCGACACCCAAGGAGGCCACTCCGCCCACCGGAGCGAACGATGCGGTGTCCAGCAGGATCAGGGAGTAGCCCCGGCCGGAGCGGGCCAACGCGTCATCCAGGTTGCCGACGGACACCGCCAGGCGTTCGCCCCCGTCACCCTGGAGCCCCGTGTCGAGGTGCTCACGGCCCAACTCGACCACGGCACCGCTTCGCTCCACCACATCGACGTTCGTGGAGGGGTCTTCGCCCACACGGAATCGAGGCTCCTGCGAGGCTCCCCCTCCGATGAAGAGGATAGGGGAGCGTGGCGACCCCTGCCCTCGGAACGCTTCGCAGACAGCGCCTTCCCAGGAACGGCTCCGGTTGTCCGTCAGGATGACCCAGTTCCTTACGAAGTCGCCTTCCAGGAGGACCCTGGCCGCCAGCTTCCGGGAAAGCAGATGGCGGTCCTCGACCTGGACGTCACCAAGGGGAGAAGGCCGACGCGCACGCACGTGAACGCGTAGCCGCGTGTCCAGCACCGAACCGAAGACCAGGCCCGCCGCCGACAGAAGCACCAGGCATACCAGGAGCAGGGACGCAGGGGCGAGGACCTGCGGAAGGAATACCCCCGTGGCAGCAAAGCCCACCGCTCCGCCCAGGAGGGCGATGCCACCGAGGGCGCCGGGCCTCCCCATGGGCTCCGTGACGGCCACGGTCGCCATACCGCCGAGAACGCCACCGAGCGAATACAGGGGAAGACCCGCCAGGAACGCCAAACCAAGGCCTTGCCCCAGGCTCGAGCCACCGAGCGCTTGAACCATGCTCCAGATCGCACTGAAGGCCGTGGCGCTCACGAAGGCGAGGAGGCAGAAGAGCCACCGGCGCCGCAGCGAATCCACCAGGTCGGGCCGCAGCCCCGGAGCCGTCATGAGGCCCAACGCCAACGACAAGGCCTCGACGCCGAGGATGGCCGTGAGGGAACGAAGAAGGCCGGGGCCATCGTACAGCAGCAGACTGGCGGCCACCTCTGCCGCGGTGGCGGCGCAGACGCCGAGAATGAACGGCGGCAGCCAGCGCAGAGGGTGATGACCACCCGAGCTCATGGCGACACCCCGGCGTACCTTCCGCGATAGAAGACGAGCGCTTCGCCCGTTCCCAGGCCCATGGACCGCACTCGGCCCACGAGGATCGAGTGGTCGCCTGCTTCGTGGACGGCATCCAGGTCACACGCCAACCAGGCGGCGGCGCCTTCGGGGACCAGCGCCCCGTCGGACTCGGAACGCCACTCCCCAGGGCGAAACCGGGAGTCCGACGGGTCGAAGGCGAAGCGCGTGGCCAACTCCGTCTGATCGGCACCGAGGATGCTCACGGTGAAGGTCGGAGCCTCCGTCAGCGTCGCGTGCGTGGAGGAGGCCCGGTCGATGCACACCAGAACCAGAGGCGGATCCAGAGAAACCGAGGTGAACGAATTCACGGTCAGGCCCCACGGAACACCGTCGCTTCCCCGGGCGGAGACCAAGGTCACCCCCGTGGGAAAGACCCCGACGACCTGCCGGAAAGATAGATCCTCGCTCACCGAACCCCCCATGACGACACCGCGGCGACCCGCGTTCCGGCGGACCACCGCGTCCCATTCTGGGCCATCCTGAAGACGCCGCTCCGCCGCCCTGGTTTTGCTACCCCACAGGGGGGCGCTAGCTTTCCAGGCCCCGGCTCCCTGCGGGTCCGGGCTGAAACCCCTCTCACGGCGGGCCCGATGCGACGGCACTGGCTCCTTTTCGCGGTGATCTTAACCGCGCCCTACGGCTGCGACAACGTGACCTGGGGCGGGGTAGACGTGCGGCTCCAGGACCCGCCGCTGAAGGCAGAGGCCACGGAGACCGTCGCTTCCGAAACCGAGGAGGCCTCGCCCCTTCCCGAGCTGCCCACGGGCGCCCTCCTGTTCGCCGGGAGCAGGGAAGGCGATTCGGCTACGCTGGTGGCCGTTGGGGAGGTCCGTGACGACGGCCTGGCCCCGTTCCCGTCGGAAGCCGAAGCGCCTGGATTCCTCCAGCACTTCTCGACGACCCTGCTGCCACCGGGAACCGAACTCGTGCTCTTCTCGGAAGGGGCGCGTGTGGGACGCCTCACGGTGACGCAGACCACCACCGACACCCGGTTTTGCGTGCCGAGGGCGTCGGTCACCGGCGTGCTCGAACTCACTCCCGGCGCATCCGGCGCCCGGCGGCTCATGGCACTCGTCGATACGGGCGCCGTGCGCACGCCGTACGCCCCATACAGAGCCTGGGACCATGACTACGACCAACGGGTAGCGTCGCTCAACCTGGCGTCGCAGGCCATCGCAGCCGTGGGCGCCGTCTGGCCTCCAGTCCTTTTGGAGAGCCGAGCGGACATCCAGGCATTCCGCCTCCCTGAGGCCGATGGAAGCTCCCTGGCGGCCACCTTCCTGCTCGGCGACCGCCTCGCCGTTGAGGAGCCCCGGAGCGACGCGTACGCGATCTTCGTCATGGGCTCCGGTGGCTCGGATGGCTACCGATCCGACTTCATCTGGTATCGCGAAGCGGAGGACGAGGGAAAGGGAGCGCCCCGGTACTTCGGCCATCTGGACTGGAACCGTGACGGTCGGAGCGAGATCCTCCTGGACGTCTTCGGCGCCGAACACCGCTGGTTCGCGGCCATGGCACAGCGAAACGGAACCTGGGTGCGCACCTTCCAGGACCCGTGCGGCGAACCCAACGGCTGATGCGCGCGCGACCCATATGGCGGGTCGTCCCGTTTCTCTTCGCAGCGTCCCTTTCGGGCGCCTGTGAGCCCCCGGCGCCACACACCGGCCCGACGGGCCGATCTCCCGCCATCGACATCGTGGATGCCGACGGACGTGATCTGCGCCTCGCTGCTGCCGCCACCCGAATCATCTCGTTGGTCCCGTCGGCGACCCTGACCCTGCGAGCGCTGGGCGCCGAGGCCCAACTCGTCGCCCGGACCGACTTCGACACGGCGGCGTGGGCACAGGCGCTTCCTTCGGTGGGCGGCGGAATCGAGCCATCCATGGAGGCCATCGTCGCGGCGCGCCCCGACCTCGTGATCCGGTTCGGAGGACCGCAGGACCCCCGAACGCCCGCGCGCCTCAGCGA
>DATHZE010000213.1:0-5409 GCA_035458765.1 Longimicrobiales bacterium
CCCGGGACAAGGGCGAGAGCTGGGAGCGCTCCGAGGACCTGAGCCGCCGCATCGATCGCGACGACCTGGAGATCATGGGCATCCTGGGCCGCAACACCACCATCTCCCGCAACGACGGCACCGGGAGCTACGGCGAGGCCACCACCCTGGCCGAGTCCCCCCTGGACCCGTCGATCCTGTGGGCGGGATTCGACGACGGGAACATCCAGGTCACCCGGGACGGAGGGAGGACCTGGACCGAGGTGTCCCGCAACGTCCGGGGGATCCGTGACGGCACCTACGTGAGCCGCGTCGAGGCGTCGTCCAAGGGGCTCGGCGTCGCCTACGCCACCTTCGACGCGCACCGGGACGGCGACTTCCGTCCCTACGTCTTCCGTACCGACGACTTCGGCGCCACCTGGGCGCCCATCCACGCCGGCCTCCCGGAGATGGGGTCGGTGAACGTCATCCTGGAGCACCCGGACAACGCCGACGTCCTCTTCGTGGGCACCGAGCACGCCCTGTTCGCCAGCACCGACGCGGGAGCCCACTGGGCCAAGATGCCCAACCTGCCCACCACGCTCTACGACGACCTCGTCATCCATCCCCGGGAGAAGGACCTCGTCGTGGCGACCCATGGCCGCGCGTTCTGGATCCTGGACGACACCCGGCCTCTGGTGGAGTGGGCGGACTCGGAAGGGGCCGCCGCCCACCTCTTCTCGGTGGCCCCCGGGACCATCATGCAGTACAAGAAGGACACCTCGTACCGGGGCCAGGCGGAGTTCGCCGGAACGAACCCCGACGACGGCGTCTACATGACCTACCGCCTGGGCGCAGGCTCCGGAGACGCGGTAGTCCGCATCGCCCGGGAAGGCGGCGAAGTCATCCGGGAGATGACGGTGCCCTCCGCTCAGGGGACGCACCGGGTCAACTGGGACCTGCGCCACCCCCTTCCGGGCCAGGCCGACGCCTGGAAACGATTCGAGGATCCCGAGCTGGCCCGCCCCATCGCCCAGCGCGGCCCCTTCGTGTCCCCCGGCCGGTACACGGTGACGCTGGCCGCACGGGGCGTGGAGTCCACCCGCACCGTGGACGTGCGCGGCGACCCGGAGATGCCCATCACCGTGGCGGAGTACCAGACCAGGGAGCGCTTCCTCCTGGAAGTGCTGGCCCTCAACGAGGAGGCCACCGCCACCATGCGGGCCATGGGCGTCTCCGCCGGGAGCGGCTTCGGATTCGGTCGGCCCCAGGGCGACCCCAACAGCCCGGAGAACAGGATCCGCGGGGTGGCCCGGGCCCTCATGAGCGTGTACGGCGGCCTGAACGGCGGCCAGGTCCAGCCGGGGTCGCTCTATCCGCCAACCCAGACCATGCGCGACCAGGGGGCGGCGGTCCGAGTGGAGTTGGCGGCGCTCAGGGCAACCAGCGGACGGTAGGGGCCCGACTGGCCTGAGGGAAAAGAGAGGGGGGCCGGGTCAGACCCGGCCCCCCTCGACGCTTCTCGGCGCCAACCCGGTCCTACCGGAATCCGATCCCGATGGGGATCCGGATCCGGATGGCGTTGTCGGCGCCGGGCTTGGGCTTGTCCCCGACGATGTCGTTGCCACCCAGGACAACCCAACCCGTGGCGACTCCGGCCACGACGCTGGCCACCACCGCCCCCGTTCTCCACCTGCTCAACGTCCGTGCCTCCAGGGCCGTGACGTCCGCAAGAGGCAGGGACACGCGGTTGTGGACCGGCCGCGACGACATGCCCGGGACCGCGCCGAACAGAGGCACGTCCAGGAGGATGGTGTCCCCATTACGCTCCACCAGGGTTCCCACCACCTGAGGCGTCACGTTCCGCAGCACCGGCGCCAACTCCGCCGCCTGCCGGGGAGAGACCGTGGCACGGACCCGGCTGTCCAGGATGGCGTCGGACGGCCTCACCGGTGTGTACACGTAGCACCCCGCCGAAGCCAGCGCCGCCGCCAGCAGAACCACACGCTTCCCAAAGAGCACGGTCAACCCCTCCTGCCTAGCCGAATCGAGGGAGAACAAAGCGGGGGCGACCGAAGTCGCCCCCGCCGTCGAACTTCGTGTTCCGTACTACTCCCGACTACCCCTTCAGGTTCGCGTTGGCCAAACGCTCGGCCTTGGAGATGGGGAGGCACTTGTCCCGCGACGCGAAGAAGTCGTTGTGGGCCGGCCCGGTGTCGGCGAACCACCGGCGCAGGTCGCCGAAGCGGCGACCCTCCAGCCACATCGTAGCTCCGCGCTCGTACTGCAGGTCCGCCCACGCGGCCGTCATGTCGGCGGCCTGCGTCAGGTGGGCCATCTTGTAGACGTCCCGAGCGGCGTTCATGTGCGTGTACGCCGTCGCGATGTCGTTGCTCCGAAGCGCGGCTTCGGCGCGGATCAACAGCGCTTCCGTACCCTTGGAGAGCGGTACGTCGGAACTGTTGTCCTGGTACTTCAGCTGGCGATAGTGCGGCGTGGAGCCGTTGGCCCCATTCTGCACCGATCCGTCGGCGTTGTACGCGATGACCCACGGGGCCCGGGGATCGTTCGGGTGCGACTGCATGAACGTCCCGAAGACCGTGTACTCGTTCCGGCTGTGGGTCTCGTAGGTGATCTCGTTGCGAAGCTCGGTGTCGATCTCCGCGTTGAACAAGAAGGAGGCCGGTACCTTCGCGGCATCGCTGGCCGCCCCGGCCCAGTCACCCGAGTACGCCTTCACCGAAGCGAGGCCCGCGTAGGCCGCGTTCACCAGATCGGTCCGATTCGCCGCCGTGGCGATGGGAATGGCCGCGGCGAACTGCTCCTTGGCACGGTCGAAGTGCACCGTGTTGGAGACCTCGGGCCCGCCGTCGATGACCGACGAGCAGTAGTTCTCGCCCAAGATCCGGTTCGCGTACCCGGCGTAGATGTACGCCTCAGCGGCGTACCCGCTCCGGGCGAACTCGGCGCCATCGAGCAACTCCTTCATGCGCTCGATGCCGGTTTCGGCCACCCACCGCGCCTGCTGCGGGCTGTTCCAGGCGTTCCCGTCCGTGTCGTCCTCGGTGATGACGCCACGGGGAACGTCGGCCCAGTCGTACGAACCTCCGTGGAACAGGTCCACGGCGGCCACGGCCAGGAACTCCTGCAGGCCGTCCACGGCCTGGCTCAGGTCATACCGCATCCCCACGACCATCCCGGGGACGGCGTCCACTGTGCCCAGATCGTCGTCCGCGATGCGCCCCGGGCTCTCCACCTTCAGGAGGTCCGAGCACGCGCCCAGCGGAAGAAGCACCGCCAGGACGGCGATCCGGAAACCGTTTGATTTCATAGTCATAGTCGGCTCCTCACCAGCTCACGCGGACGGCGAGCATGTACGTCCGCGGGTTGGGGATCTGGTAGTAGTCACGCCGTCCGAACTCGCCGCCGCCGACCACGTTACCCGTGGCGTCGCCGAAGTCCTGGACCTCGGGGTCCGTCCCCGAGTAGTCCGTGATGGTCAGCAGGTTGCGGGCCGCGAAGGTGACCGTGGCGCTGCGGCCCCAGTTCAGCAGGCTCTGCGGGATCTCGTAGGAAACCGAGACGTTGCGCAGACGCCAGAAGTCCGCTGACTCGATCCACCAGTCGGAGTTGTAGCTGTACCCCTTGTTGATGGTGCTGTTGATGGCGCACCGCGCACGGTCCCGCGCGGTCACGTCGCCCAGGGCCGACGCCGTGCTTCCGGAGCGATACCCCGCGATCATCTTCTCCTGAATGCCGTAGCATGCCCGCCACGCGCCGCGGCGCGCGTTCTGGTACCCGGTGTAGTTGGGCAGAACGTGGCCGAACTGGCCTTCCATGAGCGCGTCGATGGTCAGGTTGGAGCCGATGCTCATCGTGGTCCCGAAGCCCAGGAGCTTCGTGGGATACGTGTTCCCCACGGTGGTGTCCGCGACGATGACCGGGTCGGCGAACTCGTTGGGGTTCATGATCCGCCGGGCCCGCAGCACCGGGATCTTCTCGCCGTCGCAGATATTGGAGTACAGCCCGACGTAGATGCACGAGTCGATGGTCGGGTCTCCGTCCACGTCCAGGGCCTTCGAATCCAAGAAGGACATGTTGGCCCGCAGGCGCCACTCGAACGCCTCGCTGCGCCACAGGGCGCCGGACAGCTGGAACTCCCATCCGCTGTTCTCGATCTTGCCCACGTTCTCCGTGCGGTTCCTCAGGAAGCCCAGCGAAGACGGCAGGTCGCGGTTGACGAGCGCGTCGGACGTCGTGGCGACGTACCGCGTCGCCTCGATGCCCACCCGGCCCTCGTTCAGCGACGCGTCGAAGCCGAACTCCAGCTCCCTGGTCCGCTCGGGACCGACGTCGGCGTTGCCCGGATCACCGGGCGTGAAGCCCGGGTTCCCCTCCAGACCGATGCCCGACCACGTCCGCACGCTGGCGAACGCGCTGGGCGCCTTCCCGGACTCGCCGAGGGCGCCGCGGAGCTTGAAGCTCTCAACCAGGTCGGTCGGGAAGAATTCGTAGTCAGACAGCACCCACGCCACGCTCACCTTCGGATAGAACTGCAGCCCGAAGTTGTCACCGAAGGCGCTGTTCCCGTCCACGCGGGCACCGAGCGTCACGAACAGGTTGTCGTCGAGGCCCAGCATTTCCTGGAAGAAGAAGCCAGCGCTGGTGTTGTTGACGCTGTTCTCCTGACGGTACGTCACCTCGGCGCCGGTCTCGATGGTGGGCCGGCCGGGGCCGGCGAACTTCTCCACGTCGAGCTCGGTCCAGCGGTGCTTGTCCTTGAAGATCTGACCGCCCCACGAGAACGTGGACGCGATCCGATCACCGAAGTTGTTCTGGTAGGAACCAGCGTAGTCCAGCGACAGCTTCGTGTGCTTCGTGGCCTCGTCCCAGAAGTAGCCGTCGGGCGAACGCAGGCTCCCGAAGGGACGCGTCGTCTCGTTGGCGATGCTCAGGAAGTCCCAACCCACCGAGAACCGGTTGGAGATGGCCTCGGTGGGATTCCACTGGGTGGTGAGGCCCGTGGTGAAGTGGTCGTTCACCGTGTAGGTCTGCGAATCGAACAGGTACCTGTTCGTGATGCAGATCTTGTCCGACGGGACGTTGGCACAGTCGTCGCCCTTGCCGCCCTTGAGGTAGTTCTGGGCGCCACGGCCGACGTTGAGCAGGAACCCGTTGGCGTTGTTACCGTCCTCCACCCAGCGCGTGTTCCGGCGGGTGTAGGCGGTGTTGAGCGAGATGTTCAGGTCCTCGACGGGGGCGAAACCGAAGTTGCCCCGGAACCCGCCATCCTTCGAGCGGGAGGTGGGCAGAACGCCCTTGGTGTCGTTGTAGTTCGAGGACACGTAATACGTCACGTCACCGACGCCACCGCGCACGGCGAGCGAGTAGTTCTGGATGGGGCCCAACTGCTGCCAGTCACCGTCGGACGGGCACGTCGGGTCCTCCATG
>DATHZE010000214.1:0-18013 GCA_035458765.1 Longimicrobiales bacterium
TAGCTCACCGTGGCCTGCTCCACGCCCACGGTGCGTTGGAGCACGTTCTCGGCAACCCACACGCAGGACGCGCACCGAAGCCCGTCGATAGCCAGGCGGATCTCGCACATGCCGTTCCCGGTGGGCTGGATCGGGAGGGCATCCCAACCACCTGCGAGGGGTTCCGGTCGGGGGGGGAAGGCCTCCCGTTCCTGGTAGTAGCGCTCCAACCCCGCGCCTCGAATGATGGCGAACGCCATCTCGCATCCAGCGCAGCAGAATGCGTCCGCGAGGTCTTCCACCTGCGTGCCGCAGTGGGGACAGCGGGACACGGTGACCCGCGGGGGTGCGTCACCCGTTTCCGGGGGCGTCGCGCTGCCTTGGGGAGGTTTCACACGCAGACCGCTACCGCTCGCCGTTGTTGTACGACGGTGCCACGGCGTCGGCACCGCTGACCGCGATGTAGATGAACGCGGCGTTCACGACCAGCACCACCGCCAGGGCAATGCCGATGATCCAAGCCCACAGGTTGTCCTTCCTACCCTTCTCCACCGGTGCTCACTCCCGTCTTGAAGGTGGTGGGAAGCAGGAGTTCTGCTCCCGGCGCTTGGATCCGCACCGTGAACGGGATGGTACGCTGACTCGCAGCCTCGGCCGGAAGGCGGATCACCAGGGGCACGGTCATGCTCTGCTCGGACGCCACCGTGAGTTCCGGCATGGAGAGCTCTCCTTCGTCGAGTCCGTCCAACACGACCTCGTACCCGACCGACTGGCCGGTCCCGGACTTGTTGGTGAGTCGGAGAAGGTAGGTATTCCGTACCCAGCCGTCGGCATCCACCGTGTACAGGGAACCCGGCGCACGGTTCACCGACGCCTCGAACGGCACGCGTCCCAGGAGCAGCACCAGGGCCGCAGCCGTCAGGGTCGTGAGAAGGGCGCCATAGACCATCGTGCGGGGACGGAACGGACGTGCCGTCTTCCCTTCGTCGGCCGCGATGGAACTGTAGCGCACCAGCGTCTGCTGGTCGAACCGGCTCATGACGCTCTCGCACGCATCTACGCAGCGGGCGCACTGGATACACTCCAGTTGGAAGCCCTCCCGGATGTCGATGCCCTGGGGGCAGACCACGACGCACTTCTGGCAGGCGATGCATCCACCCTCCGGACCGCGCTTGGTGCCCCGTGGCTCTCCGCGTGCCTCGTCGTAGGAGATGAGGAGCGTCTCATCGTCGGTGAGGGCGCTCTGGAACCGGGCATAGGGACACAGATAGATGCAGAACTGCTCACGGAACCACGTGAAGTCCACGAACCAGAAGGCCGCGAAGATGGCCACGAACGTGTAGGACATGCCGCTGGCCTGACCCGTCCACAGTGGGCGGGCACCCGCGAACAGGCTGGTCATGGCCATGCCCAGCAGGAGCGACACCGCCATGAACGCCATCCATTTGGCGCCCTTTCGCCACGTCCAGTCCCAACTGAATGCCCCACCGTCACGCCGTTTGCGTTGGGTGCGATCCCCCTCGATCCAGAGCTCCAGGGGACGGATCCAGCTCTCCAGGAACACGGTCTGCGGACACGCGTATCCGCACCATATCCGCCCAAAGATGGCCGTGAAGAAGAACAGCGAAAACGCCATGAACAGCAGCAGGAGCACCAGGAAGATGGTGTCCGCCGGCGTGAAGACCGCCCCCATGAGATGGACGCGCCGGTGGGGCAGATCCATGAGGATGAGAGGATGACCCTTCACCGTGACCCACGGCGCAACGAACAGCGCCACGTGCAACAGGAGAAACGTCCACCTGCGGAGGGACGTGAACGTCCCACTGATGGACTGGGGATACACCCACTCGCGCGTTCCCGACATTCCGGGAAGCCTGAGCACTGCCACGCTCGTCACTCCTTCAGGAGGCGACACCGGGGCGGCGGATCGCCTCCGCCGCCCCGGGTCCGACCTCTCTCAATCTATTTGGTAACGGCCCTCAACCGATGGGTTCGGCGGGAGCCTCCCCGGTTTCCACGCTGTCCGCCGCGCCCTCCTCTGCTGGGGGTTCGAGGATCTGCTCGATGGGCCTTCCCGTCGCCTCACTGTTCCTGGTGATGACGAACGCCGCCACCTGGTTGATCTGTTCGGGGCTGAGGATCCCACCCCACGGCACCATTCCTTTGTCGGGGACGCCCACCGTGATGATGTGGATGATCTGGCTGGCCTGCCCCCCGTGGATCCACTCGTCGTCGACGAAGGACGGGCCGATGATGCCCTGCAAATCAGCCCCGTGGCACGCGACGCAGTTCTGCGTGAACACCGTCTGCCCAGCGGTCACGGCTTCGGGCGTGATGGTGAAGTCGGCGATGTTCGCTGCAGCCGCCACGGCCTGCTCGGGATACATCGCCTCGGCCGCCGCCATCTCCTCGGCCAGGTTCTTGACCTGGGAACGATCGGCCAAGGCATGGTACCACAGGCCGTACCCGATGGCCCAGACGATGGTGAACCAGAACAACCCCACCCACCAATCCGGAAGCGGGTTGTCGTATTCGTCGATTCCGTCCGCCTCGTCGGAGTGACCCAGGAGGCGATTGTTCTCGGTGCTCACGCGTCACCTCCGTCGTTGAGCGGCATCTGGGCGGCTTCCTCCATGAGCGAGCGGTTTCCCGGCGACCAGGCGTACCAGACCCACCCCAGAAAGATGGCGAAAAACACGACGGTCATGGCCGCCAGGACCCATCCCAACTCCACGGATGCCGCAGCCTCCTGGAGCAGCGGGTTCATTGCCCACCTCCCTGCTCCGCGAGGTGGCGCTTCCCGTCCACGCCAAGACGCTGGAGATAGGCGATGAGGGCGACGATCTCGTCGTCCCAGGCCGCCGTGACGCCGGCCGTGGACAGGTTGCCCACGATGATCTGACCCTGCTGCTGCAGCGAGGCCTGGATGGAGGCCTCGTCGGTGGCGGCGTAGGGAGTGCCCACCTTGCTCAGGGCCACCACGGAGGCCGTCACGTCGGCGGGATCGACCTTGCTGCGGTGCAGCCACGGGTAGACCGGCATGATGGACCCGGGGGACGTGGAGCGGGGATCGCGCATGTGCTCGTAGTGCCACGCGTCGGGATACTTGCCACCCTGGCGCTGCAGGTCGGGCCCCAGGCGCCGTGACCCCAGAAGGAAGGGACGGTCGTACTGGTACTCGGCAGCCCGGGTCCAGTCACCATACCGCAGGATCTCGGCTCGCATGGGCCGGATCATCTGGGAGTGGCACAGATAGCAGCCCTCCCGGACGTAGATGTCGCGGCCCGCCACCTCCAACGGCGTGTAGGGGGTCACCCAGTCACCACGCTCCCACGAAAGGGACGATCCCGCCGTGAACATGGGCGTGAGCTCCACCAGGGCGCCGATGGAAATGACCACGGCGGTCCCGATGGCCATGTAGGTCGCCCTACCTTCGAAGAAACGGCGGTGGAAGCGACCGTAGGCCTTTTCAGACTCTTTGTGTTGGTTGTCCATGGTCGTCTCCTCAGTCCGCTGCCGCCGGGGCCGGCTCGGCGATATCGCCGCCGGGACCCCGGATGGTCTGCCAGAAGTTGATGGCCATCATGACCGCACCGGTCAGATACATGGTGCCGCCGATCACCCGGATCCACATGAACGGGCCCAGGCGCCTCGTGATGTCGACGAAGACGGGGTTGGCGAGCTGGCCGGCTTCGTTCAGCCCGCGCCACTGCAGACCCTCCATGAGGCCCGCCGCCCACATGGACACGGTGTAGAGGACGATTCCTATGGTGGCGAGCCAGAAATGGTGCGTCGCCCAGTTGGGGTGAGCCAGGTCACGCCGCCAGATGTTCTGGACCATCCAATAGAGCATCCCGAACGAGATCATCCCCACCCACCCCAGGGCGCCCGAGTGGACGTGCCCGATGACCCAGTTGGTGTAGTGGGCCAGACCGTTCACCGCCCGGATGGACATCATGGGGCCTTCGAAGGTGCTCATGCCGTAGAACGACACCGCCACCACCATGAACTTCAGGATGGGGTCGGTGCGAACCTTGTCCCACGAACCCTTGAGGGTCAGAAGCCCGTTCAGCATGCCGCCCCACGACGGAGCCAGCAGAACGATGCTGAACACCATACCCAGCGTCTGTGCCCAATCGGGGAGCGCGGAGTAGAGCAGGTGGTGCGGTCCGGCCCAGATGTAGAGGAAGACCAGCGCCCAGAAGTGCAGGATGGAGAGCCGGTAGCTGTAGATGGGGCGCTCGGCCGCCTTGGGGAGGTAGTAGTACATGAGCCCCAGGAACGGCGTGGTGAGGAAGAACCCGACGGCGTTGTGCCCGTACCACCACTGCACCAGGGCGTCGGTGAGCCCGGAGTAGATGGGATACGAGCGGAAGAAGGTCGCCGGGATCGCCAGGCTGTTCACGATGTGGAGCACGGCGATGGTGATCACGAACGACATGTAGAACCAGATCGCCACGTACAGGTGCTGGACCTTCCTGAGGGCGATGGTGCCGAAGAAGTTGATGGCGAACACCACCCACACCAGCGTGATGAGCACGTCGATGGGCCAGATCAGCTCGGCGTACTCCTTCGACTGGGTCATGCCCAGGGGGAGCGTGATCGCTGCCAGGACGATGATCCCCTGCCATCCCCAGAAGTGGATGCGCGACAGCGTGTCGTTGAACATCCGCGTCTTCAGCAGACGCTGCATGGAGTGGTAGATGCCCGTGAACACCACGTTGCCGCCGAACGCGAAGATGACGGCGTTGGTGTGCAGAGGGCGCAGCCGACCGAACGTGGTCCAAGGCAGGCCGAGGTTGGCGGGCCACCAGGCGAGTTGGGTGGCGATGATGACGCCGACCAGCATCCCGACGAGGGCCCACACGACGGTGGCCGTGAAGAACATCTTCACGATGGCCATGTCGTAACCCTGGTCGGCGCTGGTGGCCGCGACTGTACCTGGGGTGGTCTGTTCCATAAGGTTCTCTGGTGCGGTTGGCTCCACGTACTCCGGCGTCACACGGTCCTGCTATCCCTCTGGCCAGCCCCGCCCACGCTTCCATGATACCCGCCATCTCGGCAGCTGCGCTCGCAGGCCTGTTCGGTAGTCCCCACTGCATGGGGATGTGCGGGTCCTTCGCCCTGGCGTGCGGGGGAAGGATCTCCCACACAGCCGCCTGGCACGCCGGCAAGATCCTCACCTACACGGTGCTCGGGATCCTGGCCGGCCTCATCGGTCACTCGGTACCTGGTCCAACCTGGGTGGCCACGGCCGTGTCGGCCACCCTCGTCATCTGGTTCGCCGCAGGACTGGCGGGCCTCGTGCCCGAGCCGGCCCTGCGCATTCCCGGGCTCGCCCGGCTCGCGACCCGGGCCGCCACCCGAGGCGATCTGGGCTCCCGCTTCGTCTTCGGCATGGCCAACGGACTCCTGCCCTGCGGGCTCGTCTACGCCACCCTGGGCATCGCCGTGGCGTCGGGCGACCCCCTCACCGGAGGATTGGCCATGGCCGCCTTCGGTCTCGCCACTGCCCCCGCGCTGGCGGTCCTGGGCCTGGGCGTCCGCCGCCTCGCGGCGCAGCGCCCCTGGTCTCGGCGGGTCCTCGCCCTCGTCGTCCTCCTGGCCGGCCTCTGGGTGGTCTTCCAGCGCCAGGGCATGTCGCCGGAGCGCATGATGCGGCAGCACGGCGGTCACGCCGTGGGCGACTCGGTCCCGTCCCAGACGCGCTGAGGCCGGTGGAGGTGCGCGGCTCGGCCCCGGCCCCTCTCAAACAGCAAGGCGCGGAATGTGCGACCCCCAGGTCCGGTAAGGGAGTCGGGAATAGCTGGAGAGGCGTTGCGGGGAGATTCCCCGCAGGGGCTAGTCCTTCCTGCGGGCCATGCGCCAGCCGGTGATGACCATGACCAGCACGGTCACCTGCAGCAGCGTGAGCAGGAGGGTGTCCAGCCAGGGATTGCCGCTGAAGGCGAACGTGTGGTAGGCCAGGAATGGGCCGAAGGCGCGCCACACGGCGGGGCGGCGCTGGATCACCTCCCCCGTGGCGCGGGACACGTGGACGTCGCTGTCGTCGGGGTCGGAGAAGCGGAAGCGCCAGGTGGGAACCTGTGCGTTGGCGTCCATCCAGTACTCGGTGGCTTCGGCCCCAGGCCCCGCAGGCTCCCCCGCCACCACGGCGTCCGCCGCCTGGAGCGCCTCCTCCTCCGAGAGCGGTCCCCGGACCGACGCGGTGGCGGCATCGAGGACGAGCCCCTGGGCGTCGCGTTCCGGGTAGACCACCCACAGACGGAGGGGGCCGATGGCGCGCCATTCGAAACGCTGCACCGGTTCGGCACCCTCGAGCGCGTCGGCGGGAAGGGCCGCGGCGATGTCCTCGACGGACGCCAGGGGCTCGGTGACGGCAAGGCCGCCGACCCAGGCCTCCTGGAAGGAGCCCTGTCCCCGGAAGCGTGGCTCGATGAGACCCAGGTTGTACCACAGGTAGGCCCCCACCAGCATCTGGGTCGCGAGAACCAACGCTGCCACCGGCGCGACGCGGGCGTGGAGGCGCCGCGCGGGTCGGACCTGGTCGGTCCACCGCCGGCGGGCGGGCCGCCGGTCCACCCACAGGGCCGCGCCCAGGGCGACCAGGACGAGGGCGATTCCCACCAACCCATAGAGCACGCCGGTGAACAGGCGGAGGGCGTCGCCCCACTGCCACACGTGCACGCTGAGGTACGCCTGGTGGAACCACCTCGCCAGTGGATCGGTGCGCCGGAGGACCCTGCCGGAGGCCCGGGACAGGACGACCTCGCTGGGCTGGTCTCCTTCCATCTCCACCGCCACGGCGGGCAGCCGCTCCACGGTGTAGTACCGGTTGAACTCGGGGGCGTCGGAGAGCGCCCGCGCCCGCGTCCCCGTCAATTCTCCGTCGGCGATGCGCCGCAGCATCTCGTCGGGAAGGGGATCCATCCGCGCCCCGGTGCGGGCGTCGTAGACCCGCTCCAGATCGAAGGGCCCGGGCTTCACGACGTAGACCGGCGTGCCGCCCAACGCCTCCAGGCGGAGCCAGTAGATCCGCTCCATGCCGTCGGCGCCCACCGACTCCAGGATCTCGCCCGGAGGCAGCACCCCCGCCTCCTCCAGGCGAATGCCTCCGGGGTGATGGGGCGCGAGCTCGTACACCCCCTGCAGCCCGTTGGGAAGGGCCAGCCCCACGCCATGGAGGACGAAGGACGACGCGATCCACCCGACCAGGGGAAGGATCGCGACCAGTCCCACGAAACGGTGGCTCCGGGCCAGTCGGAGGCGTACGGCGGACGAGATGGGCAGCATGGCTCAGTGTATTACATGGGGGAGGTGCGCACGAGGAGGGCCGTCACCAGGAGCACCATCCCGCCCAGCGCGAGCTCCCACGTCGCCGTGCGGCGCATGCCCTCCTGCCCCTCGTCGCCGGCCAGGCGGGGCGTCCAGCGCCGGAGGTTCAACGCGCCCAGGGCCAGGACGCCGGCCACCCCGACGAGCTTCAATGCCAACAGCCTTCCGTAGGGCGTGGTGACGAGGGCTCCCCACGCGTCCAGGTGAACCCACGCCGCGAGAATCCCCGTGGACACCAGGAGGCCCACGCAGAGCATGGCCAGTCGGGAGAAGGCGGGAACCAGCAGGGGGAGGACGCTGCCGCCGCCGGCGCGACGGCGGCGACCCTCCAGGACCATCAGCACCAGGAGCCCACCCATCCACGCCCCCGCCCCCCAGACGTGGAGGATGTCGGCGGCCAGGGTCAGCCCCCTCAGATCGCCGGCGTTGGCATGCCCCGTGAAGGCGGGAAAGGCGCCGACCCCCAACCCCAGAACGGTGCCCATCCACCACCCCCAACGCCGGCCTCCGGCCGCCGCCCCGAAGGCGACGACCAGGAGGACGGACGCCACGGCGCCGGTGAGCCAGGTGGCTCCCCACGCCGTTCCCGTGAGAAGGAGGTGGGCATCGTCACGCCAGGGCACGAAGGGATCCCGGAACTCCAGGAGCTGTCGGGCGAACACCCCTACCAGGGCCGCGGCCAGGGCCACGGCGCCGCCCATTCCGAGCCGCGCCGCTTGGAGGCGCAGGGCGGGGTGATCATCTCCTGGGCCGGACAGGACGACCCATCGGCTGGCCACGACTCCCGTGACCACGCTGAGGGAGGCGAAGAGAAGCCACCCCACCCCTGCGCCGACGGGTCCCGGCACCTAGTGGGCCATGACGGTGAAGGAGAAGTCACCACGCACCACGTGGCCGTCGGCCCCCATCCCTCGCCACGACACCGTGTAGCTCCCGGGAGCCGGCGCCGACGAAGGCTTCACCGTGAAGGACTTGGCATCCTCGGAGTCCTTCACGGGCGCGGAGGTCTGCACGGGCTCACCGGCTGCGTTCAGGAGCCGCACCGACAGCGAGCCCTCCGCCGGCTCCTGGGTGAAGGTCAGACGGATCTGCTCCACCGCGTGGACCTCCGCCTTGTCGGCGGGAATGGAACTGGCCAGGCCGAAGTGGCGCACCGTCACCTCCGAAGCACGGGGGTGAGCCGCGCCGGCGACGACGACGAGGAGGAGGAACAGGAACAGGAGGCGCTGGGTGAAGGTCTTCACGGAAGGTCCTTTTCGTTCGGGTACGGGTTCAACGTCAACGTGCCTGGCGGGACGACCAGTGGATTGCACGGATGAGCCACACTCCCTCCTGGCGGGTCAGCACCATGAGCTCGGCGCCGACCGAGTTCACGGCGCGGTCCCGGAACGTCCCCGACGTGCCGGAGGTGGACACCGCCCACGCCACGTCGCCGGCGAGGGTGACGTGCACGGGGGTGCGTTCCCGGGTGACGGCCGCGGCGAAGGCCATGTCGCCCGGAAGGTGGTGGGAGCGGTACTCGTCGCGTGTCTCCATCCCGCCGCTCTCGAGGATGTGGACATCCTCGGCCAACAACGCCAGGACGGCGGAGGTGTCTCCCTTCTGCAGGGCGTCATGGTACGCCTGGACCGTCTCGGCCACCGTCATCGAGTCGGAGGCGGCGCCCATGGCGTGGCCGCCGTGGTCCTGGCCCGCGGCGGGAACCGCGGTCGCCAGGAGGAGAAGCAGGGCAGGAACGGTCGGGGAAGGTCTTGGCTGGTACATGTCGTCGTCTCTTTCCAGGGGAGTGCTGCGATCGTCAGTCGGATCCTACGGGTACCGCCTCGGTGCCGAAGGTGACCTCCTCCTCCACGGCACCCGCCCGAAGGCGGGCTTCCTGCCAGAGGGAGTAGAGCGCGGGAATCACGAGAAGGGTGAGGATGAGGGCCGAAACCATCCCCCCCACCATGGGGGCGGCGATGCGGCGCATCACCGAGGCGCCGGTCCCCTGACCCCAGAAGAGGGGCAGGAGGCCGGTGATGACGGTGACCACCGTCATCATCTTCGGGCGGAGGCGGAGCGCCGCCCCCTCCACCACTGCGTCCCTCAGGTCCGCCAAGGTGTTCCTCCCCTTGGCCAGGCGGTCCCTCCAGGCATTGTCCAGGTAGAGGAGCATCACCACGCCCGTCTCGGCGGCCACGCCGGCCAGGGCGATGAAGCCCACCCCCGTGGCCACGGACCAGTTGAATCCCATGAGGGCCATGAAGACCACACCCCCGACCAGGGCGAACGGAAGCGACAGGAGGACGATGAGGGTCTCCCCCAGCCTGCCGAAATTCATGTAGAGGAGAAGGAAGATGATGAGCAGGGTGGCGGGGACCACCACCGCCAACCGCTCCTGCGCCCGCTGCATGTACTCGTACTGTCCCGACCAGGTCATGGTGTACCCCTGGGGGAGCGTCACCATCTGGTCCACCATGTCCTGGGCAGCGACCACGTAGCTCCCCAGGTCGGAGGCGTCGGTGTCCACGAAGACCCAGGCGGTGGGAAAGGCCTGCTCGGTCTTGATGGCCATGGGCCCGTCCACGGTGCGGATGCGGGCCACCTGACCCAGGGGGATCTGCGCCGTGCCGGCGGGCGCGGCGCCGCCCCCCATGGACATGCCGCCCATGGCGCTTCCGCTCCCTCCGGAGGTGGTGCTGCCCATCCCGGCCATGGTGGCCGGAGCGGCCATGGTTCCCATCCCGGGACGCACCTGCCCCACGGGAATCAGGACCTCGGCCAGGCGCTCCGGCTGATCCCGGAGCTCCTGGGGGTAGCGGACGCGGACGTCGTAGCGCTCCCGCCCCTCCACGGTGGTGGTCACCGCCATCCCTCCGATGGCCGAGGAGATCACCATCTGGATCTCCTCCACGTTCAGCCCGTACCTGGCCGCCGCGTCCCGGTCCACCTCGATGTCCAGATACGCGCCCGACACGACCCGCTCGCCGAAGGCCGAGCGGGTGCCCGGGACCATTTGTACGGCGACCTCGACTTCCTTCGCCAGCCGCTCCAGCTCCCTCAGGTCGGGGCCGAAGATCTTCACCCCCACGGGGGTGCGGATCCCCGTGGCCAGCATGTCGATCCGCCCCCGGATGGGCATGGTCCATGAGTTGGCCACGCCGGCGAAGCGCACCGCCGCGTCCATCTCGGCGATGAGGGAGTCGTACGTCACCCCCGGGCGCCACTCGCCTTCGGGCTTGAGGGCCAGGGTGGTCTCGAACATGTCCAGGGGCGCCGGATCGGTGGCGGTGTTCGCCCGGCCCGCCTTTCCGAAGACGCTCTCCACCTCCGGGAAGGACGCCAGAATCGAGTCCTGGAGGCGCATGGTGGCCATGGCCTTCTGCACGCTGATCCCCGGGAGGGTGGTGGGCATGTACAGCACCGTGCCCTCGTTGAGCGGCGGCATGAACTCGGACCCGATCCGCCGCGCCGGAATGACGGTGAGAATCACCGCCGCCAGGGCGACGGCCACCACCGGCCACCGATTTCGGAGGACGAAATTCAGGAGCGGCATGTAGGCCGCGATGAGTCCCCGGTTGAGGGGGTTGGCCCGCTCCTTGTGGATGCGGCCCCGGATCAGGTACCCCATGGCAACCGGAACCACCGTCACGGACACGAGGGCGGCGCCGGCCATGGCCAGCGTCTTGGTCCAGGCCAGGGGCTTGAACATTCTCCCCTCCTGGGCCTCCAGGCTGAACACCGGGAAGAACGAGACCGTGATGATCAGCAGGGAGAAGAACAGCGCCGGCCCCACCTCCTGGGCGCTGCGGACGACCAGGTCCCACCGCTCGCGGGCGGTGAGGAGGTCGGTGTGGAGGTAGTTCCCGTCCCCAGCACCCTGGAGCGTCCGCCCCTCCGCCGCAGCAGCAGCACGCTTCTCGGCGATGACGTGCTCCAGGTGCTTGTGCATGTTCTCCACCATCACGATGGCGGCATCGATCATGGCGCCGATGGCGATGGCGATGCCCCCCAGGCTCATGATGTCGGCGGAGAGTCCCAGCCCCCGCATGGCCAGGAAGGCCAGCAGGATGGAGAGCGGGAGGGTCAGGATGACCACGAGGGCGCTCCGCACGTGCACGAGGAAGAGCACGGTGATGAGCGCCACCACCAACGACTCCTCCAGGAGCTTCTCCTTAAGGGTGTCGATGGCCCGGAGGATGAGGTCGGAGCGGTCGTACACCGGCTGGATGACCATGCCCTCGGGGAGGGACTCCTCCAGCGAGGCGATCTTCTCCTTCACCCGCTCGATGGTGGCCAGGGCGTTCTCGCCGAAGCGCATGATGACGATGCCGCCCACCACGTCACCCCGCCCGTCCAGGTCCGCGACGCCGCGGCGCACGTCGGGAGCCAGACGCACGGTGGCGACGTCGCGGACCCGCACCGCCACCCCGTGGTCCGAGGCGCTCACCACCACGTCGCCGATGTCGTCGAGCCCTTCCAGGTAGCCGAGCCCGCGGATCATGTACTCCCGCTCGGCCAGCTCCAGGACCATGGCCCCCACGTCCTCGTTGGAGGCGCGGAGCGCTTCCATGACCCGGGTCACGGGGATCCCGTATCCCCGGAGCTTCACCGGGTCCACCATGACCTCGTAGACCCGCTCGTACCCACCCACCGAAGCCACTTCGCTCACGCCGGGAACCGAGGTGAGCTGGTATCGGAGCGTCCAGTCCTGGTAGGCCCTCAGGTCTGCCAGGGAGTGGGTGCCCGTGGTGTCCAGGAGGACGTACTGGTAGACCCACCCCAGCCCGGTGGCGTCGGGGCCCAGCGCAGCCTGGGCGGCGTCGGGGAGGCGGCTCTGGATGCCCGAGAGGTACTCCAGCACCCGGCTCCGCGCCCAGTAGAGGTCGGTGCCGTCGTCGAAGATGACGTAGACTAAGGACGTCTCGAAGAAGGAGTACGCCCGTACCGTCCGGGCCCCGGGGACCTTGAGCATCTCCGAGGCGATGGGATACGTGACCTGGTCTTCGACGATCTGGGGCGCCTGCCCCGGGTACTCCGTCTGGATGATGACCTGCACGTCGGACAGGTCGGGAATGGCCTCCAGGGGGAGGCTCCGCATGGCCACGACCCCTCCGGCCGCGGCGAACCCCGCCGCAATGAGGACCAGGACCCGGTTCCCCACCGACCAGGCGATGAGCTTCCTCAGCATGGTCCCGTCCTCAGTGGTTCGAGTGGTCCATGGCGGGCATGGATCCCATGTCCATCCCCGGCATGGTCTCCGCACCGCCCGTCATGGTGCCGAGGTTCGATTCGGCGTCCACCAGGAAGGCCGCCGACGAGACGACGCGCTCGCCTTCGGCAACGCCTCGGAGGATCTCGACCAACTGCAGCGAGGCACGTCCGGTCACGACCTCACGGGGGAAGAGGGTTCCGTCCTCGCCCTGGACGAACACCAGGGTGCGCACGCCGGTTTCGATGACGGCGCTGCGCGGGACCACCAGGGTGGGTTGGGTGGGAGGCACCGTGAGGTTGAGGCCTGCATACATGCCGGGTTTCAGATCGCCATCCGCATTGGGCAGCTCGACGCGGACCCGCACCGTCCGCGACTGCATGGACACCGTGGGATACACGTAGGTGACCCTGCCGGTGAAGGCTCGGCCGGGGTAGGCCTCGAAGTTCACCAGCGCTCCCTGACCCACCTGAACCGACGCCATGTCCTTCTCGAACACGTCGGCCTCGAGCCAGACGCGGGACAGGTCGGCGACGCGATAGAGGGTCATGCCGGGCATGATGCGGTCCCCCTCCACCACGTTCTTCTCCACCACCATGCCGGATGCAGGCGCCCGAAGGGTGAGGGTCTTGGTCGACTCCCCGCTCTCCTCGATGCGTTGGATCTCCTCGGCAGGAATGTCCCAATAGGCCAGCCGCCTACGCGCCGAGGCCAGGAGTTCCCGGGCATTGGCGGAACTGCGCTCGCCGCTGGCGTCCTTGAGCAGGCGCGCCGCCAGGATCAACTCCTCCTGGGCCGAGACCAGGGCCGGACTGTAGATGTCCATGAGGGGCTCCCCCGCACGCACCGCCGCACCGGTGAAGTCCACGTGGAGGCGCTCAACCCACCCCTCCACCTTGGGGTTCACCGTGGACAGGCGGGTCTCGTCGTACGTCACCGTACCCACGGTGCGCAGGAACATCGGGAGCGCCCGCCGCTCCACCATTGCGTACGTGACGCCGATGCGGCGAGCCTGTTCGGCGTCCAACGAGACGGGCTTGAGCTCGCCGCTGGCGGCGGTCATGGCGGCGTGGTCGTGCCCTTCCATGCCTCCCTGCCCCGCCGCCTCCTGGCCGTCTTGAGCGGTGAAAGCCACGGTGGCCAGGGCCCCCGCGACGACGAAGACGGACACGGCGATCTGGTTGCGTGTATTCATCGGGGTTCCGCCAAAGTCGGGTCGGAGAGAGGAAGCGTGCGGCCCACCACGGATTCCAGGGCCGTGAAGGCCTTGCCGTAGTCGCCCAGGAGCTGGAACAGCTCCCCCTCGAATTGGTTCAGGGTCATCTGAGCGTCCACGAGCGTCATGAAGTCCACGGCGCCCACGCGGTAGGACGACAACGCGGACTCCACGGTGGCGCGGGCTTCGGGAATCACCTCTTCGGAATAGAGGCGTGCGAGGCTCCTGGCCCGGTCCAGCTCTGCGACCAGGGCGCCGACCTGGGACTGGACCTCGGCGTGGCGGCTTCCCAGCTCCGCCCGGGCCATTCGTTCCATGGCGAGGGCCTCGTCCTTCATGGCGCTCTGCCGCCGGGACGCGAACACGGGCAGGCTGAAGCCCACCATGACGCTCCCCATACGCTCGGTGCCCATGCCCAGGTCACGCTGACCGTAGCTCAGGCCCAGCGTTACGTCCGGCCAGAGCTCGCGACGGGCCAACTCCACACGGCTCCCGGCCTGAGCGACCCCCAGTCGGCCCTCGGTCAGAAAGGGCCGCGACCCGGTCGCCCAGGCGTTGAGGGTGTCCGCCGGCGGAAGCGTGGCCGGAAGCTGGCCCAACGCCGGTGAGGGGACCGGCGTATCGGCGGGCCGGTCGAGCATGCCGTTCAGCCGCGCCGCCATCGTGGTCCGCATGGCCCGCATGGAGCGGATGTCGCCGTCCATGCGCGCCACCTCGACGTCGGCCCGGAGTGCGTCCGTCTGGCGACCCATGCCCGAGGCGTACATGGCTTTGGCCACCTGCTGGAAATCCTGGAGGAGCGACAGCGTCCGTTCCATGACGCCCAGACGCCGGTCCAGGGCATAGAGGTCGAAGAACATGGACGACGCCATGCTCCGCATCTGCCACTCCATCTCGCCCACGGCGGTGCCGGCCATCTCCTGGTCGTACGACGCGATCTCGCCCTTCAGGGACAGCTTGCCCGGGAAGGGGATCATCTGCATGAGCTGGACCGACGGCGCCATGGACGTCGGCATGTCGGCGTTCAGGCTGGGCAGGCCGAAGTTCATGACGCCGAGCTGGAAGACCGGGTCGGGGAGCGTGGACGCCTCCGGCGCCCGATACGCGGCTCCTTCGGCCGCAGCCCTCATGGCCTGGAGGCGGGGGTTACGCTCCCGAACCAGGTCCAGCACATGGTCGAGGGTCAGGCTATCCGGGCGAGTTTGCGCCGCTGCCATGCCCGGCAACAGCGCCAGAAGAGCCGATACGGCGACGGCCTTCGGCAGCTTGGTCACGCGCGCCACCTCCAACGGGGGATTCCCTTTCATGGCGGGAATGTCGTCGGAACCAGGTGAAGCCCCGATGAGATGGAGATGAAGAAAGCTTCAGGATTCGGCCGGGATCCGCGGCTGCGCGGGGATGTGGACCTCCACCCGGGCCCCACCGCCCGGGCGGTTGCCGGCGGAGACGGTCCCGCCATGGGCGTCGGTCACGGCCTGCACGATGGCCAGGCCCAGCCCCGTTCCGTCGGTGGGGGTGCGGTGGGTGCGCGCGGCGTCCTCCCGGAAGAACCGTCGGAACGCCACGGACGGGTCCTGAAAGCCAGGGCCGGTGTCCTCCACGGTCAGCACGACCTCCTGCCCGCCTCGCTGGACGGAGGTGCGGACGTGTCCGCCGCGTGGCGTGTACTTGAGGGCGTTGTCCACCAGGTTCCACACGACCTGGCCCACGAGCCCGGGATCGACCTGCGCCACGCTTTCGGCCTCTCCGTCCAGCCGGAGGTCGATCCCCTTCTCTCGTGCGGTGACCTGCAGGCGCTCCACCACGTGGGCCGCCACGTCCATGACGGACGTCAACTCGAGGCGGGGACGCAGCGCCCCCGAGTCGGACCGGGCCAGGACCAGGAGGTCCTCGCTGATGCGCGCGAGCCGTACGACCTCCTCCAACGTGCTCTCCAGTACCCGCCGGTACTCCTCCGGCGCGCGCTCCCGGCGGAGGGCCAACTCCAACTCGCCCCTCATGACCGTGAGCGGGGAACGCAGTTCGTGGCTCGCGTCCGCCGTGAAGCGCCGCTGGGCCTCGAACGCCCCCTGGATGCGCCCCATCATGGTGTTGAGCACGTCCACGAGCCGCCGGTACTCGACGACCTCGGCATACGCGTGGATACGGCGGTCCAGGGACCCGGCGCCGATGGCCTCGGCCTGGTCGATGACCTCGTTCACCGGGCGCATGGCGCGACCTGCCAACCAGGACGCGCCCATGAACGTCGCGCCGCTCATGACTGCCGTCAGGGCCAGAAGGAACAGCCCGACGCGGGTGAGCATCTGGTTGCGGGCGGTGAGGGGCGCGGCCACCTCCAGAACGTGCCGCTCGTGGGCCATGCCGAAGCGCTCCAGCGGATAGTAGAGCGCCCGGATGGGCATCCCGTTCCAGGTCGTCCGGGTCCAGACCACGGTCCCGTCGGCCGCGCGGGCCAGATGCTCACGGTCCAGGGGCAGGTCCGAGGTCATGTACTGGTTGCGGAGCAGGCTCACGCCGTCGCCCTGCCACACCTGGGCGTATCGGATCAGATCCTGGAGGGACGTGGCCTCGTCGGGAGTCAACTCCCACTCGTGGAAGTGCATGGCCCCGGACGGCGCATCGGTGAGGGAGGCAGCCTGGATGGAGGCCACGCTCAGAATGGACGCGTCCAACTCGCCGTCCAGGACGGAGCGGACGGCGAAGAACGAAACGGCCGCCACCGCCGCCATCCCCGTGGCCATGGCACCGGTGGCTCGCAGGGCGAGCTGAAAACGGAAGGAACTCCTCACTCGCCCTGACCCTTCTGGAAGAGGTAGCCAACGCCGCGCACGGTCTGGAGCAGAGGATCGGCACCCGACTCGCGCAGCTTGCGCCGCAGATGGCCGACGTGGACGTCCACCACGTTGCTCATGGGATCGAAGTGGAGGTCCCAGACCTTCTCCAGAAGTTCGGTGCGCCGGACCACGCGTTCGGCGTTGAGCAGGAGGAACTCGAGAAGCTGGAATTCCTTGGGTGTGAGCTCCAGCCGGACTCCGCCCCGGTGCGCCACGTGCTTGACCCGGTCGAGTTCGACGTCGTCGTACAGGAGCCGGTCGAGGCGTGCGGCCCCGCCCCGGCGCAGCAGCGCCCGGATGCGCGCCAGGAGTTCGTCGAACCCGAACGGCTTGGTCAGGTAGTCGTCGGCCCCGGCGTCCAGTCCCAGCACCACGTCCTCCTGGGCGTCCCGCGCCGTCAGAAGGAGGACCGGCACCGCCCTCTCCTTGGCCCGCAGGTCGCGGACGATTTCCAGCCCGGACTTCTCCGGGAGCATGATGTCCAGGAGGAGGAGGTCGTACTCGTGCACATGGGCCTTCATGAGGCCGTCCACGCCGTCGTGCGAGACATCCACGGCGTAGCCCTCCTCCCGGAGACCCTTCTCCAGGAAGCGCGCCACCTTCTTGTCATCCTCGACCACCAGGATGCGCATGGGGGTCTCCGTCAGTCTTGGTCCAATGAGTGCGTGCGCGGCCCTGACTATAGTGCGGTCCCGCAGGCGCTCGGGCTACATGAACGAGTCTTCATGTTGGATTCACGATGCGTTCATCTGGACGGGGGCACTTTTGTCTTGATGCTCCGACCCTGTCCCGGGGGTATGCCCCACCGCCCCGCCTGCCCAACACGCGCGCCGGTGCCCCCGGGACACTCGGGTCCCAACGACGCCTGATTTCGTGGCGCGTCGCCCGCGACGGATCTCCACCTCTTCCCCCGTGTAGCCACCACGCGCCTCCTGCCCGAGAACGAGTCGATCCTCATGAAGCGTTACATCATCACCGTCACGACCCTGCTTGCGGTGGCCGCATGCGGCACCCAGGACACCGGCCCCGAAGCCGCCGCGCTGTCCAGCATGGCGGCCAGGCCGGCCTCGGACGTCGCGTCCGCCTCCGACCAGGCCCTCATCAAGATAGTGGTCTACAAGACGGAAGGCTGCGGCTGCTGCAACGGATGGGTGGAGCACCTCCAGGCCGCCGGCTTCGAGGTTGACGCCCGCAACGTGACGGACCTCATGTCGGTCAAGCGTGACGCCGGTGTGCCGGCCGGCAATTCGTCGTGCCACACCGCCCTGGTGGACGGCTACGTGGTGGAGGGACACGTCCCCGGCGACGTCATCAAGCGGATGTTGGCCGAGCGGCCGGAGATCGCCGGTATCGCCGTCCCCGGCATGCCCACGGGTTCGCCTGGCATGGAGGGACCCGGAGCCAAGCCGTACGACGTGCTCACCTTCGACCGACAGGGCCGCAACACCGTCTACACGA